>JBBSPE010000115.1:0-14398 GCA_038259155.1 Gemmatimonadales bacterium
CACCGGTGCCGAGGCGGTGGAGAACGCCATCAAGATCGCGCGTCAGGCCACCGGGCGGCAGGGGGTGCTCTGTTTCACCGATGCATTTCACGGCCGCACCATGATGGCCATGTCGCTCACCAGCAAGGTGGCGTACAAGCATGCCTGCGGGCCGTACGCCCCCGAGGTGTACCGCATACCGTATCCCAACTTCTATCGGGATGCGGACGGTCGCACCGAGGCGCAGTTCGTGGCGGCGGAGTTGCGACATCTGGAGGAAACGTCGTACAATCTGGTGTCGCCCGATCAGCTGGCTGCCGTGATCATTGAGGTGGTGCAGGGCGAGGGGGGCTTCAACACCGCACCGGCTGCGTACCTGCACGGCCTGCGCGCGTTTTGTGATCGCCACGGCATCCTGCTCATCTTCGACGAAGTGCAGAGCGGGTTTGGTCGCACGGGCGCGTGGAGTGCGTATGAACATTTTGATGTGATTCCGGACCTGAGCACATGGGCCAAGTCATTGGGCAGCGGTCTGCCGATTGCCGCGGTGATGGGCAAGGCGCACATCATGGACAAGGCCGGGCCGAGCAGCATTGGCGGGACCTACATTGGAAGCCCGGTGTGCTGTGCCGCGGCGCTCGCCACGCTCAAGTACATGCAGGAGATCGACATCAACGCGCTGGGTCGCCATGTGGGCGAGGTGATCCGTGTGCGCTTCAATCGCTGGAAGGACGAGTTCGCGCAGATCGGAGATGTACGCGGACTCGGCGCGATGATGGCCATCGAGTTTGTGAAGGAACAGGACCCGCACCGCCCGGATGCACAACTCGCGCAGGATCTCATGTACGCGTGCGCGCGTCAGGGACTCATCGTGATTCCGGCCGGCACGGACAAGAACATCATCCGCGTGCTCTGCCCGCTGGTGATCGGTGACGAGCTGCTCCATCGAGGGCTCGACATCATGGAAACGGAGCTGCGGGCGCTGTGCGAATCTCGTGCGGCGGCCCACTCCACTCCCCTCGTCGAGGTCGCATGAGGCCGTTCGCCATTGCCGGAGTCCAGATGCGCGTCAGCGCGGCCGTTCCCAACGTGTCCGCGATGTTGCTCAAGCTCGACATTCTCATGAACATCTATCCGTGGGTGGACATGGTGGTGTTCAGCGAGCTGTGCGCGTACGGACCGCTCACCTATCACGCCCACGAGATCCCGGGCGCGTTCGAGCAGCAGATGTGCGCGGCCGCGGCCAAGCATGGCATCTGGTTGCTGCCGGGCAGCGTTTTCGAACGGTCCAATGGCCACATCTACAACACGGCGTCGGTGATCAATCCTGAAGGCACGGTCGTCACGCGCTACCGCAAGATGTTTCCGTTCTATCCGTACGAAGTGGGTGTCACGCCGGGCTCCGAGTTCTGCGTGTTTCCCGTGCCCGACGTTGGTACGTTCGGTGTGAGCATCTGCTACGACATGTGGTTCCCCGAAACGTCGCGCACCTTGTCGGTCATGGGCGCGGAGGTGATCCTGCACCCTACGCTCACCGGCACCATTGACCGTGACATCGAGCTGAGCATTGCGCAGGCCACCGCAGCCACCAATCAGTGCTTCTTCTTTGATGTGAACGGCCTGGATACCGGGGGCAGCGGACGCAGCATCGTGTGCGGCCCGGACGGTCGCGTGATCTACCAGGCGCAGCAGAACGAGGAGTTCTTCCCCATAGAGATCGATATCGAGCGCGTGCGGCGCAGTCGAGAACTCGGTGTGCTTCGACTCGGGCAGCCGCTCAAGAGCTTCCGGGATCATGCCTCCACGTTTGACGTATATCAGCACGGGGCACGGCATCCGTACCTTGACGCCCTTGGCCCGCTCATCAAGCCCACGCGCGTGTCCGAACTCGCCGAGCTGCAGGTCCTCGAGGCTGCCCACGCCTACCCGGGCGCTGTGCCCATGCCGGAGCCGGCTTCCGTTCCGTCCACTGGGAGCGATTGACCACATCCGTTCCCGATATCCTGATTCCCCGACCCAAGGAGTGCCCTGTGAATTTTGTCAGCTGGTTTGAAATCCCGGCGTTTGATATCCATCGCGCCGCCGCGTTCTACACCGCCATCTACGGGTTCCAGATGGAGCTGTCGCAGAATGGCGACCACACCATGGCGCTCTTCCCGGCCGAGTCCGGTGTTGGTGGTGCCATTGTGGCCGGTCCCGGAAGCACCCCGAGTGCCGTTGGCGTGCTGGTGTATCTCAACGCCACCATGGGGCTCGACCTCGCGTTGGCGCGCGTGGAGGCGGCTGGTGGGCGCGTGGTGATGCCGCGCTCCTTCATCAGCGAGGAGGCGGGTTCGTTCGCGCTCATCATCGACACGGAGGGCAACCGCCTCGCGCTGCACGAACCCGCCGTCGTGATGGCCTCGCCCGTGGGCGCCCATGCAGCCGAGTCGGCGCACGCGACGGCGGATGTGATGGCGGAAGGCAAGCCCGCAACCGCCAAGCCCAAGTCCGGCAAGCGAAACGCGGCCAAGCGGCGCTGACAACGTCGCGCGCTGCAGTGACCACGCCCGTCACCAGCTGGTGGCGGCGTCCCCGTCCGCCGCCTCGTCCACGCCAACCCGCCCGCCATGCCCCCCGATCCCGCCCTCGTCCATCGTCAACACTTCAACGCGTCGCGCCTGCGCGCCTTCACCTGGAACCAGTTGCGGTTGCAGGCGTCGCTGCTTGCCGAAGGTCGCGGCGACGTGGAGACGGCCAACGCGCTCCTTGCCGACCTGCGTGTGATTGAGCAGTACTGGGCGTATCCGGGGCGTCAACGACTGGAGCAGCTGACGTCCACCCTCGGCCACCAGGACTTCCGCGGGTTCCACGTGCAGACGGATCGCATCGTGCAGGAGCTGGTGAGCGGCACGTATCGCGGCGACAGCCAGATGGCCGAGGAAGTGCGAGGTGACGCCGACCTGGCGCCGACACCACCGGGCAAGGCACGACAGAATTATTTCGAGTTGCTGGTGGTCGGGGAGATGGAAGCCGAAGAGGAAGCGGCGCTCGTGCGCAGCCTTCGCGAGGCGCGCGATCCATCGGACGCCTTCATGTACGACGTGCTGGTGGTGCGCACGGTGCAGGACGCGCTCATGGCACTGGTGTTCAACCCCAATATTCAGGCGAGCATCATTCGGTATGGGGTTCCCTTCGCGAGCGCCAATGCGGACGGGGTGATGAAGCCGTATACCCGGGCATTCGCCAATGTGGACCTGCGCGACCGCAGCAAGGCCGAACTGGGGCCGCTGCTGGCCACGCTCATGCGGCAGTTCCGCCCCGAAGTGGATCGCTATTACGTCACCGACACACCAGTCACCGAACTCAAGGACAGCACGCTCACCGGCTGCCGCCGCATCTTCTACAGTACTGAAGACCTGCAGGAGCTGCACCTCACCGTGCTCCGCGGCATTCGGGAACGATACGACACGCCCTTCTTCTCAGCCCTCAAGCAGTACAGCAAGAAGCCGATGGGTGTGTTTCATGCGATGCCGATCTCGCGCGGCAACTCGGTATTCAAGAGTCGCTGGATTCAGGATTTTGGTGAGTTCTACGGGCGCAATCTGTTCCTGGCCGAGACGAGTGCGACCACGGGTGGCCTGGACTCGCTGCTGCAGCCTACGGGACCGCTCAAGAAGGCGCAGGAACTCGCGGCAGACGCGTTCGGCTCCCAGCACACCTTTTTCGCCACCAACGGCACCTCGTCCAGCAACAAGATCGTGCTGCAGGCACTGATCGAGCCCGGTGACGTCGTGCTCATTGATCGCGATTGTCACAAGAGCCATCACTACGGCATGGTGCTGAGCGGCGCATATCCCGTGTACCTGCACAGCTATCCGCTGCCCAAGTACAGCATGTACGGTGCGGTGCCGCTGGAGCACATTCGCGATCGACTGCTGGCACTCAAAGCTGCCGGGCGTCTGGACAAGGTGAAGATGTTGTTGCTCACCAACAGCACCTTTGACGGCGTGGTGTACAACGTCGAGCGCTTCATGCAGCAAGTGTTGGCCATCAAACCGGACATCGTGTTCCTGTGGGACGAAGCGTGGTTCGCGTTTGCCCGGTTCAGCAACCTCATGCGCCAGCGCACGTCCATGCATGTGGCCGCCAAGCTGCATGCCAAGTACCGGACGCCGGAGTACCGGGCGGAGTACGAGGCGCACATCGCGGCCCTCCCCAAGGGTGAGGCTCCGCGTCTTCCCGATCCGGACAAGGTGCGCATTCGCACCTATGCCACGCAGAGCACGCACAAGACGCTCAGTTCCCTGCGACAGGGCAGCATGATCCACATCTGGGACGAAGACTTCAAGCGCAAGAGCGAGGCGTCGTTCCACGAAGCGTACATGACGCACACCAGCACCAGCCCGAACTACCAGATCCTCGCCAGTCTCGATGTGGGACGTCGGCAGGTGATGCTGGAAGGCTACGAGCTGGTGGAGAAGGCCATCGACTTGGGGATGATGCTGCGGCGCACCATTCGCGACAATCCGCGGCTCCGCAAGTGGTTTGACATCATCACCATCAGTGAGCTCATTCCGGCGGTGCATCGCCAGAGCGAGATGGACGGCTACTACTCGCGAGAGCGCGGGTGGCACGACATTGAACGCGCCTGGGCGGACGACGAGTTCGCGCTCGATCCCACCAAGGTGAGCCTCTTCACGGGCAAGACCGGTATCGATGGCGACACGTTCAAGAACCGCTATCTCATGGACAAGTACGCGATCCAGATCAACAAGACGTCGCGCAACAGCGTGCTGTTCATGACCAATATCGGCACGACCCGCGGCTCCATCGCGTACCTCACGAAGGTTCTGCTCGAGATTGCGGAAGACCTTGAGCGTCGCAATGCGGGCATGGAACGGGCCGAAAAAAAGGTGCATCTGGCCACGATCCGATCGCTCACCGAAGACGTGCCGCCGCTCCCCGACTTCAGCAGCTTCCACTCGTCCTTTCAGGCAGTCCCGGGCGTGCGCGGGGGGGATCTGCGCGCAGCGTATTTTCTGGGGTACGAGGAGTCACGCTGCCATCACGTGAGCATTCACGACTGTCTGCAGCGTGTAAATGCCGGTGATGTCATGGTATCGGCGTCGTTCGTGATTCCGTATCCGCCCGGTTTCCCCGTGTTGGTGCCGGGTCAGGTGATCAACCATGAGATCCTGGATTTTCTCATCGCGATAGACGTGAAGGAAATCCACGGCTACCGCCCGGAACTCGGATTGCGTGTGTTCACGGAAGCCTCGCTCGGCCGGCAGCGCACCGGCACTGCCATGGGAGCCGTGCGACGCGCCGTCCCAACGTCCACCAAAGCCACCAGCAAGATTCCCGCATCTGTTCCTGCCACGAAGGAGACCGCATGACCGCCACTGTCCAGCCCGAAAAGGCCCCCGCGAAGGCCCCCGCGAAGGCGCCCGCGAAGGCCCCTGTGAAAGCCACCGCCAAGGCGTCCCCCATGGCCGCGTTGCGTGGTGTCAGCGACATTCGCCGTTTTTTCTACCGCAACGAGACGCCGATCTACTTCGTGAGCGCGACCAATTTCAATCTCCTGGGCGCGGACGAATGGATCAAAGGCTTCAAGTTCATCACGTACATCGAGTGCTTTGACGGACTGCACCCCAACCTGATGAGCCCCGAAGAGGAGCTGCCGCACGACGAGTTCGAGAGCATCGAGGACATCAACAACTATCTGCTCACGCACCCGGAAGTGAAGCAGTACATCGAAGACCGTACGGTGGACGGGAAGGCGGGCAAGGTGCTCTTCCTCATGTTCGACGAAAAGACGGAGCGGCTGGCGCGAGAGCTCGGCCTGGAGGTGATGTTCCCCAGCGCCGCGATGCGCGAATCGCTCGACAACAAGGTCAACACGAATCGCATCGCCGAGAAGGCCGGTGTGCCATGTGTGCCGTACGTGCTCTCGCCGGTGTCCAGTTATGAGCAGCTGGGGCAGGTCGCAGAATCACTCGGCACCGATCTGGTCATCCAGACGCCCTTCGGTGACAGCGGGCACACCACGTTCTTCGTGTCCAACGAGCAGGAGTACGCAAAGCACGCCACGGAAATTGAAGCCGAGGCCGAGTGCAAGGTGATGAAGCGCATCAACTGTCGCGGTGCCGCCATGGAAGCCTGTGTAACGCGCCACGGCACGTTGGTGGCACCACTCATGACGGAACTCGTGGGTTTCAAGGAGCTCACACCGTACAAGGGCGGCTGGTGCGGCAACGAGATCTTCGCCGAAGCGTTCACGCCCACGATCCGGCGCAAGGCGCGCAAGTACGCGCAGATGTTTGGTGACCAGCTCAAGAAGGAGGGCTACAAGGGCTACTTCGAGCTCGACTTCCTGATCGACCTGGACACCAAGGCCATCTACCTCGGCGAGCTCAACCCTCGTATCACAGGCGCGAGCAGCATCACCAACCATGCCGTGTTCGCGATGAGCGACGCGCCCTTGCATCTGTTCCACATGCTCGAGTACATGAACGTGCCCTACGAGCTCGGCGTCAAGGCGCTGAATCAGCGCTGGGCGCGCGACGAGAATATCGACACGTGGGGCCAGATGGTGATCAAGCACACGCAGGACGACATCCGAAAGGTCACCGAAGCGCCGCGGTCCGGCATCTGGCGCATGCGACCCGACGGCTCGATCTACTTCTGGCGCATGGACACGCACCGACGCTACGTGGAGAAGGAGAACGAGGCGTTCTTCCTGCGCATCACCCGAGTGGGTGACTGGCTGTATGAGGGGGCGGACATCGGCATTGTCGTGATGCGCGGTCGTACCATGACGGACGACTTCGACCTCACCGAGCGCTCCCGCAAATGGCTTGCGGCCATCCGGGCTGAGTACAAGAGCGAGCCCGTGGGGGTGGCGGACGAGTCGGCGCCGCCGCACGCGCTGGAGGTTGGTGGGTTCAAGATGATGTGATGCGCGTCCCACACTCGCACGCGGACCGCCGGATTCGCTTGGCGAGCCGCCGTTGTCTCACCTAGCTTTCCCTGAATGCAAGTCACTCTCAAGCTCGTGCAGGAACTGTGGCCGGATGTACGCTGGCAGGAGTACTTCACGCGAGTCTGGCCGTTGTATGAACGTTGGTTCATCAGTGAAGGCATGAATGCGCGCCCCTCGCTCGCGGTGTGTCGCTCAATGCTGGCCGAGCACATGCCGGAGCTGCTGCCGGTGTACGAGCGCCTTTGCGAGCTGGCTGGGGAGAACGATCTCGCCAGCCGGTTTCTCAGCATGTGGTGCCCACCACCGTACATGGCCGGGTGCTCCGTGGTGGCGCTCGCGCACGGCAGTCCCACGCTCATTCGCAACTACGATTTCGATCCGCGCTACTTTGACGGACGGCTCACGTACACCAGGTACCGCAAGTCCGTGATCAGCATGCAGGACAGTGCGTGGGGCGTGCTTGACGGCATGAATGCCGACGGATTGGCCGTCGCGCTGGCGTTCGGCGGACGGCAGGAGACTGGTACGGGCTTCGGTATTCCGCTGGTGCTGCGCTACGTGCTGGAAACGTGCAGCACCACGCACGAGGCCTGTGAGGCGCTGGCGCGCATTCCGGTGCACATGAGCTACAACGTCATGGTCATCGATGCGTCCGGTCACGTGGCAACGGTGTTCGTCAATCCGGACCGTGCGGCCGAGGTGGTGTCCACGCCGCGCATCACGAATCACCAACATCAGGTGGTGTGGGACGAACACGCGGCCTTCACGCGAACTATCGAACGCCTGGACACCCTTGAGGGGCTGCTGCAGACGAATGGCATGACGCGGGAAGCATTGCTGCAGCGCATGCTCAAACCGCCGCTCCGCAGCAAGCAGTTTCTGCGTGGCTTCGGCACACTGTACACCAGCATGTACGATGTGAAAGCCGGTGCCATGAAGGTAGTGTGGCCCGACCGACGCGTGGCCGCGAGCTTCGACCGTTTCGAGGAACAGGAAGCGCACGTGGTGCTCCTGCGTCCTGCCGGCCGGTACATGGCCAAGTGACCTCTCTCCTTTGTCCGACATCCTGACCATGTCCGCTGCCTCAACTGCTGCACCCATCGCCGACGCACTCCGGCTCCAGCACGCCAACCTGATTGCCGGCGAGTGGATGGACACAGGCGACGGCTCGCACACCACGGTGCTCGACAAGTACCACGGACATGAACTCGCTCGGCTTCCGCACGCCACCGCCCAGCAGATGAACTCCGCCATCTCGTCCGCGGTATCGAGCAAGGGCGCACTGCTTGCCATGAGTGCCGGCGAGCGCAGCGACAAGCTGTTCGCGCTGGCCGAGCTGATTCGGGCGAAGCAGGAACCGCTCGCGCAGTTGATCGTGAGCGAGGCGGGCAAGCCCATTGGCTATGCGCGCGGTGAGATCACGCGATGCATCAGCACCGTGCGTGCGGCTGCGGCCGAGGCGCTGCGCTTTGGGGGCGAAGTGGTGCCCATTGATCACGACGGTGGCAAGGGCCGACTCGCATTTACGCGACGGTTCCCCGTGGGCGTGATCGCGGCCATCACACCGTTCAACTTCCCGCTCAATCTCGTGCTGCACAAGGTGGCACCGGCCATGGCCGTGGGCTGTCCCGTGGTGCTCAAGCCTGCGCCGCAGGCGCCGTTGAGTGCACTGGCGCTCGCGGGCATGCTGCAGGAAATCGGGTGGCCGGCCAACGCATTCAGTGTGCTGCTGTGTGGTATTCCCGTGGCCGAGCAGCTCGTCACCGACGAACGTGTGGGGATGCTCAGCTTCACCGGCAGCGACAAGGTGGGCTGGCATCTCAAGGCTGTGTGCGGCAAGAAGAAGGTCGCGCTCGAACTTGGCGGCAACGCCGCGGTGATCGTGGACGAAGGTGTGGACCTGGCGACGGCGGCGCGGGGCATCGCGATGGGCGCCAACCTGTATGCCGGCCAGACGTGCATCAGCACGCAGCGCATTTTCGTGGTGGAGTCGGTGTGCACCGAGTTCCAGGCGTTGCTCACGGCCGAGTATGAGGCGCTGCAGTGTGGCGATCCCGCAGATCCCGCGGTGAGTGTCGGTCCCATCATTGACCGGACGCATTTTGACCGCGTGAGTGCCTGGGTGGCAGAGGCCGTGCGTGGTGGTGCGCTGGTGCTCGCTGGTGGTGCGGCCGCCGAGGCCGAGCGGCATGTCTATCGGCCCACGCTGCTCACCGGCACCGAGGACACGATGAAGGTGTCGTGTGCCGAGGTGTTTGGTCCGGTCGCGATACTCGAAAGTGTGCGCGACATGGCGCATGCGATTGCGCGTGTGAACCAGAGTGCGTACGGACTGCAGGCGGGCGTGTTCACCAACAGTTTCGCGCATGTGAAGCTCGCGCATGAACGGTTGGAGGTGGGCGCCGTGATCATCAACGGCATTCCCGGCTTCCGGGTGGACAGCATGCCGTACGGCGGCGTGAAGGACAGTGGCTTGGGGCGTGAGGGGCTGCGGTATGCGATGGAAGAGATGACGGAGCCGCGGTTGCTGGTGTACTGACCCGCTCTCCCCGATCCTTGTCTTTCGTGGTAATATCGAGTAATACTGAGCATGAGCAAAGGGCCGCCGTATGCACGAGTAGCGATCACGCTGCCGCCAGAGGACCTCGCCGCGGCTGACCGGCTGGCACAAGCGCGCGATCGGTCCCGCAGCTGGATTGTGGCGGAAGCGCTGCGCCAGTACGTGGCGGCGGCAGACGCGCAGTCTTCTCCTGGTAGTGGGGATGGTCCGATGGAGGCCGACGTGGTGCTCGCCGTTCCGACCGGCCCCGTTTCTTCACGCGTTCCCTACGAGCCCGGCCTCGGCGTCTCGCGCACCCGCCAGTTGGTGCGCGACCTCGCGCTCACACCGGAGGAGCGTGTCCTCGCTGCGGAGGAGACGCTGGCGCTACACGCGCTCGTGCGGGAAGAACGGCCGGTCGCATCGCGGTTCTTCGATCACTACGATGACTTCCTGGATTGGAAGCGCGATCGCGACCTCTCGCCATGACCGACTACGTCTCGCGCGTTGCGCGCGTGTGCAGTCGCCTCAACGCCGCGAACGCGCAGTACGTGCTCGTTGGTGCCACCGCCATGCAGCTGTGGGGTAGCACGCGGGCCACACAGGACATCGACATTCTCATCGAGCCGTCGGTGGAGAACGCGCGGCGCGTGCTGGCCGGCCTGGCGACGCTCGGGTTCGGCATCGCGGGCGAACTGGATGCCGCGGACGTGGCCTCGCGACCGGTGACCATGGTGGGCGACACGCCGAACGTGGATGTGCTCACGCGTGCGTGGAATGTCCGGTGGGAACAGGCGCACCCGCGGGCACGGGACTTCGATGTGGAGGGCGTAGTGATTCCGACCGCGTCCATCGCCGACCTCATCGCGTCCAAGCGCACCGGGCGTTTGCAGGACGCCGCGGACATCGAAGTGCTCGAGGCGATCCAGCGATTGCGGGGTGACGCCTGACACGTCGGTTCATCGCCCGTCCGGGATAGGCAAGGACTCCTCCTGCGGTCGGTAGCTCACGCCGCTGGCCCGTTTCATCTTCGGTGGGTGCCGGCGATGGTCCGCCGGGATCGGTGCGGATGTCCTTCGCACGCCCTGTTCCCCATACGGAGATCAACGCATGAAGACAAAAGCCGAAGCGTTCCATCACACGCTCAAGGACATCTACTACGCCGAGAAGGCGCTCACAAAGGCGCTGCCGAAGATGGTCGAGGCTGCGGGTACGGCGGAGCTGAAGACCGCGTTCGAGGACCACCTGAAGGAGACCAAGGAGCAGGTCAAGATCCTGCAGAAGGTGTTTGCCACCATCGACAAGCCGTCGGAAGGCGAGAAGTGCGACGCGATCGAGGGCTTGATCAAGGAGGCGGAAGGCATCATGGAGGAGGCGAGCGGCAAGGCGCTGCAGGCGTGCCTGATCGGTGCTGCGCAGGCCGTGGAGCACTACGAGATCGCGCGCTACGGCACGTTGCGTCAATGGGCCAAGGAGCTCAAGAACGACGAGGCGCATGACCTGCTCACCAAGATCCTCGACATGGAAAAGGCGGCAAACGCCAAACTGACGGGCATTGCGGTGGAAAACGCCTGACGGTTCACTTGACGGTTCAGTCGAACCACCCCTGCACGAACCACTGGCCCTGCTCCTGATACAGGAGCAGATCACCCTCTCCCTCGGCCACGCAACGCCAGTAGTCGCGCGCGAACGCGTCGGCACGCCACCAGTCGCCCGCCAGTCGTTCGGGACCGCTGGCCTCCGACACCACGATCCGACGCTGCTGCCACTCCAACACACTCGGCACGCCGTTGGTGCACTGCACGGTGACGGCGTCGGGCGTTTCGAGCAGGCGCAACGCCGCGTGATCGAGCGATGGGCGTGGCTCGCTGGCGTGCGCTGACGATACAGACGATATGGATTTCGACGTGGAATGCGACGCAGCGTGCGCGTTCATCCCCGCCACCGCATCGGCCCGTGTCGCCCGCTCGGCCAACACCCACGCGTCGGCGCGCACCCACGTGCCCGCCCGATCATACCGATGCGCGTCGGCGGCCTGCGGATGCACCACCACGTCACCGCGTCCTTCCGGATCGAGCGCGGCGGACAGTCGCGCGAGCGCTGCCTCCACTGACGCGGCCGCGTCACGCCACGACGGCTCCAGCAGATCGCCCTGATCGGCCGAAAGTGGAGCGGTGGCCGGGATGTGCACCGACACGCCGGTCACGGCGGCCGGCAGCGTCCACCGTTCGAGCAGCGAGCGGCACAGTTCCACCAGCGGCTCCACGCGCGCCAGCGGCCGTGCTGGACGCACCTCGCGCGTGATCGTGCGCGCGTTGCGGTCCCAGCCGTCCAACCGCCTGGCGTCGTGCCCCACGCCGGGCTGCAGGATCATCTCCATGTGGGCGTCGGTGTTGTGGTGCGCCACGTCGAGTTCGAGCGTGATGGCCACCGAGGCCGCCGACCGGCCGTCGCGCACGAGGTCGGCCACCAGCCGTTCCAGCGCCGCCCGCACCAGAAAGCCCACCGGCGTGACCGTCTGCGCCGGCGTGGGCAGCTCGGCGTGCACGGCGCGTGGGGCGTCCACGCGCACCAGCCCCGGCCGCCGCGGGTCGATGCCGCGGGCCAGACGCCAGCTGGCGAGCCCCGTGGCGCCCCAGCGGGCCTCCACGTCCCCCGAGTCAAAGGCCGCAAAGGCCCCGAGGGTCTTGATGCCGAGCGCGAGCAGGGCGCCGCGCAGGTCGGTGTCCATGGGAATGAGGCCAAGCGGAGCGGCCGCCAGAAAGTTGGCGCAGCCACCGACCGGGATGATGGTGGTCGGTGCGCCGCGCGCCGGGTTCCAGGTGGCGGCGCGGGCAGCCACGCAGGAGTCGGCCAGCGCCACGCGCGCCTGCGGGTGCCAACGTCGCGCGATGGTGAGCAGCGTGTCCAGCAGCGCCGACTCCGCCTCTGGCCCGCGGTGTGCGAGGCCGTTGGCGCCCACCCACCAAGTGCCGGCCGCGCCCGCGGCGGGGGTGACCTGCGGGCTGGCGGCCAGGAACGACGCGGTGGTCTCCGTGATGGCGCGCCCGATGCCGTCGGCGTCCCACGGGCGCACGTCGAGGGTGCTGCAGCGGGCCCGGGCCTCCGGCAGCCGCATGCCCGCCGTGACGCCGGCGCGGGCGGCGGCCACGGACACGGTCTTGAGGCGCTGGCCGTCGGCGAGCGCTCGGGGGATGTCGTCCCAGTGCGGGGTATTGGCGGGTTTGCGCGCCGGTTCGGCGACCGGCGCCATGCTCAGGGCGAGGGTGAGTTGGACCGGCTGGGCGGCTGTGGCCGAGTCCGCGGTGGCGTGGCGCCAGACCGCCCCGAGCGGGAAGCGCGGGATGCGGACGCAGGCGATGCGCCACGGGGTGGAGGGGTCGGGGGCGGGGGACAGAGTAGGCATTGGTTCGGTTGAGATACCGAATAAATACCGAAAGTTGTTCGGGAGGTCCAATTCCCGGTGTGGGCTCGCATGGCCCGGCACTCGCTGCCTGATGCGGCGCTTGTGACGCCGGAACTCGTCCGCAGTTTGAACGACGAGATGCCGCGACGGCGCCGCGCCTAAGGGGTGCCGGGGCGCACCACTTGCTGAACGCGACGTTCGCGGCTGTCGAATACGTCAATACGTTGCGACGGCCGTCTACGGCTGCACCAACCGCCGCACCTGCACATGCGGCACGTCATCTTCATCGGCCCACACGCCAAGCACGCGGTCGCCGCGGCTGTCGAGCGGCCGGAATCCCGGTGGGACGACAAGGTCGCCAAGCCAGACACCGTCTGCATCGAAAAGCGACCACGACGGGGGCGGAGAGAAAGACAACCCTGGCCACGAAGATGCTCCCACCCACAGTCGTTGGTCGCGGTCCACGAACGCTTCCTGAAACAGTGGCACGTGCGTGCCGCGTTCTCCGGCCGCAAGCTGCTGTCGCCTGGCGTCAACCGCCGCCTCTCCCTGATCGCGACGCACCGGCTTGAGATTGGCCTCGATCCACTGCTCGGTCATGTCGGGAGTCACGGGTGTCGGTTCGACAGGGCGCCGCAGTATCTGCTGCAGCGCTCCGCTGCCGGAGTAGAACCGGATGTCGTAGCGCTCGGATGTCGCCCAGTAGAAGCCGCGTTCGCTGCTCGCGTACACGGCAGACTGCGGGGGTGCGATCTGTCC
Organism: Gemmatimonadales bacterium; assembly: GCA_038259155.1. GTDB lineage: Bacteria > Gemmatimonadota > Gemmatimonadetes > Gemmatimonadales > Gemmatimonadaceae > JAABRT01. Next base: position 13,648 of record JBBSPE010000115.1, read on the forward strand.
GGCATTGCCGTCCGGTTCCACGAACTGGAGGCGAGACGGGAGTCGCGCAATCACCTGCGCCGAGCCATCGGCCACGTCGAAGCGAACGATGTCGGTGGTGTCCCACTGCAAGCCCGGCGGCACCCCCGGCCGGTAGCTGCCGCCCAGGTTGTGCAGAAGCAACTGCGCGCCATTGAGACGGCCGAACGTGGTGAGGTTTTTGGCGATCGGACTCGGCACCACCCGCACCGCGTCGCCGTTCAGCAACAGGACCGTTGCCCGACGCAGCATTTGGTCGAACGTGAGCAGCGAATCATTCGTGTACGGAAACAGGCCGCTCAGTGACTCGAACTCACCCGGTCCACCACCGCGCCCGCCCAGCGTCTGGAGATGTGTGCCGTTTGCGGAGAAGACCCGCACCTCATTCGCGGCTTGCTCGACGACGGCCATGCGCCCGTCGGGGAGCAGAACACCTTGAAACACGAACGCGAACTGGTTCGGTCCGGAATCGGCGGACGCAATCTGCACGAGGGGCACGCTGTCGAGGTGCGCGGGCTCCGGGCCCCACGCAGCGCTGGTGCTCAGCACGATGCGCACGCCGGCCGAGTCTGTGACGCTGTGGCCGGCGGTGGACTCGGAGCTGGTGTCGGGTGTGCCGCAGGCGGAGGTGCACATGCCAAGCAAGAGGAGCAAGCGCGACATCGTACGTTTCGCGGTCATGATATCACTGTCCGATGGCGCTAGGGGCGCGCGTGGGAATGGTCGCGCCCCC
>JBBSPE010000116.1:0-14388 GCA_038259155.1 Gemmatimonadales bacterium
GAACCTACCAGCCGCCCGTCCCGGGGCCACCCTTCCACGGACCCACGATCTCGCTGGTGACCCAACCACCGTAGAAGCCACCGTCCTGCGGCCGCACGCGCTCGCCGTCCACAAAACACGCCACGCGCCCGGGGTACAGCGAGAAGTATCCCGCCAACTCGGCATACGGCGCGCGCGGCGTGGGATACGACCACGCCACCGCGTCCAGCACTGCACCACCCGCGTGAATGGACCAGTACGTCGCCTCGCCTTTCCACTCGCAATGCGAGCGTCCGGAACGCACCGCTGGCACCACCGTGCCCGCCACCGCATCGGCGAAGGGCAGGTAGAACGCAGGCGGGCTCGCTGTTTCCAGCAGGCGCAGCGCACCACGCGTACGCACGATCTCCACGTCGCCCACTCGCACGATCACCTCGCGCACATCGGGCACCAGCGCCGGAGGCCGAGGATAGTCCCAGACCGATTCCTGACCAGCACGGGGCGTGTCGGCGAACGAGGGACGCTCGTCGCCGACGTAGTGCCACAGGGACCGTGCATCCATGCTCACTGCTTGCAGGTACCGCGCGGATCCAGAAGCGGCTGATCAACAACCGGACGCGATTTTGCGTCACCGAGCGCTAGCGCGATGTCCTTCACCAGTGCCGCCACCCGCTGCATGTGCGGGTAGTCGATGTACTGCGGCTCGTCCGTGAGCTGGTGGTACGCCGAGTGGCCGCCGGTGGTGAAGAACGTGACCGGGATGCCCCACTTGGCGTACTCGTAGTGGTCGCTGCGGCAATAGATGTTCATGGGGTGGCCGTTCGCGTCCATCGCGTAGTCGAACTTGAAGTTGAACTTCTTGTCCATGTTCACGCGCTCCACGAGATCACCGAGCTCGGTGGACAGGCGACGCGAACCCACGAGCTGGAGATAGTCCGGTCCGCCACGCAGCTCTTGGCCGTCCGACGTCATGCCCGTCTGGTCGGTCTGCGCACCGCGGCCCACCATGTCCATGTTGAGCTGCGCCACGATGGAATCGCGAGGAACCGTGGTGTGCGCCGTGAAGTACGCCGATCCCCACAGTCCCTTCTCCTCGCCCACATGCCACACAAACAACGTGGACCGCTTGGGCTTGGTCTGCATGGCCGACATGAACTCGGCCACCTCCTGCACGGCCACCGAACCCGAACCGTCATCGTCGGCGCCATTGAAGATCGAGTCCATGCGCTCCGGCTGCACTTCGCGCAGCGCGGCGAGCTCGGCGTTCACCTGCTCGAACTGCTCCGGCGTGCCCATCTTGCCGCCGTCCTCCGCGCCGCCGGGCCGCACGATGCGGTTGAACACCAACAGCGAGTCATGCGCCACCGCGCGCGGCGACATGCCCACATGATCGCTGTGCGCGCCAATCGCGACGTACTGATTCTTGAGCACGGGGTCGCTGCCGGGCAGCAACGCCACCACATTGCGCGCCGGAAACGCGCTGGGCGTGAGCGATACGACGGCCGATGACGTGATGGCCGCACCTTCCGCGCCCACTGCAAGCTCCTCAACGGACGTGGCAAAGAGCTTGTTCGCCGCGTTCATCATCACGTAGTAGCGCGGAGACGGACTGTCGCCGTCGTCCACAAATGATCCGGACGAGAGCACGTAGCGCAGGATCCCGATCACCGGCTGCGGCACCAGAATCACGAGCCCCGTGGCCCCCTCGGGCAGCAGGTCTTTCCCCTCAAGCGCCATGCCAATACCCGTCTGGGACGCCGGCATGGTGTAGGCCACCATCTTGCCCGCCACCTGTTCGCGCGTGAGGGTCGTGCTCGAATCACCCAGGATCCCGCCAAACACGAGCGGCGCGTCGTTTACAGACAGCGTCGAGGTGGAGTTGAACCCCCACTCCTTGCCCAGCTCCAGCGACGCACCGCCCGCAATGAAGGATGACATGGGGTCTATTGCCTTGTTCTTGAGCGGCAGCGTCTGGAAGTAGGTGCCGTTCTCACCGGCCGGCAGCAGGCCCAGGCGCTCCGCCTCGGCGGCCAGATACGCGGTGGCCTTCACGCTGCCCTCGGTGCCCGCGTCGCGACCCATCATGGAGTCGTCGGCAAAAATGTAGAGGCGCGTCATGAGGTCGTCGGACGAAATGGCCGACGACGTGGGCTCTGGCGCGTGCTTGAGCGGCAGCGCCGGTGCCAGCACCGCTGGCACGGTTTGCGACTTGGGCGCGTCCTGGGCCACGAGCGGCGCGGACAACGGCGCAGCCAGCGAACTGGCCATCGTGGCGGCAACCGCCGCGATCACGAGGCGCGCGGCGGGAAACGAAGTCAGGCGTGCGCGCAGGGCGCACCAAGCGGAAGACGTCATCTGAAGGGGCGTTGAGGGATCCGGCTGCATGTCAGGCGCAGGGCGCCACGACCCCCAACGGGATCGCAGCCACCCTGACGCACTGAATTTTAGCCCGGTTTCAGCCCCGGAAGTTCCGTGGTGGGACCAATCGCCCGCCGTTGGGTCCGGACCGATCCAGGCCTGAGCTGGGCCCGTTCCGAGACCGCCTACGGCGCCAGCGTCCCGTTGAGCTCGGCATACACCTGCTTCACCGCGACCGGCGCCTGCTGTTCGGCCAGGAACCAGTCGCCGTACTCCCCCCAGTTGGCCTGCGCCACGGCCTCCTCCTCCGACAAGCCCAGCCCGTGCAGCCGCGTCACCTCGGCGATCACGGCCTTGAGCCCGTCCTGGTATTTCACCAGCTCCTCGCGCGACGCCGCCGGCTGCTCAATGAAGCCGTGGCCCGGCACAAATCGATCCACGTCCATGGCCAGCGCTCGGTCAATCATGGCCACCCACTCCGTGGGGTAGGCGGAGCGCATGGCCGGAAACACGCGATTGAGGTAGGCCTCGCTCATGAAGAGGATGCGCGTTTGCGGCAGGTACACCACCAGATCGCCGCCCGTGTGCGCGCGGCCCAGAAACCGCACGTCCACGGTGATGCCACCAACATCCACCGTCTGCTGGTCACCCGTCATGGCTGCAGCCGGTACGATCACCTGTCGCTCCGGTGGCGCGGCGGCTGAATCGCGCACCAGCTGCGCGCGCGATGTGGGGTGCACGATGTACGAGATGTCCGTGGGCAGCACGCTGTTGCCGGCCGTGTGGTCGCCATGCTCGGAGCCCACCACATACCATTTCACCGGCAGCGGCGTGATGCTGCGAATGCTGTCAAGCATGGTCTGCGTGGCCTGGGCATTGCCCTGCCCGTCGGCAATGAGCACGCCGTCGGTGCCCACCACGATCAGGCTCACGGTGGTGAAGCCCGGCGCCCGGATTTCCTCGTAGCCGTACACGTTGTCCGCCAGCGGCACCAGGCGCGGGAAGGCCGTGAGCGGTTCGCCGCGGACGGCGGGATCGGCCGTGCGCACCGGGCCATCCGTCTCAGGCGTGGCGGTGTCAGTCGTATCGGCGGGCGTGTCGGCGCTGGTACAGGCAGCCACGAGCGACAACCCGAGGAGTGCGCGGCCGGCAACGCAGGCACGGAGGGAGCGGCGCGAGAACGCGCGCGCGATGGTGATGAGTGAGGACATGGGCAGGTATGGGTGGGAGTGTGCCGCAATGTGTGCCAACCTCGACGGTGCCGCAAACGCTACCGCTGCGTCAACCGTCGCGGTCGCTGCTCCTTTTACGCACCAGTCGCAAAACGGATGTCGTGAATTCAGACCGCTGTTCGATATAGGGGGGGTGGCCTCTCGTGACCGTGTGGGCCTGTCCTCATTTCAATAAATGGAGCGTCCGATGTTTTCGCTGTTTCAGTCTTTCCGGCAGGCCGAAGAGGCCGCCCTCGCTCCGTTGCTGGAGCTGGCCCGCTCCAGGCAGGGTGCCGCACGCGCCGCCTTTCTCAATGACCTGCGCGTGGACGCGCCCACCGTTGCGGCCCGGCTTGAATCGCTGTTGGCGGCGGAGCATGCGTTGCCGACCATGGAACCGGCCGGTACGTTCCCGACTCGACTTCCCTCCGTCCATCTCGTCGAGTTCACTACCGCGTGACTGCCCCTGATCCCGCGTCGGACACCCCGCTTGGCACGCTCGTCTCCCGGGCCGACGCCGGCGATCTCTCGGCGCGCGATCTGCTCTTTGCCACACTGTACGGCGAACTCCACCGACTGGCGCGACGCGAAGTGCGGCGACAGGGCGCCCTGAGCCCGCTCGGCGCCACCACGCTGCTGCACGAAGCGTATCTCGCGTTTGGCGAGAAGGACCAGTCCGCGTTTCCCGATCAGTCCCGCTTTCTCGCATACGCGGCGCGGGCCATGCGCGGCGTGATCATCGACCGGGTGCGGTCGGCCAACGCGGCCAAGCGCGGCGGCGGTGTGCGCGTCAGCACGCTCGACGCCGAGAACGCCCAGGACGTGACCAACCACGAAGAACTGCTCGAGGTGCACGACGCGCTGGAGCGGCTCGAGGCGCTGGACCCGATGCTCGCGCGTGTGGTGGACCTGCGCTTCTTCTGCGGCTTCACGTTTGGCGAAATCGCCGCCGTGCATGGCCTGTCTGAACGCACCGTGCAGCGGCACTGGGAAAAGGCGCGCCTCATGCTGCGGCACAGCATGCGTCCGGACACCGGCGCGACCGGCGCTGCGGGTCCCGTCACGTGACGCTGCCCTCATCCGAACACTGGCGCGCCCTCAGCGCACGCCTCGACGAGCTGCTCGACGTCCCACCGGCCGAGCGGGCGGCTTGGCTGGACCGCGTGCGCGAGGCCGACGCGGCGCTGGGTGAACAGCTCGCTGAGCTGCTGGCCGCGCATGAGGATGCGTCGCGTGCCGGTTTTCTCGCCGGCACCGCGGCGCCACCGCCGGTGGCGAGTGGTCGGCCCGGACTCACCTTTGGCCCGTACACCCTCGACTCGCTGATTGGGCGCGGCGGCATGGGCAGCGTGTGGCGCGCGCACCGGAACGACGGCCGCTACGACGCCACGGTGGCGGTCAAGCTGCTCAACAGTGCGCTGCTCGAGCCCGCCGCCGAGCGACGGTTCCGCCGAGAGGGTGAGATTCTTGCAAGGCTGCAGCATCCGCACATCGCGCATCTGCTCGACGCCGGTGTTGGCGACGACGGGCAGCCGTATCTCGTGCTCGAACTCGTGGACGGTACGCCCATTGATGCCTACTGCGCGGAACACAGGCTCAGTGTACGACAGCGCGTGCAACTGTTTGACGCCGTGCTCGACGCCGTGTCGCACGCGCACGCGAAACTGATTGTGCATCGGGACCTCAAGCCGTCCAACATCCTGGTTGATCGCAGTGGTCAGGTGAAGCTGCTCGACTTCGGTATTGCGAAACTGCTGGATGATGACGACGGACTGCGCGCTCCGCTCACCGCGCTCACTGTGGACGGTGGGCGTGTGCTCACACCCGACTACGCCGCGCCGGAACAGATCAGTGGCAGCGATGTCACCACCGGCACCGACGTGTACGCACTCGGCGTGCTGCTCTTCGAGCTGCTCACCGGGGCGCGTCCGTATCGGGTGTCACGCGAGTCGGCCAGCGAGATGGAACAGGCCATTCTCACCGGCGACCCGTATCGTCCCAGCGAGCGCACGAACGATGACAGTGTGCGGCGTCAACTCACCGGCGATTTGGACACGATCGTGCTCAAGGCGCTGCGCAAGCCGGCCCACGAACGCTATGCGAGCGTACTCGCGCTGGCCGACGATCTGCACCGGTGGCGCGACGGCCGACCGGTCCTCGCACGTCCCGCCACAATCGGCTACCGCACGTCGCGATTCGTGCGTCGGCATGCATTGGCCGTGGCTTCGTCCGCGGCGGTGGTGGTGGCGGTGGTGGTGGGCGCCGGTGTCTCACTGTGGCAAGCGTCGGTTGCGCGCGCCGAGCAGCAGCGCGCGCAGGAAGTGACCACGTTCATTGAGCGAATTTTTGCCGACGCGGATCCGTACAAGGGCGACGGCACGCCGATTGACGCCACGGATCTGCTCGTACAGGCGCGTGCACGTCTCGACGAATCCCTCGGCCAGCAGGATGCCACGCGGCTCGAGTTGTTGCTGCTCATGGCGCACAGTCTCGTGAACCTCGAGGCCTACCAGGAAGCCGAGCCCATTGCCGAGGAGGCGCGCGCGCTGGCGGTGCGCATGCACGGTGAAAACGATGTACACACGTTGCGCGCCGACATGAGCCTCACCGAGGTGTACCGCTTCCTCGGCCGCCTCGACGCCATGGACTCCACGGTGGAGCGCACGTACGCCGCGCTGCAGCGCATGGCTGTGCCCGACTCCGAACTGCTCGTGTCCACGCTGGCCAATCGCGCGCACGTGGCCATTGATCGCGGTCGGGCAAATGATGCTGTGGAGCCGGCGCGCGAGGCACTGCGTGTGGCGGAAGCGTTCTATCCTGCGGGGCATGACGAGATCGTCACGGCCGCGCAGGTGCTGGCCGTGTCGCTGCAGAATGGCGAGACCACGCCGGACGAGGCCCTGGCCGCGGCCGAGCGTTCGATGGCGCTCACGCGTGCGCGCTATGCCGACACGCCGTCGCATCCGCGCATGGTGGAGGGCCTGCTTCTTTATGGTCGAGCGCTGGGCAACGCAGGCAATCCGCGTGAGGCAATTCGTGTGCACGAAGCGGCGGCCGCAGCGTCGTCAGAGGCGCGCGGCGAGGCGAACTTCATGCGCGCGTTCATTTTCGGGAATGCCGGCCGGTACCGCGCGGACATCGGGCAGTACGCGAGTGCGCTGGCAGACTATGACAGTGCGCGCACCATCCTCGCGTCGGTGGGCGACACCGTGGGCGCGAGCTATGCCATCACGCAGGGTAATCGCGCCGAGATGCTACAGCGCCTCGGTCGGCCTGCGGAGGCACTCGTGCCGATGCGTCAATCCGCTCGGCTGCTGCGCGACCTGTGGGGAGAAGAGCATCCGCGCGTGGCCGTGACCGAGTTGCGCATGGCCGTCGCGGAGGCACAGACCGGTCGTGCAGCCGAGGCGCGGCGGCGGCTGGACGCTGTGGCCGCCCGAGGCGTGCCGGACGATCAGCAGGGCGCGCTGGCACACGCGCGCGGCGTGGTGGAGCGATTGGCTGGTGCACCGGCCGAGGCGGCGCGATGGCAGTCCGAGGCCCTGGCCGCCACCACCGATACCGCCAGTCTCGCCGCGTCCCGTGAGCGGGCGCGGATGTATGTGGAGCTGGCACGTGCGCAGCTGGCGCTCGGTGCGCGCGAACCGGCGGCGAATGCCCTGGAGCGGGCGATTGCCGCGTTCCGGGCGGCCGGGATGGATACCACGGCAGACGAGCAGTGGGCGCTGGCCGGGTTGGCGCGGGTGCGGAGTGGGGGGCGGGGGTAGCGAACGACGTCCTACAGCACCAGAAGGTCCTCGGCGGTAAATCCGAGCACGGTACCGGCGTCGATCTCGCGCGCGACTCCTGGTCCCCAGTCACCGCGAGCGGAGAAGCAGGCGAGCAGAAGTTGGCCCCCCTGCGCAGCGGGCGGCAGTTCGGTATGCAGCAGCGCGGCTCGTGTGCGGAGGACCTGGAGATCGCGGTCGTCGAATGCACCCCATTTGCACTCCCCCACCAGCAACGCGCGGTCGGGACCCAGCGCCACGAGGTCGATCTCGTTCTGCGACGTACTGTCCCACCACGCGCCCACGCGACTCGGCCGGAAGGGAAGCCTGGAGGTGCGACTGACCCAGGCCCGACACATCTGCTCGAACGGGTGCCCCAGGTAGTTGTTGAGCCCCGGCGCGACCCGGCCCGTCCAGAGTACGTCCGCGGGGGTGAGGCTGGTCTCGCCGACCGCGAGGAGCGGGGCCACGAAGCGGTGCCAGAACGCGATGTAGTGGTCGGCAATGCGATAGAGCGTGCGCCGTGACGTGTCCGGGTTTTGGGTCAACGGCACCACGCGCGTGACGAACTGCATCTCCTCCAACCACTTCATCGGCCGCGACAGCGAGCCTCCAGGCTTTCCGACCCGTTGCGTGATGTCCTTCCAAGTGTGCGCGCCGGTGGCGATGGCCTGCAGGATTGAGTAGTGCACGTCCGCGTCGCCCAAAAACGCATCCAGCATGCGCTCCGCGTCGTCCGCGAGCCGACCGTTCGGGTTGAGCATGAGGCGCGCCACATTCGTGGCGAGCTCCTCCTCGGGTCGCAGCAGGGCAAGATGGCCCGGAAGTCCCCCCATGATCGCATAGGTCCGGAGTACATCGAGTGCGTCGTACTCGGGGACGAAGGCCCGGACATCTTCCAGATGGAACGGCGGAAAGTGCAGACGTCCTGTACGGCGGCCGTAGAGCGGTTGGTCGGCGTCCTCGAGCCGCGTCATCGCAGAGATGTGAGAGCCGTTGAGCACAATCTTGATGCGCGTGCCCGCCCATCGGTGATCCCAGATGGATTGCAGGATCGACGGGAGCGCGGGCGCCGCCTCCGCGAGGTACGGGAACTCGTCGAGCACCACGAGCAGCGGCTCGGTGCCCGCGCGCTCCGTGAGGTATGCAAAGAGGTCTTCCCATGTCGGGAAGCCCACCCCATGGGTCAGGGCCGAGTCCTTGTATCGACCCCCAACGATCCGGCTCAAGGCAGCGAGCTGTTCGGCTTCGGTGCGCTGGGTGGCCTGGTAGTAGATGCCGTCAACGGCGCGCGCGAATCGCGCCAGTACCCAGCTCTTGCCCGCACGGCGTCGACCGAGTCCCATCAGGAGCGCCGGTTCGGGTCGACTCCACGCGGTGGAGAGTTCATTCCATACCGAATCGCGGTCGATGACGTCGGCCGGCTTGGGTACACCGGGGGAAGTCGGGAGCGAACGAGGAGTCATGGATGGAAACCTTGGGAAGCTGCGTCAGCTGAAGTCTCTTTACTATCTAAACTGTACGTTGTAACGCTGCAACTTGCAGTGCTACAACCTGCGCGAACCGACGTTTCCAGAACTCCGGCTTGAAAGATGGACAACCGCCATATATGGTTACCATATGCCAGAGCCCACAAAGACCACCGTCTATCTCGATCCCGTCGACTACCGTCGGCTCAAGGCCTTGGCCAAGTCGCAGGGTCGGCCCACCGCTGAACTCGTGCGGGAGGCCGTGTCGGAGTACGCGAGCCGACACGCGACGCCGGTGCAGCCGTCGAGCATTGGCGCTGGTCGGAGCGGACGCGGCGATCTGTCCGAGCGCGCCGAGTCGCTGCTCGAGGGGATGGGCGAACGCGCGTGATCGTGGCGGACACGGGCGCCATCGTGGCGCTCATCGATGCCGATGACCGGCATCACCGGGACATGGTGGCGTTGTTCGAGCGCGACCCCTCGGCGTGGGTGCTGCCGTGGGCCATCCTGCCCGAGGTGGACTACCTGCTCACGCGGTACCTGGGCGAGTCTGCTGCCACCCGTTTCATGGCCGACATCGCCAGCGGTGCCTTTGTCGTGGAGTGGGGCGATGCGGCCGACGTGACGCGCGCCATGGAAATACGCACCCGCTATCGTGCGCTGGCACTCGGGATGGTGGACAGTGTTGTCGCTGCGATGGCCGAGCGATTGCGTGCGACGGCGATTGCAACCGTCGACCTGCGCGATTTTGGCGCGCTCACGCTTGTTGGTCGGCCAAAGCTGTATCCCCGGGATGCGGCGTGAAGGGCGGCTGAGCGTTCGATGGCGCTCACGCGTGCGCGCTATGCCGACGCGCCGTCGCATCCGCGCATGGTGGAGGGCCTGCTGCTCTATGGTCGAGCGCTGGGCAACGCCGGCAATCCGCGCGAGGCCATTCGCGTGCACGCAGCGGCGGCCGCAGCGTCGTCCGAGGCGCGCGGTGAGGCGAACTTCATCCGCGCGTTCATTTTCGGGAATGCCGGCCGGTACCGCGCGGACATCGGGCAGTACGCGAGTGCGCTGGCAGACTATGACAGTGCGCGCACCATCCTCGCGTCGGTGGGCGACACGGTGGGCGCGAGCTATGCCATCACGCAGGGCAACCGGGCCGAGATGCTGCAGCGCCTCGGTCGGCCTGCGGAGGCGCTGGTGCCGATGCGTCAATCCGCTCGGCTGCTGCGCGACCTGTGGGGCGAGGATCATCCGCGCGTGGCCGTCACCGAGTTGCGCATGGCGGTCGCGGAGGCGGAGACTGGTCGTGCATCCGAGGCGCGACGGCGGCTGGAGGCTGTGGCCGCGCGCGGTGTTCCGGACGATCAACAGGGCGCGCTGGCGTACGCGCGCGGCGTGGTTGAGCGGTTGGCTGGGGTGCCGGCCGAGGCGGCGCGATGGCAGACCAAGGCCCTGGCGGCCAGCACCGACACCGCCAGTCTTGCCGCGTCCCGTGAGCGGGCGCGGATCTATGTGGAGCTGGCGCGTGCGCAGCTGGCGCTGGGTGCGCGCGAACCGGCGGCGGATGCCCTGGAGCGGGCGATTGCCGCGTTCCGGGCGGCCCAGATGGACACCACGGCCGAGGAGCAGTGGGCGCTGGCTGGGTTGGCACGGGTGCGGAGTGAGGGGCGGGGGTAGCGGCGGTTGGCGCGCGGCCATCCTTGGTCGGGTATGATTTAGTAAAGTATACCGGACTTAATGGTATGGTTTGCCGACTGCCACTCAGGACTTGACCAGAACGTGCCTTTTCAGGTAAAGTATGATTTAGTAAATCATACCCGACTAATTTAAGTCCATGCCTGAAAAAACGTTGTCCGACATGGTCGGACGCCGCGTGGAGTTGGGACGCCTCGCCGAGTTCGTGAAGAGTGGGGAGACAGCCGCGACCCTGGGCATCGTCTGGGGCAGGCGGCGCATCGGCAAATCGTTCCTGCTCCATTCGCTCGCCGAGCAAACTGGCGGGTTCTACCACGAGGCCGTGCGGGGCGCTCGCTCGGAGGCGCTGCGGGCCTTTGGCGAGCGCATTGGCGCCTATCAGCAGGCCGCGGCTCCACTCGCGTTCGACTCCTGGGATGAAGTGGTCGAGGCACTCATGCGCCTCGGCGGCGAACGGGAGACCGTGGTCGTGCTGGATGAGTTCCCCTATTTGCTCGAGCACTCGCCGGAGCTCGAGTCCATCATCCAGCGTGCGTTCGGCGCCCGGAATGCGTTGCGCGCCGATTCCCGGACCCGCCTGATTCTCTGCGGCTCCGCGATGAGTGTGATGGGCCAGATCCTGAGCGGCACGGCGCCGCTGCGAGGGCGGGCCGGACTCGACCTTCGCATCGCGCCCTTCGACTATCGCGAGGCCCGAGCACTGCACGGCGTCGAGGATCTCGCGACCGCTGTCCGCGCCTACGCCGTGATAGGTGGCGTGGCCGCCTACGCCCGCGAGATGTCCGGCAACGACCTCCCGTCCGCTCCGGACGACTTTGATCGCTGGATCTGTCGTCGCGTGCTGTCGCCGTCGGCGCCGCTCTTCAACGAAGTGCCGTTGCTGCTCAGTGAAGACCCCGCCACCTCCAAGGCGCGCAAGCTCAACCTGTATCACGCGGCGCTGGCCGGCGTGTCGCAAGGCAACCGCAGCTGGAGCTCGCTCACCAGCTATCTCCGCATGTCGGGCGCCGCGCTCAACCCGATCATGACCGCGTTGATCAGTGCGCAGTTCCTGGCCCGCCTGAACGATCCGATTCGCGACAACCGGGCGCTCTACGAGCCCATCGATCCGATCCTGCGCTTTCACTACGCGCTGCTGCGTCGTCATGGTGAGCGGCTGAGCCGCCACGGCACCGACACGCTCGGCATCTGGCACGACATCGAGCCGACGTTCCAGTCGCAGGTGCTCGGCCCGGTGTTCGAGTCGATGGCGCGTTTCTGGACCACCCATTTCGCCTCACGCGAAACGCTGGGTGGCATGGCCGACCACGTGGGGCCCAGCACCGTGTCGCTCGGCGACGGTCGCGAGGTGGAGCTCGACGTGGTGGTGGCGGCGGACGACGGAGCGTCGCCAGGCGAGCGTACGGTGCACGCGCTGGGCGAGGCGAAGGTGGGCCAGACATTGACCATGCGGCACGTCGAGCGGCTCGAAGCCGCACGTTCGGCGCTCGGCGTTCGCGCATCGAACGCGAAGCTGCTGCTGTTCGGGTCGGTGGTCGACGAGGCGGTGCGTCTGGCGGCAGACAATCGCTCGGATGTGGAAGTCGTGGACCTGCCGCGGTTGTACAACGACTGAGACGATCTGCAGACACGCTTGACCGATTGCCTCTGGACCGTAGCCATCGTGGCGCTCATCGATGCCGATGACCGGCATCATCGCGACCTGGTGGCGCTGTTCGAGCGCGACCCCTCGGCGTGGGTGCTGCCGTGGGCCATCCTGCCCGAGGTGGATTACCTGCTCGCGCGGTACCTCGGCGAGGCGGTGGCCACGCGCTTCAGGGCCGACATCGCGAGCGGTGCCTTTGTCGTGGAGGGGGGGGACGCGGCCGACATGTCGCGCGCCCTTGAGCTGCGCACCCGCCATGCGGCGCTGGCCCTGGGGCTGGTAGACAGCCTCGTTGCGGCGATGGCCGAGCGATTGCGTGCGACGGCGATTGCCACCGTCGATCTGCGCGAATTTGGAGCGCCCGTGCTTGCGGGGCGTCCGAAGTTGTATCCGCGGGATGCGGATTGACGGTTGCGGGGATGTGCTCGCGAGCTTCGGCGTCGACGTGGTGCTGGTGCCGCGCGACCGCTCGCTGACGCTGCGGGATCCGCGGGACCTGCCGGCTACCGGGCACGTCGAATGAACGAACGGCCCGCCGACGGTGTGGCCTCCGCAATTTCCGTCTACCTGGACGGGCGACCCGTGGGAACGCTCACCAGCCCGCTGCCTGGTGGCAGGTCCGGCTCCTTCACCTATGCCCGGGAGGTGCTGGGAGACCAGACGGCGGCGGTGAGCCTGCGTTTGCCGGGGGATTACCGCACACCAGGCTGATGCCGAACGAGAAGCAGCAAGGACGATTTCCATTTATGGACACCAGAATGCGCCATTGCCACCGCACACTCTTGTTTCTTGTAATCGCTTCCGCGGCGGCGGCTCGAAATAACCTCGAGTCGCAATCCGTACTGCCCCTGTCCGGCCCGTTCAGAGACACGAAAGTGATCTTGCGCATTGAACCGGCAGCGAATGAATCGTGGCTGTTCGGAAGAATCCGGGATATCGCCACAGATCGTCGCGGACATGTCTACGTGCTGGACGACACGGATCAACAGGTCCGTGTCTTTGATTCGACCGGAGTGCGCGTGCGCACACTTGGGGGCCGCGGCGGTGGACCTCGGGCGTCTCCGCGCGAGGCCTGTTCTCCTTTCGCGCGCCGGCTCGCGCTTCGTCCGCGACGGGCGGGCGGGAACCCTTGGTCATTGAACACCGGAATGCTGCCGACAGTCGTCCGGTCCAGCTTGCCACGGTACCGGTGGAAAGCACGGACATGACCTTTCAAGTATACGCCGGAGAGCCGCGCAAGCCGCTCGGCGTATTCAGCACGAGGCAACCCCTTCAACCGCGCGTGCACTATTCCGTTGCAGGCGCTGGTGGATCAGTGGTTCTGGCCATCCCGCCGGGCATCACCACCTCGCAGCCGTTTCGATTCTGGCAATCAGCATCGCGCGCGTCTGACCTGTCCATCGTGGAGATCGGCACCACGGGCGACACGCTTCGCACGCTCAGCTTTCGACCAGAGACCAAACCCGTCACGCGCGCCGATGTTGCAGCCATCGTGGACTCCCTGGTCAACCCCCCGCAGCTTGCAAACGGGATCCGGCCGCGCGGTGTGCCCAGCGCAATCCGCGATTCATTGCGAGTGCCGCGTACCTGGCCTGCGGTCACGCAACTTTATTCAGGCGCTGACGCAAGTCTCTGGCTTCGTCAGCCTGCGCCACCGTCACGGGAGGCGCGGTACTGGCGCATCGGCCCCAACGGTGCTCCATTGCCGTCTGTGCCCGTCCCGTCCAGCCTCCGCATTGTCGTCGTCACGGCAAATCGCTTCTGGGCGGTACGAACGAGCGAAAGCGGCGTCGAGTCCGTTGAGGTGCGAGACGTGCGGTGAGGGTGCAAGGTCCGGTACGTGTGCGGACCATGTGCGTCACCGAGCGACTAGCCGGTCGGGCGGTGCGCTGGCGGTTGCCGAGGCCGTCCACGGTGAAGTCTTCGGCTCACATGCTGTATCAGGCATCAAGAATCGCAGAGATGGCACAACGTCCCCGCGAAACTCACCTGCGTGAAATGAATGCGCCAGTGTGCATCGCAGATGTCGGCTACGACGCGGGCACAGTCTAGGAATTTCCATCAAGGACTGCCGGCAGATCACGCGCCCCATGAATCACGCGAACGATATCCAGTTCAGCGTCTGTAGGCGTGAGGACGACTTTCACTTCTTGCCGTGCTTCTTCTTGTGTTCAGCGATTCGGGTTGCCACATCCTGCCGGACACTGGACCAGAATTCCGGCGATACTTCGACGCCGTGGCCCGAGTTCATGCCTTCGAGCAAAAGCTGCGAC
>JBBSPE010000117.1:0-14320 GCA_038259155.1 Gemmatimonadales bacterium
CTTGGCCAGCGCCGCCAACCCCTCGGCCGACCCCCAGATCTGCAGCGCCAGCAGCGCGTTGTTCACCGCCTTGAGCGCGTCGCCGGCACCCACCGGGCCCGCGTGCACCACACGGCGGCCAAACGCCTCAAGCACCGGCCGTACGCGCGCCACGGCCGCGGCGTCGCCCCCACACATCACCGTGAGCGTGCCCGCCTCCGCCCCGCTCACACCGCCGGATACCGGCGCATCGACAAACTGCACGCCCTGCGCTGCCAGCCGCGCGGCAATCAGGCGCGACGTGGCCGGATCGCCCGACGTGCAGTCGAGCAGCAGGCTTCCAGGTGCCATGGCGGCGAGCAATCCGTCCGGGCCGTCGAGCAGACTGGCGACATCCCGTGAAGTGGGCAGGCACGTGATCACGATGTCGCGATCACGCGCGGCGTCCGCCGGCGTGGCCGCAACGCGAGTCGCATGCGCAGCGCCAAACGCGTCGGCGCGGGACCGCGTGCGATTCCACACCACGAGATCGAACTCAGGCGTGGCGAGATGTCGGGCCATGGGCGTGCCAATGGCGCCGAGTCCGCAGAAAGCAGTTCGGAAGGGCATACACAATAATGTGTGTGTGCGGCGTCAGGGGGAGCCCTCGCCTGGACGGTTCACGCTCCGGCACGGCTTCACCCTGCGCGACACGCCGAGTAACTTGCCCCCGCCGCCGCCTGTGTCGCCCGCAGCAGGTGCGTTGGCCCGTCTTCATTCACTGCTCTCGCACATTTCGCTCGCCACGCGGCTGCGGAACGGCACACTCGCCCTCGTGAAGGGCCGCGCCGAGCCATGCTGCTGGGAAGGGGCTCTGCACCATGATGCCACCCCCAACCGATCCGGACCGCCCGCTCGCGGTCCTGCTGATCCCGGACCTGCTCGAGTTGCTCGAGGAGTCGCCGGACAGTGTGGCGCCCCAGACCGAGGAGCTGCATCCGGCCGACCTGGCGGACATCGCCGAGCTGATGCCGGTGGACCGCGTGGGCGCGCTGCTGGCCGCGCTGCCCAAGGAACGCGCTGCCGACGTGCTCGAATACCTCGACGAGGACTTCCGCTCGGAAGTGCTCGCGACACTCTCGGCGCGCGATGCGGCGATGATCGTCGAGCAGATGACGCCGGACGAGCGTGCCGACGTCCTCGAGGAGATGGACGAGCAGACCGCCGACGAAATTCTCTCCGAGCTGACGCCGGCGGCGGCCGCCGAGACGGAGCGCCTGCTCCAGTACGACTCGGACACGGCCGGCGGGCTGATGACCACGGAGTTCGTCTCGGTGCCCGAGGCGCTCACGGTCGAAGAGGCACTCCTGTCGGTACGCTCGATGGCGCGCGCCGGACGGAAGGAAGCCATGTACACCGTTTATACCACCGACGAGGCCGGACGTCTGCGCGGCGTACTGTCGTTGCGTGAACTGCTCGCGGCCCCTGAAGGCACGCGGCTCTCGGAGCTCGCCTGGAGCGAGGTGGTGAGTGTGGGCCCCGACTCCCCGCAGGAAGACGTCTCCAACATCACGTCCAACTACGACCTCGTGGCGCTTCCCGTGGTGGACGAGCAGCGTCGGCTGCTTGGTGTGGTGACGGTGGACGACGTCATTGACGTGATCCAGGAAGAGGGCACAGAGGACGCGCAGAAGTTTGGCGGCATGGAGGCGCTCGACGAGCCGTACATGACCATCGGGTTGCTCGACATGCTCAAGAAGCGCGGCGGCTGGCTGGCCGTGCTGTTCGTGGGCGAGTTGTTCACAGCCTCCGCGATTCATCGTTACGAGGGACAGCTCGAGCGCCTGCTGATTCTCAGCACCTTCATTCCGCTCATCATCGCATCGGGCGGCAACAGCGGTTCGCAGGCCACGTCGCTCATCATTCGCGCAATGGCGCTCGGCGAAGTGCGTCTCGGTGACTGGTGGCGCGTCGCTCGCCGCGAGCTGCCCACCGGCTTCGCGCTGGGTCTGCTGCTCGGTGCGCTCGGCTTTGTGCGCATTCTGGTGTGGCAGTACATGGCCACGGGCGCGTGGCAGATCGGCTCACTCTCGCTCGGCCAGGACTACAACGGTCTGGCGCTCCCGCTGGCGTTCACGGTGGCATCCGCGTTGGTGGGAGTGGTGACGTTCGGATCGTTGGTGGGTTCGATGCTGCCGTTTGTGTTGCGCCGACTCGGCGCCGACCCCGCCAGCGCATCGGCACCGTTCGTGGCCACGCTGGTGGATGTGAGCGGCATCATCATCTACTTCACGGCAGCGACGCTGTTTCTTGGGAGCGTGCTGCTGTAACCCGCTGCGCCTTGCGTCGGCTGCTCACCACCACGGCAACGTAGCCTACCAGAAAGACAATGGAAAACGAGAACCACTGGAACGCATAGCTTTTGTGCGGTCCCTCGTCCATGGTGGGCACCGGAAACCGTGCCGGTGTGACGCCGCCGGTCTGTTCGTAGCCGCCGATGGTGTCGCCGAACTGGTACACGAGCATGGGGGCCACCGGCGCGCCCCACTCGGCGGCCAGCGTGTCGCGTTCGAGCCAGCGGAATGCGCGGGCATCGGTGGGTGATCGCGGTGCGCCGCGCGACGGGCGCTGAAATTCGTCGAGGCGACCGTCCACGGCAATCGTGTCGCTCTCGCGCCAGTTCGCAAAGTTGATCGTGCGTCCATTCGCCGAGTACACCCAGCCGCGCACCAGCGCGACCAGCGTGTCGGTGCCTTCAAGCGACAGCGGCGTGACGAGCCACACGCCCGGCGAACCGCTGAACGTGCGCGCGGACAGCACGACTTCCTGATCGTAGAGCGCAACGCCGGTGCCCACCACATGCCGCCAGCGCGCATCGGCGGTATCGCGCGCGAAGGCGTCGCGCAGCGGCTCGGTACCCTGGTCGAGCCGCGCTGCCACCTGCGCATTGTACGCGCGCCGCTGCGCGAGCCGATCAAGCTGCCAGATGCCAAGTCGCACACACACTGCGCACGCCGCCACGATGAATACGCCGAGCACTACCATGCTCGTGGTGCTGCCACGGCGCAGCGTCACTCGGGGTCTCGCGGTTTCGGTGTCGGCTTCTTGGTTGGCTTCTTGGGTGCCTTCTTGGGTGCCTTCTTGGGTGCCTTCTCGGGTGCCGTCTTCACGCTCGACTTCGCTGGGGTCGCCTTCCGCGCAGCTGGCTTCTTGGGGCCGCGCGGCGCACCGTCGGATCGCGCACCGCCCATCGCATCAGCCGAGGGAACCGCGACCTCGCTACCGGGCGGCAATGCCTCCACCGCACGCACGGTCTCGGCGGCTTCGAGCGTGCCCTCCTCGGGCAGCAACACGAGCGCGGAGAGCGGCGGCAGCGTGAGCAGCAGCGACTGGGCGAAGCCGTGATACGGCGTGTCGTCCGTTTGCACGACTTCAGATCTCGCGTGCCCGCTGCCACCAAACGCCTCGTCGTCGCTCGACAGCCCGTGCCGGTAGGCGCCGCGCGCGGGCGCACCAATGCGGTAGGCCACACGTGGAACCGGCGTGAGGTTGAGCACCACCACCGCGTGTGTTGCGCCATCGCGTCGCACAAAGGACAACACGCTCTGCTCGCGGTCGCCGACGTCCACCCAGGAAAACCCCGCCGGCTCGTGATCTCGGCGCCAGAAACACGAGTGCGCGCGGTACAGCGCGCCGAGCTGCTCCATGAACGCCATGAGTCCGGCGCGGCGCGGATCGTCGAGCAGGTGCCACTCCAGGCTGACGTCGTGGTTCCACTCACGGCTGGGCGCGAGTTCCGTGCCCATGAACAGCAGCGTCTTGCCCGGTCGCAGGATGGCGTACGCCAGCAGCGCACGCAGGTTGGCAAACTTGCGCCACGGATCACCCGGCATTTTCTCGAGCAGTGAACGCTTGAGGTGCACCACTTCGTCATGCGAGAGCGGATTCATGAACCGTTCGCTGTACTCGTACATCATCGCGAACGTCAGCTGATTGTGCGCACCGCTGCGAAACAGGGGATCGACACGGAAGTAGTCGAGCGTGTCGTGCATCCAGCCCATGTTCCACTTGAACGTGAAGCCAAGGCCTCCGTCGGCAATGGGGTGCGTGACGCGCGGCCACGTAGTGCTCTCTTCGGCAATCGTGATCACACCTTTGTGTTTGGTGCGCAGGGTGTGATTGAGCTCACGCAGGAACGACACGGCCTCCAGATTCTCTCGGCCGCCAAGTCGATTCCGCATCCACTGTCCGGCCTCGCGACCGTAGTCGAGGTAGAGCATGGAGGCGACGGCGTCCACACGAATGCCGTCAATGTGGAACTCCTCGACCCAGTACAGCGCGTTGGCGAGCAGGAAGTTGCGCACTTCATGCCGACCGTAGTTGAAAATCAACGTGCCCCACTCGGGATGTTCGGCCAACCGCGGATCTTCGTGTTCGTAGCACGCCGTGCCGTCAAAGCGACGGAGCGCCCAATCGTCCTTGGGAAAGTGTGCCGGCACCCAATCGAGCAGCACGCCGATGCCGGCGTCGTGCATGGTGTCCACAAAGAACCGGAAGTCATCGGGCGAGCCATAGCGCGACGTGGGCGCATAGTAGCCGCTCACCTGATAGCCCCACGAGCCACCATACGGGTGCTCCTGCACCGGCATGAGCTCGATGTGTGTGAACCCCAACTTCTTGCAGTGCGCGGCCAGCTGCGGTGCGATCTCACGATAGCTGAGCGGGCGGTTGTCCTCCTCCGGCACACGGCGCCACGATCCCAGGTGTACCTCGTACACCAGCATCGGCTCACGCTCGGGCGTACGCGACTCCCGTGCGTTCAGCCAGTCCGCGTCGCGCCACGGGTAGGCCGAGGCGTCGGTCACGATGGACGCGTTTCCCGGCTGCTGCTCCATGTACACGCCCATGGGGTCGGTCTTCACGCGCGGTGGACCGGCCATCGGGCGAATGTCGTACTTGTACCTCGCGCCAGCGTCCACACCCGGAATGAAGAGCTCCCACACGCCACCATCGTTCAGGCGACGCATGGGATGCACCTCACGACGCCAGGCGTTGAA
Organism: Gemmatimonadales bacterium; assembly: GCA_038259155.1. Classification (GTDB taxonomy): domain Bacteria; phylum Gemmatimonadota; class Gemmatimonadetes; order Gemmatimonadales; family Gemmatimonadaceae; genus JAABRT01. The sequence goes on from JBBSPE010000117.1 coordinate 5,016, forward strand.
CGAACCGATCACGCTCACACCGCGCGCGTTGGGGGCCCACACGGCGAACGCCGTACCCGCCACATCGTCCACGACGCGTGGACGCGCGCCGAGCACCTGCCACAAGCGCTGGTGCATGCCCTCGCCGATCAGGTGCAGGTCCATGGGCCCGAGCGTGGGCGCAAATCGATACGCGTCGTGCTGCTCGCGCGTGGTGCCGTCGCTGGCTTGCCGTCTGATCATGTACGTCGTCTCCGGCGCCACGTTGGGCACAAACCCTTCGCACACGCCCCGGCCGATCGCGGCCATCGGGTGCGCGGCGCCGTCCGCCAGCACCACCCACGCTTGCTGTGCACCCAGCGACAGGGCCCGCACGAGCATGCCGCGTTTCCCGCCACGAAGGGCCGGCTGCGGCCCCAACACCGCATGGGGGAACGTGTGGGTCCCCGAGAGGAGACGCGCCAGCGCATCAGCCGCGAGCTCGGCCGGTACGTCGGGCGCTGCGTCAGGATCATTCGGCAGTCGAGGCATACCTGAAGCATAGCACCGGGCGCCGGGGGCGCCCATCCATCAGGTCACCGATAGGTCTCGAAGAACCCGGTACCCTCGCGTTCGTAACGGACGCCGCGCACCACCATCGTGATCCGCACTCGCACCTGCATCTGCACGAAATACGGCCGTCCCAGCCGTCGCGCGCCCTCGGCGTCGCCGCGTTCCACCAGGCTCCGCCGCGTATCGGTCGCCACGGCGTCATCCACCTGCAGCTCTACCCGAAGGGAATCACCGCCTCGCACGTCTTCGATCAATCCCGATGACGGCACCGACACCGTCACGCCATCCACCACCACGGTTCGGCCATCTTGGTACTGTACCGTACGCGGCCGAAAGAGCGCCACGAAACCAAGGGAGTCGGTGGTATACGCGAAGAGTGGCGCGTCGGCCTGCAGCGAGTCGGGGGGCTGCACGCGTCCGAAGAGCATGGCGACACTGCCGGCGCGCAACGACCCCCATTCCCAGGTGACGCCGCGCCACACGCCCCAATTGTGATCGTGGTAGGCGCGCGCATCCGTGAAGCGTTCGCACTCTGGAGCAGCGCCGGCTTGAGTACAGATGCTCCCCGACGCCGCGGCCCGGATGGCGGGAACGGCATATCCGGACACGAACGACCCGCCGCCCAGCGTTGCCCCTGGAAAGTCGGCGAACTCCCCGGGCGAGATGATCAGGTCGAGCGACACTGCGGCACGGCCGCCCTCTTCTCGCGCGCTCCCCGTGAGCTGGTAGCGTCCGTCGGGAAGCACCTGCACCGCGGCTTCGCCAATGCGCAGATCAGCATCGCGCGTGGACAGCCGAACCTGACCGGCCGGGACCTGCGCCGAGAAACGGCGGGCTGGCGCCCCACGCGCATGAAGCGTGATGAGGAGTTGTCCACCCCATTCGCCGTCGGGAACGGCGCCGCACACGATATAGGAGATGAAAGCCCAGCGCTCGGCGTCGTCCGAGAGCACGTTGAAGTAGTGCCACTCACCCCACGAGTCGCGCCCCGCGGCCGTGGCTGGCGCCACGTGAAAATGATCCATATCGTGCCGCAGCTCCGCCATGGTGGGCTCGGCCCAGCGCGCGTCCGCGTCATCGTTCAGCCACGCGCCGTCTTGCAGCGCGGGCGCCGCCCCCACCGCTCGTGTGGCGTCCGGCAGTTCGCCGAATGCTCGCACGGGTAGCTCAAGGCCAGACGTCGTGGTGAGGTACAGCAGTTTGTTGTCGAGTTGCGGGGCCACGGCCGCCACAACCGACGCATGCCGTGGTGACGCGAGCACCTGTCGATACACGAATCGCGCGTTGGGAATGGAGAAGAACATCCCGCCCAGTCCACCGGTCTTGAGCACTTCGAGATCAATGCCATCGGGCAACACCGTGACATCACCGCCGCCCACGAGTTTTTCCTCACGCGCCTGCGTGAGCATGGCCTCGCCAACGGACAGCAGCGTGATCATCACCGCCACGCCGATGCCGTAGCCAACCAGCAGCAACAGCGCACGCCACGGACGATGGGTCACGTTGCGCCATGCAAGCTGCCAGATCACGTGGCCAGCACCATGGCCGGCGGCGCGCTGGTATCGCTCACGATCTGGCCGTCGCGCATGGTCACCACCCGCCGCGCCGAGCGGGCCAGCGCAGCATCATGCGTGACGAGCACGCAGGTGAGCCCCTCGGCGTTCAGACGCTCCAGTAGTTCAATGAGCGCGGTGCCAGTGGCGGCATCGAGCTCGCCGGTGGGTTCATCCGCCAACAGCAACGCCGGCTTGTTGGCAAGCGCGCGCGCCACGGCAACCCGCTGTTGCTCACCACCGGAAAGTTGCGTGGGTCGGTGCGAGCCGCGTTCGCCAAGGCCGACCGTGCGCAGCAACTCCTGCGCGCGCGCGCGGCGTTCCTGCTTGGACACGCCCGCTTCGGCCATGGGCAGCTCGACGTTCTCGATCGCCGATAGCGTGGGCATGAGATAGAAGCGCTGAAAGACCAGTCCCACACGCTGCAATCGCAGTTTGGTGGCCTGCGCGTCGGACAAATGCGAGATGTCCCGCCCTTCGAACACCACGCGTCCCTCATCGGGCGTGTCGACGGCACCCAACAGGTGCAGCAGCGTGGACTTGCCGGAGCCGCTCGCGCCCACAATGGCCATGAAGTCACCGGGCGCAATACTGAGCGACACGCCGCGCAGCGCGCGCACATTCGTCGCGCCGGTGTGGTAGCTCCGAAACACATTGTGTGCCTCGAGCAGTGGTGCTGTCACAGCCGTCATCCGATCGCCTCCTCGCGCAGTGCCTGCGCGACCCGCAACTTGGACGCGCGCCAGGCGGGCCACGCACCAGCCAGCGTGGACGCCACCACGAGCATGGCCAGCGATTTCCACGCCGCCTCCGGACTCCACACAAAGAAGTCGAGATCGGCCGGTAACCCGGGGAAATCGCGCAGAATGGTGTTCAACCAGCGCGCTGTCACCACGCCAAGGCCCAGCCCCACGGTGATTCCGGCGAGCCCCAACAGCAGGCCTTCGAGCATGATCTGCTGCAGTATGCCGGCGCGCCCCACGCCGATGGCGCGCAGCACAGCAAGTTCGCCCAGACGTTCGTTCACCGACAGCGAGACCAGCGTGGTCACCAGCAGCACGCCGATCACCAGACTCAAGGCACCGAGAATGAACGCGAGCTGGCGAAAATACGCCAGCCGTTCTTCCACCTGTACGATCGCGGTTTCCGTGGAAATCGCTGTCACGCGTGCGTGCGACTGCTCAATCCACTCGCGGACGGCTTCCGTGCGAGCACTCTGCGAATCAGCAGATGCCGAGTCCCTGCGAACGGCGGCCATGATCAACGAGATGCGATCGCGACCGGCGTCTCCCAGCAGGTGCTGCACCGAGGCGAGCGGCGCGGAGAGCGCCGGCAGCCCGGGTGGAACGTACAAAAAACGAGCGGAGCCCACGATCACCGCCGCGACGTCATCGCCGGTCATCCGGAGTTGCGCGCTCCGTCCCGTGCTCACGCGGATGGTATCGCCGATGGACGCGGCGGTTCGAATGAGGAACGCGTCATTGACCACGATTTCGCGCAGCAGTGAATCAGGCGTGCTGGGCGCGCGTCCGCTGGCGATGATGTACTCGCCCTGCACCGCGGGTTGCGTGCCGAGTGCGAAGGCGCTGATGCGGTTCTCCTCGCGGTTCGTCACGTCGCCATCCGGTCCATCGACCACGCGGCGCTGCTCGGTGGACCCGGACACGCGCACCACCTGCACCGTCGTGCCCAGCGACGGACTCACACGCGCGATGTCCGGATTGTTGCGTAACGCCGTCACCAGCTCCGCAGCCCCACCAACCGTGGCCTCAGTGTCAAACGGTAGCGTACCGCGCGGTGTCACACGCAGCTCGTATCCGCGTGAGGTGAGCAGCGAGCGGAACGACGCGCGCATTCCGGTGGCGAGCATCACCATGTCGAGCAGCAGCGCTGCCGCTACGGCGAGGCCGAACACAGCCAGCAACGTGCGCATCGGGTGCCGTCGAAGCGCCGCCAGCGCCAGCGTCGCGCGCATCAGCGCACCAACCGGCAATCGGTCATCGGCCCAGCAGCACGAGCGGCGGCGTGCGCACCAGACGCCAGGCGGCCAGCACGCCCGCCACCAGCCCCAGCACCAGCGAGAGTGTCACGGCAAACAGCAGCAACTTGGGCGTGAGCACCGCGAACGTGAGTGGCGTGCGGAACAGGCGCTGGTAGTACAGGTTCACCCCCACCGTCACCACCCAGCCGATCACAGCGCCAAGCGCGCTGCCGAGTACGGCAACCAGACCGGCCTCCACAATCACCGAGAGCGCCACGGTCCGTCGCGACAAACCGGCCAGCCGCAACGCCGCGATTGCCCGCCGGCGCTCTTCCACCTTGAGGAGGAGAATGCACAACAGAAACACCGCGCTCGCCACAATGGTGATGCCACCGATCGCGCGGTGGAATCGCTCCACCACCTGGAATGTGCGCGAGCTCTCCACGGCCACATCGCGCGACGCGTGCGCCCGAAAACCAAACGCGACATGGTTGATGCGTGCCAGCGTGCTGTCTACGGTCGCCGCAGCAGCGCTCGTATCGCCGCTCGCGGGACGCACGGCAACCGCAAACCGATCCACGCGGTCCTCGCTGCCTGTGAGCCGCTGCAACTGATCAAGGTGCAACCGCACCCGATATTCGCTGCGCGCCACCTCGGACGGATCAGCAGCCCGACGCACGAGCGCGTCCACGCGAACCAGTTCGCCGAGCGTGCCGGCTTCAGCAGACAGTCGGACGGTGTCGCCCACTGAGATACCATGATCGGCGCCGAGGCGTTCGTCCACGGCGATGCCACGAACCGGCGGCGCCTGCCGGCCGGGAGCAAGCGGTGCGCGTGGTGCACCGATCACGGTATCGCGAGGCGTCTGGAGACCGCGAGGGGCAACGGACTGTGCTTCGGCGGACTGCGCGCCGGCGGACAGCAAACCGACGCTTGCGCACACCGCCGCAATGATGCACAGCCGAGCGGCGCGCGCTACCGAGCTGGACGAACAACGTGACGGGTGGTCTGGCATGATCATGGCCCTACGGCAACGGGCGGCCGCACGCGATCGTTCCGTGGTGGCGCGTCACTCCTCGTCCGCGACCGCCTCGACCAGCACCTGCGCTGCCAGCCCCAGGCCCACCACGGGCTCGGTCGCGCCCACCCGCAAGGTGAGCGGACCATCGAACGGTGCGCGTTCGAGCACCCGCACTTCGGCGCCAGGCGTGAGATCGATCTCAGCCAGGTAGCGCAACAACCGCGGATTCTTGTCGCTCACGCGTACCATGCGCGCGCGCTGCCCCACGTCCAGTTCCGCCAGAGACAGATGCCGACGCTCGTCTACGTGACCATCCGCCGTGGGAATAGGTGCACCATGCGGATCGGCCGTGGGATTGCCGAGTGCGGTGGCCATGTGCTCCACCAGCTCGTCGGACGCGGCGTGTTCCAGACGCTCGGCTTCATCGTGCACGCGGTCCCACGGATAGCCGAGCTTTTCGGTGAGGTACGACTCGATGATGCGATGCCGACGGATGGTGCGGAGCGCCACCACGCGCCCCGATTCGCTCAGGCGCACCCCGCGATACCGCTCGTACTCGAGCAGATCCTGCTCGGCGAGGCGGCGAATCATGCCGGTGACCGACGCGGGCGACACACCGAGGCGCGCGGCGACGTCGTTCGTGGACGCGGTCCCACTCCGCCCCGCGAGGTCGTAGATCGCCTTCAGGTAGTCTTCGACCGGGGCGCTGACACGCTGCCGGTCAGCTGACGAGGGCTGGGTGTTGCCCGGTCTTGGACGAGGGATGCGCTTGGCGTCTGCACTCATGCGCTCTACGATAGCGCGCCCGCCGCGCCCGGCACAGGCCCGCGCACCATCAGCACCGGAATCATGGTACGGTGGCGGACGCTGTTGGCCGTGGTGCCATAGATCAGGTCCTGCAGTCCCCGGTGACCATGAGTGGCCATCGCGATCAGGTCGCACTGCTCCCGCTCGGCCGCCGCCGTGATCTCACCGGCCGGGTCACCAGCCGCCAGCACCGCATCGGCCGTCAGCCCCTCCGAGCGCAACTGCTCGCACACTTCCTCGAGATAGCGACGATCGCGCGCGATTTCCTCCGACTCACGGAGTGCCAGCTGCTGCATGTTGCGTGCGGCCCAACCGTCCGCCACGTGCACGAGCACGAGCGACGCGTTGCACATCCGGGCGAGCGTGCGCACGTGGTCCAGAATCGCCGCATCGTAGGCCGAGTGCTCGAGCGGAACCAGAATGCGTTGATACATCGGGCGTCGGGAAGGAGGTCAACCACGCACTTCGGCGAACGTCTGCACCAGCAACCAGACGTTCAGCAGGGCGATCAACGTGGCGACGAGGTACGCCATCACGCGAAGCAGCGGCGAGTTCACGAACTCCCCCATCTTCTCGCGATCGGACGTGAAGCGCACGAGGGGGAATACCGCGAAGGAGAGCTGCAGACTCAGAATCACCTGACTGAACACGAGCAACTTGGCCGTTCCGCTCTCGCCGTACAAGATCGCCACCGCCGCCGCCGGTACAATGGCGATCGCGCGGGTGATGAGCCGACGCAGCCAAGGCCGGATTCGCAGTTCAAGAAATCCCTCCATCACGATCTGTCCGGCCAGAGTACCGGTGAGCGTCGAACTCTGTCCGGACGCCAGCAGCGCCAGCGCGAACACGGTGCTCGCCGCCGTCACACCAAGCAGCGGCGAGAGCAGCTGATACGCGTCCTGAATCTCGGCAACCTGCGTGTTGCCCGTGGTGTGGAAGGTGGCCGCCGCGACGATCAAGATGGACGCGTTGATGAACAACGCGACCGTGAGCGCAATTGTGGAGTCCAGAAAGGCAAACCGTACCGCCTCGCGCTTTCCGGCTGCATTGAGCTCATATTTGCGCGTCTGCACAACCGACGAGTGCAGATACAGGTTGTGCGGCATCACGGTGGCGCCAAGAATGCCCATGGCCAGATAAAGCATGGTGGGGTCGCTGATGATCTGCGCGGTGGGCACAAAACCCTTCGCCACCTCCACCACGTCGGGACGGGAGATGAAGAGCTCGAACGCGAAGCAGCCGCCGATCATCGCCACCAGCGCGATCACCAGCGCCTCCAGATAGCGAAAACCGCGATTCTGCAGGTACAGCACCAGCAGCACATCGAGCGCCGTCAGGGCGATGCCCCACGGCAGCGAGATGCCGAACAGCAGGTTGAGCGCAATCGCCGAGCCGATCACCTCGGCCAGATCGCAGGCGGCGATTGCGATTTCGCACAGCACCCAGAGCGCCATGGCGGCGGGCTTGCTGTAGTGATCGCGGCACGCCTGCGCGAGGTCGCGGCCCGTCACGATGCCCAACTTGGCGGCCAGCCCCTGCAGCAGCACGGCCATGAGGTTGGACAGCAGAATGACGCTCAGCAGCGCGTAGCCAAAGCGCGAACCGCCAGCCAGGCCCGTGGCCCAGTTGCCGGGGTCCATGTAGCCCACGGCCACGAGATAGCCCGGTCCAGCAAAGGCGAGCAGCTTCCGGAACGTCGTGGCCTTGTTGACCGGGACCGAACGGTAGACCTCGGCCAGCGACGGGGCGATGCGCGCGCGACGCCATCCGGCGTCGGGCTCGCCGAGTCCGGTGAGCGGTGGCGCGGCGGGCGTGCCGGGGGGCGGAAAGGGCGGCTGGAGCCGCGAAGCGGGCTTCTTGGAGGATGAGTCGGGTGTGGGCACGCCTAAGTTTTAGCGTGCCCTAAAAATAATGTCAAGCCCTCGCAAACTCCCGCTTTACTGCGCGACCGCGAATCCGTCCCGACGATGGTCCGCCGCCCCGATCACCCGACCGTCCGGCGACACATACACCGCGTGCACCCCGCCAAACAGGATGTCACCGACCCGGGACAACGGCTTGAACCCCCGCTGCACCAGCGCCCCGTACACCGCCGGCGCAAACCCGGGCTCCACCTCCACCTCCAGCGACGTCCACTCCGGATGCAGGCGCGGAGCGGCCAGCGCCAACGCCGGATCCTCACCGAAGGCCAACATGCGCACCGTGACCTGCGCGGTCGCCGGCTGGATGTACTGCGATCCAGCCGCCCCCACCACCAGCCGCACTTGATTGCCCTGCAGCAGAATCGTGGGAGACATGGTGGAGTTGCTGAAACGGTTTGTCCCCCGCGTGCGCGCATCAAAGTTGCGTCCCACTGAGTTCAGCCACACGCCGTCGGACCACACACCCGAGCCGAACAGCACGCCCACCGTGGTCGTCATGGACACAGCGTTCCCGTCTTCATCCACCACGCTCAGGTGCGACGTGAAGCTGCTGTCCTCGCTCGTGAGATCACCCGCCGCCAACGCGGGGTCCGGCTCTGCGCCGCCGGCCGGACGCGGCGCTGCCGCAAACGGATCGAGCGCGGCGCACTCGGCCGGTGGTGCCTCGGCATCAGCCGCCCACGGGTCACCGGCCCGCATGCTGTCACGAAGCGGGCCGGTGAGTTGCGCCGCCCGCTCCGCCGCGTAGCGCGCGCTGGACACGCCCCGCGCCGGCACTGCCATCACCGCCGGATCCCCACGCCACCGCTGCCCGTCGATCTGCGCGATCCGAATGAGCTGTGCAAACGACGTCGCCGTCTCGGGTGTCTCGGTATAGCCCTCCGCTCGCGTGAGTCCCGACTGCTCGGCGAGCTGCAGCATTTCGAGCACCAGCGCTCCACCCATTGGCGGCGGGGCGCCGATCACGGTGTAGCCGCGCCACACCGCGCAGAGCGGGCGGACCCACTGGGCCTGGTAGCTCGCCAGATCCTGCTCGGTGATGAGCCCGCCGCGCTCCTGCACGTGATACGCCAGCCGTTCGGCAAACGCACTGCGGTAGAACGCGTCCGGACCGGCGGCGGCAATCAAGTCCAGCAACGCTGCGAGCTCCGGTTGCACCAGTCGATCGCCCGGTCGCAGCGGCTCGCCGTTGGGCATGAATCGCGCCGCCGCGTGCGGCTCATCAGCCACCCGCGAGCGCGCCGACGTGATCGTGCGCGAGAGCAGCGGCGAGACGATGAATCCGTCGCGCGCCAGCGCAATCGCAGGAGCGATCACCTGCGCTCTCGGCAATCGACCATACTTGGCGTGCATCGTGAGCAGCCCGCTCACCATCCCGGGCGTCGCGGCGCCGCGACCGGCCCCGTCCGACGTTCGCGCACCGGTGTCAGGCGCCGCCCCTTCGGTGCGCTCACCGGCACGGCCATAGGAGCTGATGTGGTCAACCGCAC
>JBBSPE010000118.1:0-14130 GCA_038259155.1 Gemmatimonadales bacterium
CGACGTGTTACGGAAGGACCGATTCCCTTCATCGACAGGGCGTACCCAACAACGGGAGACCGTGGGCCATCGGGGCACTCGCTGGGCGGATTGTTTACGGCGTACGTGCTGTTCACCGCCCCGCCACGACACGGGTTCGGACATAATTGTGTACGGCCAAGGTGAGATTCGAAGATCAGGCGTTCGTGCAGTTCGCTGCGCCGAGCTACGGCAGCGGCGCGGAGAACGGATAGAAGCCAAAGTTCGCGGGCTCGGTGCCGTCGCGGTGCAACAGCCAGACGCCGTCGCGCGTGATGGCGGACAGCTGCACGTTGGTATCTGGCAGGACGAATCGGCCGATCAACTCGCCGTCAGTGGTGATGCCCACCCACTCGGCGCGCGCCGTGGGATCGGTGTTGAAGCCGCGCAGCCAGAGGCGGCCCGCGACGTCCACGACCGCATGGCTAAAGTACGGCGCTTGCGTGGACAGGGGCGGAGCAGCGACAGCGCTACCGCGGCCCATTCGGACATTCTGCGCGCGACTCGCCTCTTCAGCGCTCAACGTGACGTCTGGCTCGCTGAGCGAAAACGCCTGCTGGACCTTGCCGTTCAGTCCCCATACCTGCAGTTCGCGGCGCGTTGGGTCGGCTGACCAAATGCTGCTGCCGGACGAGAGAATCGACGAGACCTGACCGTTCGACATGTACGACAGCTCGGTGATCGAGTCCACCAGCGCGAAGTCACTGTTGACCGTGCGCACGACCGCTGCGAGGGAGCCGTCCGGACGTCGCGACGTTGGCTCCAGAAACATGACGGTACCATCCACGAAGCACGATGCGCTTTGCATGAGCCCAAACGCGCTCATATCCTCGGCCTTGACGAGCGTGCCTTCGGGTGCGATCACGGAGAGCCGTCGCATGTTGCCGTCGAACACCATGAGCGTGTCGCCGGGAATTGTACACGCGGACCCGACGCTCTCAAACTCACCCGGTCCTTGGCCTTGTGACCCGACGCTCCATGTCTGGCCACCTGACGCGTCGAACCGCGTGACCCGAACACCGTCCAGAACGACCAAGCCGCCGTCGGCCATGGCCAGGCCGCTCAGCCGCCCGCTGCTCGCATCGAACTCATCGGCGGGAGTGGCGGGCGCGTTCCCTACACGCTGCGTAGGCGCGTCGGCGAACGTGAGCACGGTCGCCTCACTACGCAGCGGAACGAGCGGCCCTTCGATGTCTGGCGCGGAGTCGCCGCAGCCAAGTACCAGTGCGGCGGCGAAAGACAGCAGGAGTGTCGTGACGACGGAAGAGTGTTTGGTCATGGCCATAGTGTACCGTGCGTCACGCGCGCCCCGCTAGGGATTCGTCAAGGGATCCTTGCGATAGATCAGTGCAACCGTGCCGTCTTCGCTCTCCATGGCGAACGACAGACGCACGCCATCCCAGGTGGCAGGTGAGGCCGTACCACTCGTGTCGGTCAGCGTGATATTGCCGGCGCTCTGCTGCCACGTGCCGAAGGTGCTGTCGACGTACGTGGACGGAAATCCCGCCACCGTTTCCCGCGTGACAATGGCCAGCACGAACTGTCCACCGTTCTGCATGGCCATCGTGCTGCTCGCGATCTCCAACTTGAAGCCGCTGTCGTCAAAGAGCACGTGCGGCAGCGGGTTGGTGTTCACGGTGGTGAGCGTGAATGCACCGCTCACCGGATCGTTGCCACTGGGATCCGGTATCACGGGACCGGCGGGGTTGCTTTCACTGCAGGCCGCGAGAGTAGCGAAGCTCAGCAGGACGAGTAGCTTGCCGGAGAGACGACTCATTGCATTCCGCGAAACGCGGCGTGCATCACGCGAGCGGAGAGTGCCATGAGCACGAAGAGCTGCAGTGTCGGACATCGTGGGTTCCTGTTGACGATCGTGGGTCGCGCAACATGTGCAGGTGCGCTTGTGCTGGGTGTGGTGGCGTGTTCCGATTCCGCGACACCGTTGGATCCGCCGTCGGACTATCCGCTCACGCTTGACGTGTTCACACCAGGCAACGTGTTCAGTCCGCCGGAAGCCGAGATCGCGAAGGGCGGCACGATTCGCTTCCGGATGTCGACGTCACCGAATGGCGATGGGCACAACGCACTCTTCAGTGGCAAAGCCGGTGCACCGCCCGATGTCCCGGTGGTTCGGGACACCATCGTGACGCGCACCTTCAATACGGTGGGAACGTTTCCCTATCTGTGCACGGTGCATCCAGGCATGGTCGGGGAAGTGATCGTGCACTGAGTTGCTGACCGCTACAACACCACGCCGCGCGTGGTGGGCGTGAAGTCGGGGAACACGAAATCGAGATTGCTGTTCTCCAATCGACTCGACACGATCTCGGCGAGCACATCCCGATAGTCCATAGTCACGCGCAGGTCCTGACGATCTTCGAGCTGGTCGGTCGCCAATCCGGGCCAGCCGTTGGTGAGTACGCGTCCACCATTGATCTGGCGACCGAGCGCAAACATGGCGGTCGCGCGACCGTGGTCGGTGCCCTGACTGCCGTTTTCCTTGGCGTTGCGACCAAACTCGGACAGCGCCACCGCAGTGACCGGATAATCGGCGGCAATCACATCGGCCCAAAAGGCACCCAGCGACAAAGAAAAATCGCGCATGCTGTTGAACATCTGGCCGCCATTCGGATCCTGCGTGGCGTGCGTGTCCCAGCCACCCACATCGATGGACGCGGCCTCAATACCGATGTCCGATTTGATCAGCACGGCCATGGCCTTGAGTGAGCGACCCAACGACGAGTTGGGATACTCCGCGCCATTGGCGGGTGTGTAGCTGTTGAAGTTCAGTTGGCGTAGCAGCTCCATCGTGGCGATGGCGTCCAGTGCCGATGCGCGCAACGGGTCGACCGTCTGTCCGTAGTTGGCGGTGAGTGCAGCGGTACGCGCACTAAGTGTGGAACCTGAACCGCCAATGCTGTAATTCGCCGGGTTGGGAATCGGCAACGTGCGCGGACCACCCACGAGCGTCTTTGCCAGTCCGGAACCAAATCCGATGCCACGTATTGCAGGATTCGCGTGGATTGGAGGGACACTCGCGAGATGTCGCCCGAGCCAACCACTGGTGAGGTTTGGATCCACCGGCTTGCCCACTTCCATGTAGCGCTGCGCGTCAAAGTGCGAACGCGAGCGGCTCGCGAGCTGTCCGACGGCATGCACCACGAGCAGGTCGTTCTCGATGTACGCGGGCATGAGCCCCATCATCGCCGGTGGAAAGGCGAAGAAGTCATCGAGTGCAATCGCGCGGTTGCTGGACAGTGAGTCGGGTGCCGGCGTCGCAATCGTGGGACGCAACGCGAAGTACTGCGACTCGCCGAATGGCAACACGAGCGCGAGTCCGTCGGTGCCACCGCGCATGAACACGGAAACCATGACGTCGCGCGTGGCCGAGTAGTGGTCGGCGAGCGTGATGCGCGGCAGCCAGGACGGAAACATCGCGGCGGCTGCGGTGAGCGTGGCCGTGTGCGACATAAAGTCGCGACGCGACAGCTGCCGATATTCCGCGCAGCCGCTGTCGGGTTGAGGATCGTGATCGGTCATGTCAGCACTCCGAAGATCAGTACCATTGGAATTCATAGCCGCTCAGCGCGAGGCCGATGGTTTCGCGAATTCGTGTGTTGTTGAATGAACCGCTCGTGAGAAAACCGCGCAGCGTGGCGCGTGTCGCTTCGGAGAGCTCTCCGCCGAACATTTCCGTATCAATGCGTTCGATCGCCGCGTCGGCCGTGCCTGCGAGATAGGCCGTCACATCGATGCTCACTTGGGTTTGCGACGTCGCGCGACTGAGGGTGCTGCCAAAGCTCCAACGCGGCGGCACATTGCCCACCCAGTACTCCACCAAATCGGAGTAGCCTTCGGGCGTCTCGTATTGAAACAGATACTGGCCAATACTGCGGATCCAGCTGTTCGGCTGCGACATCAGTGTGGTCTGCGCACTCGTGGCACGCAGGCCGGAGACCACCAGGTGAAACGGACGCTTGAGCTTGGCGGGGGCGTCGGCCACCCAGCCTTCGTTGAGGATCGCGCGCACCATGCGCTTGATGTCACCACGGGTCGCGCGATAGGCGCCGGCAATGGCATTGATCTGCACTTCCGTGGGCTCGGGCGTGAGCAGCCACTTGAGCATCTTGGTGGCGATGAAGCGCGCGGTGCTGGGATGATTGAGCAGCACGTCAATCATCTGCTCGCCTTCCTCAACACCGGCTGCGCCCGCGATGGCCTGCGTCGTCGCCGGGATCTGCACGCCAAGCACCGTTTTGGCGGTGTAGTCGTGTCGGCTCTGGTTGAAAGAAAACTCTCCAGCGCCCGCGAATGTCCAACCCGTGAGCACGCGTGAGAGCTCGGCCACGTCCGTTTGAGTGTACCCGCCGTCCACGCCCAACGTGTGGAGCTCCATGAGCTCGCGGGCGTAGTTCTGATTGGGCGAGCCGCGACGACTGTAGTTCTGATCCAGGTACGCCAACATGGCCGGGCTGTGTGCAGAGGCTTTCACCAAGTCGGACACGCGACCCATCGCGTGCTTTCGGATCACCTCGCGATCCTCAACGACCTTGAGGTAGCCCACCTTGTCGAACGAGACGTTGAAGTGATCGCTCCAGAACTCCACCATACGCTCGTACAGCTGGCGCTTGGAGAACGCAGCGCGGTAAATCGTGGCCTCCTGCAACTGCAGCCTGAGCGGATAGCTCTCCTCCTGCGACAGCTGCTCCACATTGCGCGAGAGCAGGGGCCAGCGCGCCGCCACCTGAATGTCGACGTCACTGTCGTCAATGCGCGTGTAGTTCACCTGGTCGTTGAGCCAGCGCTGATATCCCACGTTCCCGATGTCCAGCACATCGCCTGCGGTGGGACCGTACGTGGCGCGGCGCAGCAGACGAAGCTGGACGTCGTCCCACTCCACGGGCGCGGGCTGCAGCGATTGCGCCGGCGGCCCCTGCGCGGGCGGCTCCAGCTCGCCTTGCGCCGACTCAGCCGACGACGCGGCATTGGCCCGACCAATCACTTTCCGAAGAAAGTCGCGGCGATCGGTCGATGCTGCGCTTCCTCCGACTTGCTGTTGCATGGTCACCTGCTACTCCTCCACGTTCGGATCCAGCGCGCCACTCCTGACCGTCGCGCCCTGTGCCGCGTCATCCGAATGGGACGTCGACACTCCCTGCACACTGGCCAGTATGGGGAACACAAACGGTGCGCGCCATGGCGAAGTGCGCCACTCTGTGACGGAACGCACCCAAAGCTCCATCTTTGCATATACACGTCACCTCACGGAAACCCTACCTAGTGATCCCTCCACGGTAGTACTAACGTTGGCCGTATAGGGCTCGTCTGCCATTTACGCGATCTGCGCGACGGGCGGCTCAGCTCGCGTGTCGCCGATTCAGCGGTTTTTCGCCTCCTTCGCGGGACCCCCACCCATGCGCCTCGCCCCCCGTCTGTCCTCGCGTGAGGGATTCACGCTGATCGAGATTCTGGTCGTGATCGTGGTGATCGCGATCCTGGCCGCGCTGGTCGCGCCCAACGTCTTCCAGCACGTCGGCGCCGCGAAGGAAGCGACGACCCGCTCGCAAATGGAGATGTTCACCACCACACTCGACGCGTACCGGCTCGACAATGGCTCCTATCCGTCCACCGAACAGGGGTTGAACGCGCTGTGGGAGCTGCCGAGTGTGCAGGCGCCCGCCAACTGGCGCGGACCGTACCTCCGGAAGGCCGTGCCGCTCGACCCGTGGGGACGTGCCTACATCTATATCAATCCGGGACAGTCCAACCCGAACGGGTTCGACCTCATCTCGCTGGGCGCTGACGGTCAGCCCGGCGGCGAAGGCGAAGACGCCGACATCCTGAGTTGGAAGTAGTCGCGGTACGCCGCGCGCCCACGCTATGCCGACGTTCGCCTTCAAGGCCGTCCATCCCTCGGGCACGAGCACCCGCGGCGTCGAACACGCCGCGAGCATGGGGGCGCTCACGCGCTCGCTCGAGGAGCGCGGGCTGCTGGTGGTGGACATCACCGACGCCCCCGACTCGGCCGCTGCTGGTGGACGCCGACGGTTCGGGAGCAAACGAGAGGTGCTGGAGGTGACACGCGCTATCGCCGCCCTCCTCCCCGCCGGCCTCCCGCTGGCCCAAGCGCTAAGTGCCGCCACCGGCGTGACTTCCGGCGACGTCCGAGCCGCCATGGTCGAGGTGCGCACGCGCGTGGAACGGGGAGAAACACTGGCTCGTTCGGTGGCGGCCTTTCCCGCGTTGTTCTCACCGCTGTACGTGGGCGTGGTGCGCGCGGGCGAGCGCAGCGGCGATCTGGACGGCGCCTTTCAACGCCTGAGCGCCCAGCTCGAACGCGACGAACAACTACGCGGACGCGTACTCTCGGCCGCCATCTACCCCATTTTGCTGGCCGTGGCCGGCGTGATCGCGGTCATCGTGCTGCTCGGCTTCGTGCTGCCCCAGTTCGCTGAGCTGCTGCAGGACTCGGGTGCGACGCTGCCTACGTCCACGCGGCTCCTGCTGGGCGCCTCGTCCCTGCTGCGCGAGTTCTGGTTGGTGGCGCTGGCGGTGCCGATCGCGCTGGTGGCCGGCGGCGTGTGGATGCGGCAGACCGAGGCGGGCCGGCGCGCCGCCTCCCGCCTGCTGCTGTCGTTGCCGCTGGTGCGCACGCTGCGCCAATACGCGCTTGCAGCGCAGTTCGCGCGACTGGTGGGCGTACTGGTGGGCGGCGGTGCACCGTTGCTGGTTGCTTTGGACGACACGGTCGCCTCCTTGGACGATCCAATGGCGCGCGACGCGGCCGAGTCCATCCGAGCGCGTGTGCGCGAAGGCAGCTCGCTGCGTGTGGCCACGGCCGAGCACTCCATTTTTCCGCCGCTGCTGGCTCAGCTGATTGGGGTGGGTGAGGAGTCGGGGCGGTTGCGCGAGTTCCTGCTCAAGGCGGCGGACATCTTTCAGGAGCGCACCGAACGCGCCACGCAGCGTCTGGCCACGCTCGCTGAACCGGCGATGATCGTGGTGTTCGGCGCGATCGTGGCGCTCATCGCGCTGTCGTTACTGCAGGCGATCTACGGCATCAACGCGAGCTCGTTCCAATGAGCGCGCGCACGCGAATTGCGCGAACGCGGGTTGCGCGAACGCGACGTGGGTTCACGCTGCTGGAGATGACCATGGTGCTGGCCGTGCTCGCGGTGAGCGCGCTGGTGGTGATTCCGCAGTGGAACCGCGCGAACGATGAAGCGCCGGCTGACGCGACCACGGCGCTCACCGCACTGTTGCGCGACGCGCGACGCATTGCGATTGACGCACGACAGGACGTCTCGGTGCATCTGGACCCGGCCACCGGACACTTCCGCGTGGATACCGCCGGCGTGGCCGGCATGGGGGCGTTCGCGGAGGGCACACTGTCGCTCGGCGCGCTCGAATCGCTGGAGTCTACACACGATCGGCTGCGCTTCGTGTTTCAGTCCACGGGGGCGGCGGTCGGCGACTCGGTGCTCGTGCGCGGCAGCGAGGGCATGGCACTCGTGAGTGTTGATCCGTGGAGCGGAACGGCGGTGGTGCATGCGCGCTAGACGCGGCGTGTCGCTCTTTGAGGCCGTGGCCGCGCTGGCCATCGTCGCGGTGACGTCGATCAGCGCGCTCGGCGTGGTGGGCGCCGAGCTGCGCACCGCGGAGAAGGCGCGTCACGCGATTGAAGCGGAGGCGCTCGTGGCCGAACGGCTGAGCTTTTTGCAGCTGCTCACCGATCGCGATCTGCAAAGCCTGCCCGATTCGGTGGCCGAGGGTCAGTTTGACGCGCCGCTCGATGGTTACAGCTGGACCACGGCGTCGGCGCCGAGCGTGCAGTCGCCTGGATTGTACGACGTGCAGATCACAGTGCTGTGGAACAGCGGTGCGATGTCGGTGAGCACGGCGCAGTACCGTCGTCCGCCAATTGCCACGCGGGGTGGGTCATGATACAGCGCGTGGATCGGCGTCCACGGCGCGGCATGACCCTGATCGAACTCGTGATCGGCGTGGTGATCACGGGCGCGATGGCGTCCATTGGCGCCGCGACGTTCGGCAACATGATTGATCATCGTCGTGTCATCCTTGATTCCACGCAGGAGACGGAACGCGCGGCAGCGTTGCGCTCCATGGTGCGCACGTGGATTGAATCCGGTTCGATTGACCAGCCGGTGCAAGGCGTGCAACTCTCTCGTAACCGTGGCGGTTCGATTGTCACGACTCGCATCAGGACGAACACACGCATGGGCCGCACGCAACGCGAGGCGGCAGAGACCGGCGTGACATCGGCCGTGGCCACGGGCGACGAGCTGCGCTTCACCACAAACGCGCTGGCCGATGTGGCATCGCTGAACGTGAGTGTTCGACTGTTCGTGGACAATGACAGCAGCACGCCGGAGGAGGGACTCACAATTGAGTTCCAGCGCTCGCGGCTCTCGCCGCTGGAACGGCGAATGGTCGATTCCACGATCACCGGCATGACCGTGGAATACTTGAACGCCGCAACACTGCGCTGGGTGCCGGACATGGAAGCGAGCACCATCCCGCGCGCCGCGGTGCGCGTCTGGTTCTCGTTGGGTGAGTCGCGCGAACCGCAGCCGCTGTTGCAACTGCCATTGTTTTTTGCGCTGCCGAATGCGGCGGACGCGATTGATGATCTGCTCGAAGAGGGCGACGTCGAGGTCGAAGTCGTTCCGCCGAGCAGTCCGGCCAACGGGAGTCCATTGTGATCCGAGGCGCGAATCGCAAGGGCAAACGTACGCGTGCGGCCGGGTGCGGTCGCCGACGCCCGCGCCGCGGCTTCGCCATGCTCGCCGCGATGTGGCTGGTGGTGATCATTGCCACGATTGCGCTACAGTTCTCGCTCACGGCGCACGAACGGCGCACGCTGGGCATGAACGCCAGCGATCGTGCGCGGGATCGCGCGGCCGCCTCGGGAGCGCTGGCCACGATGTTGGCGCGCATGGACTACGAGTTGCGCACGCGTTCGGTGAGTGGCGGGTCCGGCGGCGCGGCGCGGGCACTGCGGTCGTCCGACCCCTGGATTGACGCGGATTCGCTCTACAGCGGCGACGTCGTCATTGGTGAGCGTGTCGTCGCAGTGCGTGCGCTCGATCTGGGCTCGACGCTCAACATCAACCTCATCAACGAGACGGAAATCCGGCAGCTGTTCAGCTTCCTGCTTGGCGACTACAACCGTGCCGATGCATTGGCGCAGTCCATCATGGATTGGCGCGACACGGACGAACTGCCGCGTGTGCTGGGTGGCGAACGCGCCGAGTATCTGCGCGACGCGCGACTGGTGCTGCCTAACAACGCGCCCTTCCGAAGCGTGGACGACCTGGTGCATGTCATGGGCATGACACCGGAGATCCTCGCGGCGGTGCGGCCGTTCCTGAACACGTATCCGTTTGGCACGCGCGTGAACCTCAACACGGCGCCGGAGGCAGTGCTGCGCACGCTACCCGGCATGACGGACGCAATCGTGGCCACTATTCTGAGCATGCGCTCGGGCGGCCGACGCATTGAGTCTGTGTCGGCGGTGAGTGGTGGTGCGGAAGCGTTGAGCGGACGTTCACGTGGGCGCGGTGGCTCTCAGCAGTCATCGGCGCAGCGGGCGTTGTCGAGCCGTGCGACGGTGGACACCCGCGACCTGCAACTCGAGTTCATGGTGCGCGACACGGCCAGTGCCCAGTCCACGCGCCTGCGCGCGGTGGTGCAGCGCGCGAACAACAATCGTGCCGTGCTGCGGTGGCAACAGTGGTAACGCGTCGCGATTCGAGCGGCGCCGGCCGCATTGTGGGCCTTGCACTTGGTCCCGCGACACTGTGTGCCGTGCTTCAGGATCGCGAGGGCGGTGCTCCACGCGTCTGGCGCACCGACCTGACGCCACCACCGGTCGACGAGAACGGCGAGTGGGCCTCACTCTCGGCCGCGTTCGTGTCGCTCATGCACGAAGTGGGCGCGACGGCCGCCGAGGCGTCGCTGGCATTGCTGCCGCCGTTGGCGGAGGTGCGCGCGGTGACGTTGCCACCGTTGAGCGAGGCGGACACCCACCAACTGCTGCTGCGCAACGCGGGGAAGTATTTCGTGTCGGCGCGCGGCGCGCAGGTTGTGGCGAGCTCACCACTTAGCACTCGCAGCGACGATGCAGCGCCTCGTATTGCCGTGGCCGCGCCGGTGCGATTGCTGAGGGCAGTGCAGGAGTCCGCGCAGTCGGCCGGACTCTCGATCCGAGCGTTTGTGCCTGCTGAGGCCGCGTGGGCGGCGGCGGGAGCAGCGACAGGGCCCACCGCGTCCGCACCGCAGGCGACCAAAGCTGCAGGCTCGGGAAACCAGCGACATCGCACGTCGCTGCTCGTGCTGTACGCCCGACAGGCGCACCTGCTCACGGTGGATCACAACGCCCTGCTCAGCGTTCGTCGCTTTCGCGCGGTAGACGTGGAAGCTCCGCGCCTGGCCGAGGCAGTCGCGGAACTCGGTGCGCCATTGTGGGTGGCCGGTTCCGCGTCGAACGGGAAAGATGGCAGTGCAGGGTTTCTGGCCGCGTTGCACGGTGCGCTGCAGAGCGCCGCGAAGAACGCTGTCCTAGGCGGGGGCGCAACGGCACCGTCCGCCACCCTGCTCACCGGTCATGCCACACACGCCGATGCGCTCGCCGCGGCGGGCGCGGGCCTCGTGCGATCGCCTGTGCTCGAGACCGAGTCCACGCGTCAGGCGCGCGGGCTGCACACACGGCGTCTGGCCACGCGATTGTTCGCCGCCGCCGCCGCGTGCGTGCTGCTGGCCGGCGCACTGCAACTGTAGGGCGTGCGACGCGAACTCGCGGCCGTGCGCGCCGAGCGTGAAGCGATTCGTCCGCAGCTGAGCACCACGCTGGTCGGACGCACCACCGTAGAGACCGCGTTCCGTCAGGTAGCAGCACTCACCGCCGAACAGCACGACGCGCCGCTCTGGTCGTCGGTGTTGGCCGACCTCAGCCGACAGTTGCCGCCAGAGTCGTACCTCACCGGATTTCGAGGACGCGCCGATACGGTGGGCATTGACGGACTGGCGGAGTCGGCCGCCCGCGTGTTCGACGCAGTGGAGCGCATCCCGCGTCTGCAGGACGTACGCGCAACGTCGCCAGTGCGCCGAGAGAGCACGCCGGAAGGCGTGGCGTTGGAGCGGTTCCAACTCTCGGCACTGTTGGGTCGCGCGCCGTCCGCACCGGCGGGAACCACAACCCTGGGCGGAGGCACGCCATGAGCGCGCTTCTCAAGCTGGGCGACCGCGACCGACGCGCTCTCAAGCTCGGCGCGTGGGTGCTGTTGCCGGCCCTGTTCTTCGTCTATGGCCTGAAGCCGTACTTCGGTTCGCTGGAGACCTCGCGCGACGCGCTGGCCGCTGAACGCCTCGCCCTCGCGCGCGAACGCGCCGCCGTGCAGGCCGCGGTGGACAATCCGGGCATGCAGCAGTTGGCGGATTCGCTGGTACGCGAGATGGCGCCACGACTGTTTGCGGGACGAGATGATGTCATCGCGACGGCCGAACTGGTGTCGCACTTGGGTGAGGTCGCACGCGAACACGAGGTCTGGCTGCAGAACGCCACCACGCGTCCGTCCGAAGTGGGGGAGGCCGGTGTGCGCACACTGCACGTGGCCGTGCGCGCGGAATCCGACCTGCAGGGCGTGCTGCGTTTTCTGCAGGCGCTCGAGTCTGGCGAGAAGCTCATTCGCGTGGAGCGGCTCGACATGTCGGTCACGCCCAACGTCTTCTCGGAGACGGGAGTGGAGCCCGTCACCATCTCGGCGACCATCACGGGCTACGCCATGCCGGGGATGACGCCGTGACCGCGCCGCGCACCGCTCGGGCGTCCGTCGCCATGCTGCGCGACCGAACCGTCGCGCTCGCACTGGCCACGTGTGCTGTAACGGCGCTTGCCTTGCTGTGGAGCGTGCAGTCCGCCGTACGCCTCACGCCCACCGCTCCTGTGGCCCCGCCAGAGTTCGTGGTCACCGACTCGCTCGCTACGCGGGAAGCGGCGCCTGTGCTGAACGTGCCGGCGATCGTGGGCCTCAATCTGTTTTCCCCTGACCGGCGGGCGCCGCTGTCGCGCTATCGGCTGGACGGGGAGAACGACCCAGTCGTTTTTTCCGCCGAACCCGCAACACCGCCCTCCTTGCCAGTGGTCGTAGGCACAGCGGTTGGCCCCGATCAGTCGAGTTTTGCGATGTGCTCACTCGACGACTCGCCCGTGGTGATCGTTCGGGTGGGCGACAAACTGGGCGACTACACAGTACGCGCGATTGCACGTGGCGTGGTGGAGTTCTCGACGCCGTCCGGCGAGCGGATCTCCATTGACGCGAATCCATCTTGAGTGCGGATGTATCCATGCGAATGACAAACCGACTCGTGTTGCTGTTGCTGTGCACGGCCTCGCCTCTGCTGGCGCAGCGCGGTGGGCGTGGTGCGGCAGCCGCTCCACCGCCCGACACGGCGATGCTGCGCACCGTTCCGGGCGGCATGGTGCTCGACTTCGTGAATCAGGACGTGTCCGTGGTCCTGCGTGCGATCGCCGAGGTGGCCGGCCTCAACGTCACCATGAGCAGCATGCCGTCGGCCCGCGTGTCGCTCCGCCTGCAGCAGCAGCTCACGCGCGCTGAGGCGGTAGACGCGTTGCGCGCTGTGGCCGAGGGGAACGACATCACGGTGACGGAAGGGGAGACGGTGATTCGTCTGGTGGGGCCGCCGGAGGCTGCCGCGCCCTCACGTTTGTCCGCCGCACAGCTGCTGGCGCAGGCACGCGCAGAGCGTCTGCTCAGTCTGTACACCGTTCGCCTCAAGCACTCGGCGGCCACAGACATCGCGCCGCTGCTCATGAACGTGCTGACCGGGAACGGTGCGGTGACCGCCGCGACGGCGAACGCCCGCAACAACGTCTCGATCGGCAGCATCCAGACCATGCAACGTGGCGGTGGCGGTGGCAATGCCGCCGTGGAGATAGCGGAGGACTCGAACAGCCCGCAGGTGTTCATTCGCGAGGCACTCGGCCAGGTACTCGGCGCGCAGCGCACCAATACCAGCAACAGTGCGTTGGCGTTTTCAGACATTCGTATTGTGCCAGACGCACTCACCAACTCACTGATCATTCGCGCCACCGAAGAAGATTTTCAGGCCGTGCAGCAGCTCGTGCAGACGGTAGACCTGCGTCCGCTGCAGGTGCTGATCGAAGTCACCATCGCGCAGGTAGAGCGCAACAGCGATCTCAATCTCGGTGTGTCGGGGACCGCGTCACGCACGTCGGGCGATACGTCGGCGCTTCTGCCTGGCGCGGGCACGGCGCGTGATTTCGTGTTCATGCTCAGGGGTGGCAAGGGCTCTGTGAACTACGATCTCGCGCTCAACGCGCTGCAGACACGCGGTGATGTAAAGGTGCTCGCGCTTCCGATTCTCATTGCGCAGAACAATCGTGAGGCCGTGCTGAACGTGGGCTCCAACGTGCCGTTTGTGCAGGTCACGCAGGCCGGTGGCTTTGATCCGAACGCACGCGTGCAGACCATCCAGTATCTGCCCGTGGGCAAGCAGCTCACGATCACGCCCACCATCAACACCGATGGCTACGTGAACATGGAAGTGACGCAGACCAACGACGACGTCACCAACAACATCCTGTTTGACGCGCCGATCATCAACCAGCGTCAGGCGCAAACCACGGTGTTCGTGCGCGACGGACAAACCACTGTTATTGGTGGCCTGTCCGACAACACCACGGAAGAGTCCACCTCCGGCATTCCGTTCCTCAGCCGCTTGCCGCTCATTGGCTGGCTCTTTGGCAACACGCGCACCAACAACAAATCCACCGAACTGTTCCTCTTTCTCACGCCGCACATTGTCTCCAGCGACGAAGACATCGATCGCCTGCGTGAGTCGCTGCGCGGAAGCAGTGAGATGCTGCAGAACACGAAGATCGAGGGACGGCTGAATCCGGGCGGTGATACGATCAACGTTGGCGGCGCCGGTGCGCTGCGTGCGCGTCCGCCGGTTCCTGACACGCTGTGACCGCGTCTCCCGTGCACACTTCACCAAATGACGGCGCAGCCGAGCGAATCGTACCGCTCGGCGACACGCTCAGCGCGC
>JBBSPE010000119.1:0-14013 GCA_038259155.1 Gemmatimonadales bacterium
GCCCCCCCCCGTTCTGTATCCCTGATGCTCCCACTCCCGCTGCCATGATTGCGCGCGCCGGCGGTCGCTCCGACATCTCTCGCGACACCTCCCGTTGGTCCGCGGCACGGGCGCGAAACGCCCTGCGGCATCGCGGCGTCATCGGTGCGGTGGCGCTGCTGGCAGCCGTGGGCACCCTGTTCGTGCTGCAAGTGCTACCGCGCGAAGCCGAACGGGCGCTCGACGCGCGCCTCGCCGAGCTTCCGCCGGCGGTGGACACCACGCGGCTCACGACACGCCTCGCCGAGCTGCGGGCCCAGATCGTCCGCAATGATGACGCGTTGGTCGCCCGCCGCGCGCGACAGGCTGATGACTCGCTGTTTGCCGTGACCATCATTGATCCGTCGGGGATGAGCGCCTTGGTGGGTGACACACTCCGCGCGGACCTCGCCGACCGATTGCGCGTGGCACGCGCGTCGCGATTGTTGGAAAGCTTCCGTGCGCTGGCGACGGCGCGGTCGCTGGCGGGCGATGCGCGCGTCACACGTCTGGACGACTCACTGGCCATCGTGAGCCAGTCGCTCGACGCCTTCGTCGGAATCAGTGGTGCGTCCGACCAAGGCTATCTCGCCTTGCGCGAACGCGTGGGCGTGCTCGGCGATCGTCTGATCCAGCTCGTGGAAGACCGTTTGCAGACGGCGCGTGACGCCGCGGGCGCCGTCGGAGATCTGGCAGGGGACAGCATCACCGTCGCGCTGCAGGCCAGCGGTCGGCGGTTGCGCGACTCTGTCGTGGTCCTGGAGACGGCTGTTCGGCGTGCGCACGAGTGGAATGCGGCGCGTGCCACGCGCGAGCAGGCGTGGCGGAGTGCGGCGCCATTGCGCACGCCACTCTGGGCCGTGCTTGCCGCGAGCACGGTACTCGCGCTCGCGCTTGGCTATCTCGCGGCGCTTCTGGTGGAGCTGCGTACCCCGCGCCTCGCAGATGCTGCGGACGTGACGACGCTCGTGCGCGGTGCCGGCCTGCCGGCCACCCTGGTGATTGCGCACGCCGCGGGCCCACCGGTGCCCCGTCGTCGCGCGTCGGATCGCCTGCTGCCCCCGGTGCTGCGTCTCGATCCAGCGCCGTACCAGCAGATCCATCAGTTGCTCACGACCATGGGTGACGCGGTGTCGCGCGTGGGGATCATGAGCGCCGCCGCCTCGGACACGGCGGCGGTGGCACTCAACCTCGCGGCCGCGGCGGCCGACGCCTCACGCGCCGTGCTGCTCGTGGACGGTGACGTGGTGCACCGCGAGGTTGCGAACCGCGCTGAACAGACGCACCACTCCGGTCTGGCGGAGGTGGCGCGCGAGCGGGAGGAACTCTCGTCGGCCATTGCGGTGGTGGCCACCGGACGGGACCGGAGCATCACCATGCTTTCGGCTGGTCGCACGATCACCGCGCGGGAAGCAATCGAGCGGGTCGCGCCGGAGGTGCAGCGGCTGATGGATCGTTTCGATCTGACCGTGCTGGCGATGCCACAGGACCCGAACGGATGGCCGGCCGTGCTCGCGCCGCAGTCAGTGGTGATGGTAGTGCGGCCCGGCGAGACGGATGTGCGCTGGCTGCGCGGTGCACTGGCCGCCGCGATGCGCGACGGACAGCGCGTGCGTGCAGTCTACGTCAGTCGCGCGGCGCTTTCCTGAGGCGCTTTCGCTTGGCGTCCACGCCGCCCATGATGGCGAGCCCGTTGAGGCGCAGCACCGGGGCGTCCGGTCCCGCATCTGCGTCCGGACTGTCCACGGAAAATCCGCCCATCACGCCGGCGCCGGTGCACTCCACGCGCAGCCCGGTGGGCACTTTGATGTCCACGCCCCCGAACATGGTGAAGATGTCAATCTCGGTGACGCCCGGCCCGAACTGGGCTTCCCGAAGATCGAGGTCCACGCCACCCATGACGGCCACGACAATGAGCTTGCGTGGCACCACCCACGCGCCCTTGCGCACGGCGCCGCCAAACGCCGCCATGATCGCGGCGCGCTCCGGAACCGCGGCAGACCGGGCAATGGTGGCAACGCCCATTTCGTAGGCCCGCTGCGACATCCGCGCGAGGTCCATCTGGTCTGACGGCGGGCGTTGCGGCGGCTCAGCGGGGCGCGGGGCGACGAGCGGTGCGCGCCCCAAGCCTCGCAGCACCTCCTGCAGCGCATCGTGTGAGGTGGCGCGATAGACCTGCGCCATGCGCTGCTCGAGTTCGTCGAGCTCCAGCTGGTCGGCCGCGTAGGCGTCACCCAGCGCCGACATCACAGCCTCACGCTCGGTGGCCGTTGGGGCAGCGGTGGGCCCGGCGTTGGGATCGGGACTCACGACGGCATGGGCAGGAGCAGCGACATGGTGGGGAAGCTACTGAACGGGACGCCGGGGTCAACGCGGGTCGGGCGGAGGCGAGGGCTGGATAGGGGTCATCTGGCGCTGTTCACGGGACACAGCTTACCGGAAACCGGTTACCGGTTGCTGGTTGCTGGTTACCCACTACTGGCTATCGGTTGTCGGCCTCAGACACGGCGGCGGTCGGGCGTCAGCGTCCGACGGAGGTGCGGCGGGGCCGCTCGGAGATCGTGGCAGTGTGTCAACATCGGGCACTGCTTTCGGTTTGCGTACACGGCTGACGGTTGACGGTGGAAAAGAGCATTGGGGCTCGGCTGGACGGCGGCGCTGCGCTCGCCGCTGCAGCGGTGCCGCCGGACGCGACGGGCGGACGCAGACCGGGTGCAGTTCCACCGAAAACTGTCAGCCGTCCACCCAAACCGAGAGCAGTGTGAGGGGCCGTGGGAACGCCGTGATCTCCGAGCGGCCCCGCCGCACCGCAGCGTGTGCAGGGCCGGACCGCCGCCGTGTCCGAGGCCGTTTACCGTGAACCGTTCACGGTTTTCCAACCGACAACCGAAGTCGCCGCCCCCCCGCCCCCCTTGGCCCCTCCGCGCCGGCCCACTACCCTCCCCCGATCATGTGGGCCGACGCGCTGCTCCCTCTCGAACGTGCGCACCTCCTACGCCTCGCGGTCTGGGGCGGTGGCAGCGTGCTGCTCGGCACGCTCGTGTTCGCGTGGCTCACCGCCCGCCGTCGCCAGTCACCGCTGCTCCAACACTTTGCCATTCAGACGGCGGCCTGGGGCGCGGTCGATCTTGCCATCTGCGCCTGGGGCTGGCAGGGACTCGCGCTCCGCGACCTCGACGGCGCCACTCGGCTGATCAATTTTCTGTGGCTCAACGTGGGCCTCGACGGAGGCTACGTGGCCGTGGGGATCACGCTGGTCCTGTGTGGGTGGCGACTGGGCCAGCGCCTCGGCCTGGTGGGTGCCGGCGTCGGTGTGGCGGTGCAGGGGCTCGCGCTCGCGTTGCTCGATCTGGTGCTCATCGGACAGATCGCCGCCGCTCGCGTATCATGAGCGCACCACACCACCTGTTGCCCCTCGGCTGAGGTCTCCCATGGAACCGGTCATTCCCGACCTGCGCGGTCGTCCCAAGCGCGAGGCGTATGCGGCACTCGCGCGCATGCAGGAGCTCCTGCTCGAGGGATCGGACGACCCGATTGCCGGCATGGCGACCACCAGTGCCCTGCTGCACCACGCGTACGGACATCTGTGGACGGGCTTCTACCGGGTGGTGGAGCCGGGTCGCCTGCTGCGGGTTGGACCGTACCAGGGCTCGCTCGGCTGTCTCGACATCACCTTCGGTCGCGGTGTGTGCGGTACGGCGGCCGCCGAGCGACGCACGGTGATCGTAGCCGACGTGCATCAGTTTCCCGGACACATCACCTGCGATCCCCGGTCGCAGAGTGAGATCGTGGTGCCGGTGTTCGACGCCAACGCCGAGCTGCTGGCCGTGCTCGACATCGACAGTGGCGTGCCCGACGCGTTCGACGCCGAGGATGCGGCGGGGCTGGAGACCATTGCATCGTGGTTTCAGCGCACGCGCACCGCATTGCCCTGACGCGTCACGCATCACATCTTCCGACGCGAACTCCGGCCCACTGACATCTCCGTTGGCGCGCCGGATCTTCTTCGAGGCATACATGACGGTGAGCGGATACTCGGATCGCATCAACCACGCCTTCGCCTTTGCGGCCAAGCATCACGACCAGCAAGTGCGCAAGGGAACGCGGTTGCCGTATCTCACGCAGCCGGCGAACGTGGCGGTCATCCTCACGCGCTACGGCCGCGATGAGCCCACGGTGGTGGCCGGTATTCTGCACGACACCGTGGAGGATGCGGTGCGCGAGGGGTGGACGCACGACGTGCTCGCGGAGCGCATCGGCCACAAGTTCACTGTCGAGGTGCTGGAGCTGATTCTGGCCGTGATTGAGCGGCGCACCGACGACGATGGCGTGGAGCTGTCCACGGACGATCGCAAGGCGGACATGCTCACCCGACTGACGTCGGCGAGCGAGGCGTCGCGCTGGGTGTGTGCGGCCGACAAGCTGCACAACGCCAACACGATCGTGTACGACCTCGCGCGCACGTCGTTTCCCGAAACGGTGTGGGGACGCTTCAGCGCTGGACGTGAAGGCACCGTGCGCTGGTACCGCGATGTGTGCACGACGCTGCGCGCAGTAGGCTTCGACGCCCCAATCGTTGACGAGCTCGAAGTGGCGACATCGGCACTCGAGGCTGCGGAGTCCTGACGCAGACGGTCGCTGTGCTGCCGTGCGGTGTGGAAGTCGCGACGGCGGATCGCCACTTCCGCCGTCAACTGCCGCTGCGCGGCAGACACGGCGGGCGCGGCGACCCGCCGCCGCGCCCCAGCTGGTGAAGGCGGCGCGGGGGGTGCGCCGCGCGGGACCCCGCTGGTCGATGGATTTTTTAAGGCTGGTGGCGATGCCACCCTCGCGCAGGGAAAGGCGCGTCGTGTGCATTCCAAGCCATCGTGCCGGTTGCGCCGCTCCTCTGACACGCAGTTCACCCCCCCCGGCAGCCCGCAGGGCGCCCCACCCGACGTGACGTGTCTGCCGCGCAGCGGCAGTTGACGTCCCGTCGGGTGGGGCGCCCTGCGGGCCAAGCACCAATAGCGAAGACCGCAAACCAGAACTGAGGCGCGTCAGGCGTACGTGCGCGCCACGTACTCCTCGAGGATGCCGAGGAACTCCGGCACGATCGCGTCGCCCTTGAGCGTGGTGAACAGCTTGCCGTCCACGTACACGGGTGCTTTGGGCTCCTCGAACGTGCCCGGAAGCGAGATGCCGATGTTGGCGTGTTTGCTCTCGCCCGGCCCGTTCACCACACAGCCCATCACGGCCACCTTCATGTCCACCACGCCCGGCCGCGATTCCCGCCACACGGGCATCTGGTCGCGCAGATAGCCCTGAATGTCTTCGGCCATGTGCTGGAAGAACGTGCTCGTGGTGCGACCGCAGCCGGGACAGGCCGTGACTTGCGGCGCGAACGCGCGCAGCCCGAGTGACTGCAGAATCTGCTGGGCGACCAATACCTCCTCTCGGCGATCACCGTTGGGCTTGGGTGTGAGGGACACGCGAATGGTGTCGCCGATGCCCTCGCTCAGCAGGATGGACAGTGCGGCGGTGCTGGCGACCACGCCCTTGGTACCCATGCCAGCCTCGGTGAGTCCGAGATGCAGCGGATAGTCGCAGCGCGTGGCCAGCCGGCGATAGCACTCCACGAGATCCTGCACCACGGAAATCTTGGCGCTCACAATGATGCGGTCGTGCGGCAGCCCGACTTCTTCGGCCAGTGCGGCGGAGCGCAGGGCGCTCTCGAGCATCGCGTCCATGTACACGTCCTTCGCGTCGCGCGGCTGCGCGGACTTCGCGTTGGCGTCCATCATGTCCGTGAGCAGCAGCTGGTCGAGCGAGCCCCAGTTCACGCCAATGCGCACCGGCTTGCCGTGATCAATGGCCGCCTGGACAATGGTGGTGAAGTTGGTGTCGCGATGTTTGCTGCCCGTATTGCCGGGATTGATGCGGTACTTGTCGAGCGCGTCGGCGCAGGCCGGATACTTGGTGAGCAGCAGGTGTCCGTTGTAATGGAAATCACCAATGAGCGGCACGTCGAGCCCGCGATCGGTGAGGCGCTGCCGGATTTCCGGGACGGCCTGGGCGGCCTCGTCGTTGTTGACCGTGATTCGCACCTTTTGCGAACCGGCCTCGAACAGTGCGGCCACCTGGTCGGCGGTGCCGGCCGCGTCGGCGGTATCGGTGTTGGTCATGGACTGCACCACCACCGGATGGGCGGCACCCACGAGAACGCCGCGTACGGAGACGGTGGTGGTCGAACGTCGAGTCTGAAACGTCACGCTGGGGCTCGGAGATCGGGGGAACGGGATACTGCATGGAAAGTAGCCGCCGGACGGTGGCGGGCGCACCCTTCCATTGGGGTCGGCGGGCACCGTAATTCAAGGGATGACCGATCATCCGGATTCCACACCCAGCGCCACGCCACCAGCGGCCGAGCGGGACGCGCAGTCGCACGCCTCGGCGTCCGCCCCTCCCGCGCCCCCGCGCCGCACGTTTGCTCGGCGGCACTGGGGCAAGCTCACGTTGCTGGCGTTCATCGGTGCGCCGGCGATCGTGTTTGCGATCTGGACGGTCATCGGACTGAATTTTGCGTATTCCGACGGTGAGCGCGCCGGATTCGTGCAGAAAATCTCGCGCAAGGGGTGGCTCTGCAAGACGTGGGAGGGCGAGCTGGCCCTCGCCACGATTCCGGGCAGCATGCCCATTCTGTGGACGTTCAGCGTTCGCGACGAGTCCATCGCCACGGCCATCGAGAAGAGCAACGGCCGGCGGGTCGTCCTCGCGTACGAAGAAAAGCCGTGGGTACCCACCACCTGTTTTGGTGATACGAAATACTTTGTGACGTCCGTCCGTGTCGTGGGGAACGGCGCGGAACCGATGTAGCCCTGTGAGGTATGCGGCAGGACAACCTCGTCTCGATCGGGAGTCGTCCATGCGCGAACAGCTCGCACCACACGTCGCACCACACGTCGCACCACACGTCGCACCACACGCGGTCCTCGCCAACGTTCGGCGCGTCGGGCCGCGTCGGGCCCGCACATTGGCCGCGGCCTCGGTCGCGCTGCTCGCCTCCACCGTGCTGCTGGCTCGCGCCACGCACGCGCAGCAGGGGGCGCGCTTCGGCGCCATCGTGGGCGCGAACTTTTCCACGTTGCGCGGGCTCGACGACGTGGACCTCGACAAGCGCACCGGTTCCATGGGCGGCATCACGCTGCTGCTTCCGCTCGGCGCGTCCATGGCGCTGCAGCCGGAAGCGTTGCTCGTCACAGCGGGCGCCGAACCCAGCCGCTCGCCGGGCGACGGCGTGAAGTTCACGTATGCGCAGGTTCCGGTGTTGCTGCGGCTGTCGCTTGCGCCGAGCGCACCGATCGCACCGCACGTGTACGCGGGTCCTTACGTGGGACTGCAAATCTCGTGTACCGTCGATTTTGGGGATCAGGACGGCGACTGCGAAGATGCGCCCGGCATCAACACCAAGACCGTGGACGTGGGCGGCATTGTGGGTGGCGGGCTCGACCTCAGCCTTGGCGGGATCGTGCTCACTGGTGGCGTTCGCTATGGATTCGGTGTGTCAACGATTGCCGAGTTCGAGACGGGTTCCGTCACCGAGTCGGCGAAGAACGGGGCGTTTGCGGTGTATACAGGCTTGTCCTTCCGTTTTGGCGGACGCTGACACTCTCGTTCGCCGTTTGTGTACAAGAGTGTACAAGAGTGTACAAGCGACAGTTGCAGCACTCCCCGCCGGCATCCTCCGGTGGCGCACCGAAACGGCGCGCGATGCGGTGGGGAGCACCACCGGAGGCACACACTTCCCAATGAACGGAGTTTTTCATGCACGCACGTACTGTACGAATGTTTGGACTCGCCGCCGGTTTGGCGCTCGTCACGAGCGTCGCCGCTGCACAGGATTCCAAGCCGATCTCGTTTGGCGCGATGGCTGGACTGTCGCTGCCGATGGGTGACCTCGGTGATGCGGTCAGCAGCGGCTACAACATCACCGGCAACGTATATCTCACGCCAAGCTCGACGGGCCGGCTCCGGTTTCGCGGCGATGTGGGGTATGAGAGCTTTTCTGCAAAGGACAACTCCGTGGGCAGTGACGCGACGTTCAGCGTGCTTTCTGTGACAGGCAACGTCATTTTCCCGCTGGGACAGGCGTCGTCGGAAGGTGGCATTCGCCCATATCTCATCGGCGGCGGTGGCATGTACCGCGGCACAACCAAGACGGAGCTTCTCGGCGCCAGCGTCTCCACGTCCGACACCAATCTGGGCATCGCCGTGGGTGGTGGCCTTGAGTTCAAGCTCTCCGGCTTCTCCACCTTCGCCGAAGCGCGCTTCACCAACGTGTTCAGCGAGGGCGACAGCTCCACCTGGATCCCGATCACTTTCGGCATCCGGTTCTAAGCACGTGGTGTGATCCGTCGCGCGTCCGTTATGCATCGGACCCGACGGCAACTGTTCGTCATGGCCTGTCCCACGCAGCGTGGGGCAGGCCGTGTTGCACATAAGGGGTGCGACGGCGTGATTCCGTGCCGCGGCGGCCGCGGCGGCCGCGTCTGACCGTCGCACGCGGCAACAACTCCCCCGCTCCTCGCGTTGTCTCCAGATGAGCACAGAGACTGACACGGTCGTGGTGGTTGGCGCGGGAATCGCCGGACTCGTCGCGGCCATCGAGCTGCAGCGTGCAGGGCGCCACGTGACCGTGCTGGAGGCTGCGACGGAAGTCGGCGGGCGGGTCCGCACCACGGTGCGCGACGGGTTCGTGCTCGACCACGGCTTTCAGGTGCTCTTCACGGCCTATCCCGTGCTCAACCGCTACCTCGATCAGGCGGCGCTTGACCTGCGCACGTTCCAGCCGGCCGCGCGCCTGTCGCGCGAAGACGGCTCGGCGCCTCTCGTTGGCGACGCGCTCAACGATCCGTCGCTGCTCCTGCCGTCGCTCACCGGCGGTGCGCTCCCCATGCGCGACCTGTTCCGCATGCTGCGCCTGCGTCAGCTCGCGACCTCGCTCTCCGTTGATGATTGCTTTGCACCGCAGTTTGCCGGTGTATCCACGCGCGCGTTCCTGGACGCGCGTGGATTCTCGCAGGCCACGATCAACGGATTCTTCGCCCCGTTCTACGGTGGCATCCTGCTTGATCGCACGCTCACCACACGCGCGAGCGTGTTGCTGTTCACCTTCAAGATGCTGGCCGAGGGGCGCACGGCGGTGCCGGCCGGTGGCATGGGTGCCATCCCTCGCCAGCTTGCCGCACAGCTCGCGCCCGGCACGGTGCGCTGCGGCTGCCGCGTGCGTGCGCTGTGCATGCAGGCACAGCGTGCGAGCGGTGTGGTACTCGATGACGGCTCGTCCATTGCCGCGGCCCACGTGGTGGTGGCCACCGACCTGATCACAGCGCGAGCGCTGACGCACACCGCCAACGTCACGCTGTCCGAACCGCTCGGCGTTCTGGGATGCACCACTGTGTACTATGCCGCGTGCCAGGCGTTGCTTCCGGGCAAGGCGCTCTGGTTGAACGCGCGCGCCGATGCGGTGGTGAGCCATGCGATCACCATGAGCAACGTCGCCACCGAGTACGCGCCGGCCGGCCGACATCTGATCGCCGCGACGGTGCTCGGCGACGCCGCGACGCACGATGATGCCACACTCGACGCCGCGGTGCGCCGCGATCTGGGGCGCATGGCGCCTGACCACGATGCAACGGCGCTCGAGACGATCGCGACGTGGCGCGTTCCACTGGCGCAGTTCGCGCAGCCGGTGCTGCCGCCCAACGCTGCAGTCTCGCCGGCCGCGGCCACCGAGGTGCCCAACCTCTGGCGGGCCAGCGAGGTGCTGCACTCCAGTTCGCTGGACGGGGCGGCGCGGGGCGGGGTGTTGGCGGCGCGGGCCGTGCTCGGTGCGGCGGTGTCCACCTGAGACAGCGCGGCCTCGCCTGGGCGCGGGCTGGCGCCGCCCTCTGAAAGATGCTCGGCACGTACCGGACGAGGCCTGCGCAGGCTGCGATTTCACGACGGACGTGGACGAAAAAAAGCGCGCCCGGCTGATTGGCCGGGCGCGCTTGCTGTTGCTTGGTGGGCGCGGATGAGCGCGCCCGACTGCTCAGAACTTGAGCGAGCCGCCGAGGTAGAGCTCCGGCACGTCGCCGAGACCGAGCTGTGCGAAGGCGCCGAACTTGGGCGTGAACATCCAGCGGCCGCCGATGTTGAAGCCGACAACCGTGTCGGAATCGCTGTAGAGGTCGTTGTCACCCGGAAAGTTGAAGTTGGAGTCGTACGAATAGCGCACGATTCCTACAGCAATGCCGCCGTACAGGTCGAGTTGGGGCACGTCGGGCAGCGCCAAGTGCACGTTGCCGTTGGCCAAGATCGGGAGCGACGTAAACTTGCCGATAACTCCGGCATCCTGACTGAAGTAACCCACCGTGCCACCAATGCCGAGCGTGAGGTTGGGGGCCAGCTCAAGCAGGCTGTACTCGAACGATCCGGCAACACCCGTCCCATTATCGCTGAGGAGGCCGACGCTCACCAGCTTGGAGCCGGGCGTGAATGCACCCTGGGCAACGGCAGAGGACAGCGGAAGCGCGACGGTGGCAAGCACCGCGACAGCGAACGTGCGGAGGGATCTGCTCATGGAATTCCTTGGGTAGGGTATGTGATCGGGAAGTGCAATAGGCATCAAATAGACACCCGCGAGAGGTCGCGTCAAGAGTCCAGACGCGAGGCCCCCGCTCGTTGTCTCACCGCAATGGCTGCGGTGACGTCAGGTGCATCGCCAGCGATGGCGGCGTGCTGGACGTGGCCAGCTTATAGCGCGCTCAACCGCGCGCGGGCCGCCTGCAGCTGCTGGGCCACCGCCTCACGCCCGGTGCCACCCGGCACATTGCGCACCGCCAACGACGCCTCGATGTCCAGCGCATCCATCACGTCCTCGCCAAACAGCGCGTGCGCCGCCCGCACCTGCGAAACCGGCAGCTCGTCCAGCTCCACACCGGCTTGTTCTGCCTCACGAACGAGTCGTCCCACTGCGCCGTGCGCTTCGCGGAACGACGCGCCCTTACGCACGAGATAGTCGGCGAGGTCAGTGGCCATCATGCCACCCGTCACCGCCGCCCGCATGCGCGCGCGATCAAAGCGCAACTCGGCCACCGCACCGGCCATGGCCGGCAACACCAGCAACAACATGTCCACGGCGTTGAACAGCGCCCGCTTGTCGTCCTGCAGATCCTTGCTGTAGCCGCTCGGCAAACCTTTGAGCGTGGCCAGCATGGCCACCAGATCACCCAGCACACGCGCGCCGGAACCACGCGCGAGTTCGAACACATCCGGATTGCGCTTCTGCGGCATCATGCTGGAGCCGGTGCTGAAGCGATCCCCGAACTTCACGAATCCGAACTCGCTCGAACCGTACACGATCAGGTCTTCGGCCAGCCGCGAGCAGTGCGCCGCCGTGAGCGCGCAGCAGAAGAGCGCCTCGGCCACAAAATCGCGGTCGCCCGTCGCGTCAATGCTGTTGGGCGAGATCTCGGCAAAGCCGAGCTCCGTGCGCAGCAGCTCGCGCGAAATGGGAAACGCGCTGCCGGCAATGGCGCCCGAACCAAGCGGCATCACGGCGGCACCACGCGAGGCCGCCGCAAACCGTGCACGATCGCGCTCCAGCGGCCAGAAGTGCGACAGCAGCCAGTGTGTACCGTTCACCGGCTGCGCCCGCTGCAGGTGCGTGTAGGCCGGCAGCACCGCGTCACTCAGTGCGTCAGCCTGCGCGACGAGCGCCTGTTCGAGTTCACGCACCGCGCCGTCGATTGTGGTGCAGGCACTCATGGCCCACAAACGCGTGGCGGTGGCCACCTGATCGTTGCGGGACCGCCCGGTATGCAAACGGGACGCGGGTGCGCCGGCCTCCTCGTGCAGCAGCCGGTCGATCATGGTGTGAATGTCTTCGTCCGTGGCCACCGACGGCTCACCCGCGGCAAAGCGATCGGCCACGCGGTCGAGGCCATCGCGCACCGTGGTGCACTCGCTCACCGAGTACACGCCGGCATCGGCCAGCGCGAGCGCCCACGCCTTGGACAAGCGGATGTCGTGCGGCCACAGCCGATAGTCCACGCCGATGGAGCGGTTGACGGCGTCGAGCAGCGGGTGCGGACCCGTGGCAAAGCGGCCCCCCCACAGCTTGTGCGTGCCCTCGGCGGAGGGCGCCGGTGTGTTGCCGGCGCCGGAGTCAGGGACGTGTGCGTCGTCCGTCATGCGCCGAGCGTGGGAAACACGAACTCGCGCACAAGCTCGCCGCTGCAGGCGAACGCGAAGGTATGCGGCATAAATTGCTGAGTCGAGGTTCGGAAAAGCGTGTGAACAGGCGTGGGCGCTTTTTCGTGCTGGATAGTTATGCAAGAACAAT
The DNA here is from genome assembly GCA_038259155.1 of Gemmatimonadales bacterium. Classification (GTDB taxonomy): domain Bacteria; phylum Gemmatimonadota; class Gemmatimonadetes; order Gemmatimonadales; family Gemmatimonadaceae; genus JAABRT01. Next base: position 12,386 of record JBBSPE010000119.1, read on the forward strand.
GCATAATGATGCCATTTTGCCCCTCGGGCAAGGCGTGCCCGGTGGCTGCCGTGGGATGTTACCCACCGCCTCCAATCTACGCCGATGGATGTACGAGTGTTTTGAGGCGCCGCACCACGCGCTCGCGGGCTTGCGGGGACCGGCAGATGATGAGGACCGTGTCGTCGCCGGCGATGGTACCGAGAACGTCGCCCCACGACGCGCCGTCGAGCGCGGCGGCCACTGGCTGGGCGCCCGAGGGCACGGTGCGCGCCACCACCAGCATCTGCACCGCGTCCACGCCCAGCAGCAGTTGCGGCAGCAGGTGCTCGAGCTGCGGCGTGGTGTCCTCGCCGCCGCCGTCCGGGAACGCGTAGCGCACGCGGCCGTGGCTGTCGGGAATGCGCGCCAGCCGCAGCTCGCGGAGGTCACGCGAGAGGGTGGACTGGGTCACCTCCCACCCGCGCTGCTCCAGCAGTTTGCGCAGCTCTTCCTGGCTGGCCACCGCCTGGTCGGCCACCAGTTCCCGAATGGCCGTGTGGCGAGTGCTCTTGTCGTGCACGCCGGTCTCCTGTTTCACCAATGGTGCACCGAAGCGATTGACAGCGCCGCGTTGCAAGAATATGCATTCTCTGTGCATAATATTCCTGTCGGGGTCCTCGGCGCCAGCGGGTACGCGGGCCGAGAGTTGTGTGGCCTCATTGCGTCCCACCCGAATCTCACGCTGCACTTTGCCACTGCCAATGAACGGCGCGGGCAGATCATGCGCGTGCGCACGACGGGTCAGGCCGGCGTGATCGACGTGCCGCTGGTGGGGCCGGACGAGGTCACGCTGGGAGACGCCGCCCTCGTGTTCAGCGCCCTGCCGCATGGCGCCAGCGCCGAGTTCGCGGGGCGTGTGCTGGACGCTGGTGCGCGCGTGGTGGACCTTTCCAGCGACCTGCGGCCCGGGCGGGGCGGCAGCACGCACGCGTTGCCGGCCAGCGTCCCGGCCAATGTGCCCTATGGCTTGCCCGAGCTGTTTCGCGACGGCATTGCCGAGGCACAGGCCGTGGCCAACCCCGGCTGCTATCCCACGAGCGTGCTCGTGGCCCTCGCCCCGTTCGTGCGGGCGGGGCTCGTGGCTCCCGGCGCCTTGGTGTCGGTGGCGGCCGCCAGCGGTGTGAGTGGAGCCGGCGCCTCGCCCAAACCGGAACTGCTGTTCGCCGAGGTCACGGAAAACTTTCGGGCGTACGGGGTGGGCAACACGCATCGGCACCTGCCGGAGATGCGCGACAGTCTCGCGCGCTTGGGCGGCGACGTGGACCTGCTGTTCACGCCGCACCTCTTGCCCGTGGACCGTGGCATCCTGAGCACGATCACGGTACCGCTCGCCGCCCCACTCGACGACCCCATGGCCGTGCTGCACGCGGCGTACGCCGACGAGCCGTTTGTGGAGGTGGCGGACACGCCCCCCGCGCTGGCCGACGTGGTGTTCCGGAACGTGGTGCGGCTGCACGCGGTACACGTGCGGCATGTGCGCACGCCCACGCTGCTGCTGTTCGCGGCGATTGACAATCTCATGAAGGGCGCGGCCGGTCAGGCGCTTCAGAACGCGAACATCATGCTCGGCCTGGACGAAACGGCGGGTCTGCCGCGGTGAGCGGGGC
>JBBSPE010000120.1:0-13731 GCA_038259155.1 Gemmatimonadales bacterium
CGATTTGCGTCGGCGGCGTTGTTCAGTCAGGGGTTGCTCATCCCATCGGCCACGGGTCTCTCAACGGGAGCATCGGTCGCGTCCACGCCCACCCGCTCCGTCGGCCGCCGCGTGGCCCCGATTGCGGCGATCGCCGCTCTCGTGGGCGCGTTGGGCGGCGGCGCGGCCATCTGGAACGTGCGCGCGCCTGCGGCCGAGGAGACGTCGCTGCCGTTGCAGTTCGAGATCACGCCGCCCGACTCCGTGTCGCTGCGGCTGATCTGCTGCGGCCAGATGTTCTCTATTTCTCCCGATGGGCGCTGGCTGCTGTTTCAGGGCAGTCCGGCCGTGGATCCCGCGACTCCGGTGGCAGACACCACGGCCCCCGACGCGCAGCGCGACGTGTTCCTGCATGTGCGGGACCTGACCGAGCTCCGCACGCGACGCCTGCCCGGGACGGGCAACGCGACGTCGATGTTCTTTTCGCCGACGGGTGATCAGGTCGGGTTCGTAGCGAACCGACAGCTCTGGCGCCTTTCGCTGACCGGGAGTGAGCCGCAGCTCATTGCAGCGGTCCCGGAGGGCTTTGTGGGGGGCGGCCATTGGTCAGACAACGGGGACATCACGCTCGCCGTCTCCGGTCAGATGTTGCACGTGGCGGCCACCGGTGGATCGCTCACGCCGCTGTTTCCCGGCGACTCCACGTTGCAGATGGGTGGGCCACAGCAATGGGCGCGTGAGCAGGTGCTGCTCTACACCACGTCCTCCCTCGACGTCTCGCCACATGTGCACTGGCGGTCGCTGAAGACGGGCGAGTCGCATGTGATCGCGAACGGGGCCACGCCGCAGTATGTCCCGGCACAGGGCGCGCTATTCTGGTGAGTGGAGACGGAGCATTGCTTCAGTACCCGTTCGATCTTGCGACCGGAGACACGGCCGGTCCGGGTGTCGTGATCGCGAATCAGGTCGAGCGACGGTCGCCGGTGCTGTTGCACGGTGAGTACGCGGTGTCGGCCACCGGCACGCTCGTGCTGGTCAAACGTGTGGCCGGCCGCGACGTCACTGAGTGGGACCTCCGGCATCACGATGGTCAATCTGCGTGGCGATCGTGCGCCGAAGCCCAACGGGTTCCCGAACTTCCTCAATATCTTGAGCCTGGAATTCGGCAAGTCGGATACGCGCCTGCTCCTGACCGGTGTCCGCGCGCGCGGCGAGTACGAGCCGTACGTCTTCGATGTGGAGCGGGGCGCCCTGACGCGCGCAACCGTGGAGGCTCGCCTCAACGCCATCGGGTGGGCACCCGGCGGGGACTCGATTCTCTACGCGCTCAGCGGCGATCAACTCTTTGTGCGCGCCGTTGATGGCAGTGGTGTGGCTTCACCGACCATCAGGCTGCGCGACGGCACGTTTTCCGGAACCCTGAGTGCGTGGGGACCGTGGGTTGCGTTCTCCAGCCAACAAGGCACCGACGTGCGACGCCTCGGCATCGCGCACCTGGACTCGGCGGACCGGGTGCGATGGATCAGCCAGACCGGCACCGATTCGCGCTCGCCCGCCATTTCGACGGACGGCCAGTGGCTGGCGTTCACGTCGAATGAGAACGGTCGCGACGAGGTGTTCGTCACCACGTTTCCCGTACCCGACGGTCGATACCTCGTCTCGATTGGCGGTGGCCGGAGTCCCAGTTGGGCGCGAGATTCGCGCACGCTGTATTTCCAGCAGGGCAATGAGATCCAGGCCGCCAGCTTCACGCCCGGCGTCAAACCGGTGATCGGATCGCCTCGCGTGCACTTCCGCCGCGACCCGTGGGGCGCGGCGGCGGTGTCGTCGGATGGCGAGCAGCTGGTGTTCGCCGATGTCGCGCGGGAAGGGGCGCCGGTGGCGCTGGCCTTGCGACTGCACGCGTTGCGGGGGAAGTGAGGGCGCGGTGTGCACAATGGCCGCGGCCGAGGGGTCGCGCGCGGCCCAAGACTGAGAAATGTGGCGCGCTCGGGCGCAATGGAACGATGGCGCGGTGCCGCCACGCATGGGCTACGATGCTGGCGTCAAACACTGGCCACAGAGATCAAGACCCATTACCGTAATACGTATTACCACTACGTGTTGCGGAGGAGTGCCATGCCCGTGTCCACATTGACGTCCAAGTACCAGGCCACCATTCCGCGCGCTGTGCGCGATGCGCTCGCGCTTACGGCGGGAGACCGCATCGAGTTCACCATCGAGCCCGACGGCGTCCGCGTGCGACGCGCCCCGCCGACCGATGCTGAGCTGTTGGCGCTTGAAGCGACACTCGCGCCGGAATGGGGTTCGCTCGGCGACAACGCGGCCTATGCCGACCTGTAGGCCGGGCGATGTGGTGGTGGTCCCGTTTCCGTTTTCGGACCGCGACGCGTCAAAGCGGCGACCGGCGCTGGTCTGCTCGAGCGGAGCGTTCAACAACCGCTCCCGGCATCTGGTGCTGGCCATGATCACCACCGCCTCACACAATCCGTGGCCGGGCGACGTGCCCATTCGCGATCTGGCGTCCACCGGCTTGCCAGCGCCATCGATTGTGCGGTGGAAACTGTTTACGCTCGACGCATCACTGGTGTTGCGTACGGTTGGCGCGCTGTCCAGCGGAGACCGGGAAACCTGCCGCAAACGGCAGCCGATCGCGCTTTAGCGCCGCGAGTGCCGCAGGTCAGTCACGACGATCAGGTGATCGGACGCGAGCTGTGAATCCTCTCGCGTGAGTCCATGCGCCGTAGCCGTCGCCGTCGTGAGGTCTTCACTGGCGAACACGAAACCGCCCGTGCGTTCGAGGGCGGCCCCGGGAAAGAGTGTCAGGTCCAGCCGTCCCGGCCCAAAGAGGTTCACGTCCGGGTTGCGCCACGTGGCCAACGTGGCCTCGCCCAGCCGTGCGTTCTCCGCGAGCTGCAGATCGCCACCATTCACATCGAGGCCGCGCATCATTGTGGCCACCGGCGCGAACGCACCGACTGGATTGAAGTCACCCGCAATCACCACGGGGGCGCGACGTGACTGCAACTCGCGCGCGAATGGTGCGCACCTGCAACATCCGCACGGCATCGTGCGGACTTCCGTGATAGCCGGCACTGCGCAGGTCGACCGGGACAAACAGTACGTCGATCCCACCCATATCCACCCACGCGCCCGTGGCGGGTATCTGATCCCGTTCCTCGACATCGAGTGAGGCACGAAATGCGGCGGGCACAATGGCGCGCAAGCTGTCGAGCGACCCGGGCGCGAAGTCCACGACGGCCATCGACGCCGCAGCACGGATCGCGCGGTCATGCGTGGCAACAACCGTCTTCTGTCGGCCACCACTGCCCGAGCGCACCCACCGCCATTGGCCGAGCCGGGCCAGCGCGGGCTCGGCGAAAAACGCCGCGAGCGACGAGTCGGACACGTTCTCGTACACCTCGTCCAGCATGACCACGTCCGGTTGCACTGCGCCCAGCAGTTTCGCGTGCCGCGCTGGTGTGCGAAAGCGATCGCCGGCAACATTCCACTGGGCGATACGCACGCTGCCGGTGGCACGTGCGGGAATCTCCTGCGTGGCGCGTGTGAACGGGTCTGCGCCACGCTTCGTCTGCATGGTGTACTGCGCTGCGTCTGTTCTGCTGAACACGGTCCCTTGATCCTCGAACACGAACTGCAATCGCACCCGTTCGCCGAGCCGCGCGAATCCATCAGCGGCGCCAGCACGCGCGAGGCGCATCTCAAACCGTGTGGAACTCCAGGTGGGGAGCAAGAGCAGACCCACGTCGTGCGCGTTGCGGTGCGCGCCGAGTCCCTGTGTCGAGGCGGTGCCATCCGGTACGCGGAGCGATGCGCCGGCACCACGCGTTCCCGGCGGTCCCGGCTTCGTGCGCGACAGGTCAATGACGGCGTCGATGCCGGCCGTACCCATCACCGTTCCGCCCGTGTTGGCATCGTCGTCCGTGTCGATGAGCACGTGCAGCGTGCCGGGCAGCCCCTGCGCCGTGATCGTATCGTGCACGGCGAAGGAGAGATACAGCCAGGCCGCGTCGTCCGTCGCCCACAGCGTGTCGAGCCGAACCGCGCTGCCGGTATTCGTTGCGGAACCAGTGAGGAGTGGCGCCACGGACGTGGCCCAATCGGTGAAGCGGCCGTCCATCAGAATGGCGTTGCCGCGTGTGCCGTCGAGATTGGGTCGAGCGGTCGCAGATGCCGGCGCTCGGCACGCAGTTGCCGCCATCACGGCCGCAAGAAGGACGCGTGATATTGCGCCGGCCGCCCGTGATGTGGCCGATACCAGCCGGTGGATCACCGGTCGAACGGACGTTCGAGGCTGGGGGACTGGGGCGTGAACAGTTCGGCGCCGTTGTCGGTGATCACCATGTCGTCTTCCAGGCGGATGCCGAACTCTCCCGGGATGTAGATACCCGGTTCATCGGAGAACACCATGCCCGGTGCCAGCGGAAGCGTGTTGCCGCGCACCAGGTACGGCCACTCGTGCCCGTCCATGCCCATGCCGTGGCCCACGCGATGGCTGAAGTACGTGTAGTCGGGGCCGAACCCCGCGTCCACGATGACCTTGCGCGCCGCCGCGTCCACCGCCTCGCAGGGCACACCCGGGCGCGCGGCCGCGAGCGCCGCCGACTGCGCCGCATGCTCGATCTCGAAGACATCCTTCATGCGCTGCGTGGCCTTGCCCAGCACGAACGTGCGTGAGAGGTCGGAGCTGTAGCCTTCCACCTTGCAGCCACCGTCGATGAGCAGGATGCTCCCCTCCCGCACCACCTGCGGGGTGGCCGAGCCGTGGGGCAGCGCGGAGTACTCGCCCACCTGCACGCCGGCCGAGCCGCTGTAACCCAACTGTGTATGCGCGAGGCTCACCAGCCGGGCGAAGTCGCCCTGCGTCATGCCCTCCTTCAGCGACTTCCACGCGGCTTCGTACGCCAGCAGCGTGACCTTGCTGGCGTGGCGCATGAGCGCGAGCTCGTGGGCGTCCTTGATGGTCCGACAGCCGGCCGTGATCGGGGTGCCGTCCACCACGGTCACGCCGGCCAGCTTGGAGGCGGCGAAGCTGAACTGGAAGCGCACCGTCTCCTCCACCGCGATGTTGGCGGTGGCCATGCCGCGGTCCCGCAGCGCGTTGGCGATGAGTGCGTACGGGTCTTCGTGCTCCTCCCACGCGTACACGTCGGCCTCACCAGCCATGGGACCGCGCGCGACCTGCTCCATCGCGCGCGACTCCTCGAACTTGGGCGTGACCAGGAACGGTCGCCCCGACACCGGGATGCACGCGGCCAGGAGTCGCTCGCTGATGCCCCACTGGATGCCGGTGAAGTAGTTCATTGATGTGCCACCGGTGAGCAGCAGCGCCTGCGCGTTGTGCTCCTTCATGAGCCGCTTGGCCTTCTCGATGCGTCCCTGACGCTCGGCCACGCTGATCGGCACCACGCCGTCGCGCATGGGCTTGAGGGCGCGGATGGCGGGCGGCAGCGCGCCGTCCTGACGGGCGGGCGTGTCATGGTCGTCCTGTGCACGACCGGCGCGTGCGCCGAAGACAAGCGCAGCACCGACCGTGGTGGTAGCGGTGAGGAAAGCGCGGCGATTCGTCATGCGGGAGCTGCTCCGGGTGGGGGGAAACCTTGAGTATGCCGCCGCAGCGGTGGGTCACGCAATCAGAGGAGTGCGTCCGCGAGGCGCGGGGTCACGCACATGGCCCTCTCGCCCTCGCCGAGAGCGGTGGCACGCGGCATACTGCGGGTGCGCCATTCAACGCGCCACTGCAGGCCCCCTCCAGGAGAACGTCGAATGTCGTCGCATGTCCCCGTCGCACCCATGCGGCTGCTCGCGCTCGCCACGGCCCTGCTCGCGCTGCGCACCACAGCTGCCGGCGCGCAGGAGCCCGCACCGATCAAGGCCGGCGTCGCCCCCGCGCCCGGGCCGTATGCTCCGGGTGTGGACGTGCAGCACTACGACGTGGAGATCGCGCTGGGTGCCGGGTCGGATCGCATCGAGGCACGTGCCGCACTCACCGTGGCCATTACCGCACAGCAAGCTGTGCTGCCGCTCGACTTCACCGGGCTCGAAATCACCCGGCTGACAGTGGATGGGCGCACCCTGCCGTACACCTACAACAACGGTGTGGTGCGCATACCGCTCGCGGGCACGACGCCGGGTGATGTGGTGACGGTGGCGCTCGAGTACCGCGGCGTGCCCGACGACGGGCTGCTGCTCCGCAACAACGTGCACGGCACGCCGGTGGCCTTCGTGGACAACTGGCCCAACCGCACGCGCTTTTGGCTTCCCTCGGTGGATCACCCCGACGACAAGGCCACGGTGCGCTACACCATCCACGCCCCTGAGGCGTGGTCGGTCATTGCCAACGGACATCGCATGTCCGGCCCGACGCCCACTCTGGCGGGCGCACTGGGCTCGGGGGCAGATCGACGGACCTGGGTGTGGGAGGTTGGTGTGCCCATCTCCTCCTACAACATGGTGATCGGCGCGGCGCGCTTTGAGGTTCGCTCCGTGGGGCTTGCGGCTTGCGGCCGTGCACCGGCATCGCGCCGAGAGGATGGCTGCGTGGAGGTGTCCACCTGGATCTTCCCGGAGGACGTCGAGAAGGCCGAGCCCTCGTTCCGGCGCACGGCACAGATGGTGGACGTGTTCACGGAGATCATTGGTGACTTCCCGTTTGAGAAGCTGGCGAACGTGCAGTCCACGACGCGCTTTGGCGGCATGGAGAACGCCTCGGCGATCTTCTATTCCGAACAGGCGCTCGCGAGCGGGCGCAACATGGAGGAGACCGTGTCGCACGAAATCGCACACCAGTGGTTTGGCGACGCCGTCACCGAAGCCAGTTGGTACCACCTGTGGCTCTCGGAGGGCTTCGCCACCTACTTCGGAGACCTCTTCTTCGAGGTGGCCGACGGAGGCCCGGCCTTCGCGGCACTCATGGAGAAGAGTCGGCAAACGGTGGTGGCGTCCAAGGACGTGGAACGTCCGGTGATCGACCCAGCCGAAACCGATCTGTTCGCGCTGCTCAACGACAACAGCTATCCGAAAGGCGCCTGGGTGCTGCACATGCTGCGCGGCCTGCTCGGCGACGACGCGTTCTTCGCGGGCATCCGCACGTACTACGCGCGGCACCTGCACAGCGCCGTGCTCACCGAACAGTTGCAGTCCGTCATGGAAGAGGTCTCCCACCGGGATCTCGACTGGTTCTTCACCCAATGGCTCCACCGGCCGGGGTTCCCCGTGTTCGAAGTGGAGGAGCGCTGGAGCGCGGGAGCAGGGAGTGCCGGCGTGGCGGAGGTGACGGTGCGGCAGGTCCAGAAGGACGCTTGGCCGCGATTCCGCGTACCCCTCGAGCTGTGCTGGGGCGTTGGCGCCGATCGCACCTGCCGAGCGGCGGTGGCCGGCTCCGCATCGGATACATTCCGGTTCGAGTTAGACACACGTCCCACTGCCCCCGTGGCGCTCGACCCCGACGGGTGGGTGCTCAAGGAGACTCGTCCCTGACCGTGCGTGCCCGCGTGCGCCCGCTGTTTCCGCTCGCGCCGTGTCGACCACGGCAGCCAACGCGACACCCGAGGAGACGCTATACGTGCTGCACTACCTACCCCTTCGGGACGTAGCCCGGCTGATCGAGACGCGTGCCGTGTCGCCGGTGGCGCTGACGCAGTTGATGCTCGATCGCATCGACGCACTCGAACCAACATTGCACAGCTACGCCACGGTCTCGCGGGAGCGGGCTTTGACTGCCGCCGGTACCGCCGAGCGTGAGATCGCCAAGGGGAACTACCGCGGACCGTTGCACGGCATTCCGATCGCCGTGAAGGACCTGTGCTACACGAAATGCGTGCGCATCATGGGTGGCCTGGCCACGATGCGTGACTTCGTGCCCAAGTTCGACGCGTCCGCGAAGCCGACAACTGGGGGTGGCACCGCTCGCGGAAAGGCGTGTGATGCAAGCGTTCACGATCTTTGAAGTCGTGCAGATTTCCCCGGAGCTGATCGAGAAAGCGGTCGATCGATCGGTGCTGAGCCAGCTGTCATTCTGGGACGCGCTCATCGTGGCCGCGTCTGCCGCAAGCGGTTGCACCACCATATACAGCGAAGATCTGAACGCTGGTCAATTGATTGACGGCGTTCGGATCGTAAATCCGTTCGTGTAGCGCACCGACACTCAGCGCGGCCCGCGCGGCCTCCGTGCGACGGGTTAGCTTCCAGCGCACCCGCCACGCAAGGATCCACCACATGCCCCACCCGCCGGCCGCCCTGACCGCTGCCCTCACCGACCGCTACCGCGTCAAGCGCGAGCTCGGTGTCGGGGGCATGGCCACGGTCTATCTCGCCGAAGACACCAAGCACCGCCGCGACGTGGCGGTGAAGGTGTTGCGTCCCGACCTGGCGGTGAGCCTGGGGGCGGAGCGGTTCCTTCGCGAAATCGAGATTGCGGCCAGCCTGCATCACCCGCACATCCTGCCGCTGTACGATTCCGGCGGCGCGGGGGACGTGCTGTTCTATGTGATGCCCTTCGTGCCGGGGCAGTCGTTGCGTGATCGTCTGGAGAAGGCCAGCGCCCTGCCCATCGATGACGCGGTGCGCATCCTGCGCGAAGTCGGGGACGCGCTCGAGTATTCGCACACTCAGGGCGTGGTGCACCGCGACATCAAGCCGGAGAACATCCTGCTGTCGGGTGCGCATGCGCTGGTGACCGACTTCGGTGTCGCCAAGGCCCTCACCGACGCAGCCGCCTCAAGCAGCATCACGAGCACCGGCATGGCACTCGGCACACCCACGTACATGGCACCGGAGCAGGCCACGGCCGATCCGCAGCTCGATCACCGGGTGGACATCTACGCACTCGGTGTGATGGCGTACGAAATGCTGGCTGGCAGGGCGCCGTTTCTGGGCACCAACCCGCAGCAGGTGCTCGCGGGCCATCTGGCCCACCAGCCCGATCCACTGTCCCGCTACCGCGCCTCCGTGCCGCCGGCACTCGAGGCGATCGTGATGCGGTGCCTGGAGAAAAATCCGGCCGATCGCTGGCAGAAAGCCGGGGAGTTTGTGCAGGCGCTCGAGGCGCTGCCCACGAACTCGGGGGCGACGGCGGCGATGTCGGCCGCGCCCGCATCGGTTGCCTCATCAGGGCAGGCGTCGGCGGCAGAAACTGTCGCGTCCGGTCGCGTGGCATCGCCACCCGGTGCGTCCGCGCCGAGCACCAGCAACCCGCGCGGTCGCAAGCGACTCGTGACCGCAGGAGTGCTCGTGATCGTGCTCTCCGTCCTGGGCGTGGGCTGGTACCGTCAGGATGGGCGCGCGGGCACACTCATCGGCGACGCGGTGCTCGCACGGAACGATCTGCTGCTGGTGTCGGAGTTCGCCAACCGCACGGCGGACTCCACGCTCGCGCAAACCGTGACCGACGCCGTGCGCGTGGAGTTGCAGCAGTCGCGCGTGGTGGACGTCATGAGCCAGGCGGCCATGTGGGACGCCCTCGATCGCATGGGGCTGGCGCACGACGCGGTCCTGGAGGAATCAAAGGCCCAGGAGCTCGCCGAACGTGAAGGGGCGAAGGCGTTCGTGGTGGGCGACGTGGCGCGACTCGGCTCCGGCTACCAGCTCACCGCGCGCGTGGTGGCGAGCAGCGGTGGCAGCGAGGCGTTCACGGCCCGCGCCACGGCGTCGAACGACGACGAACTGATTGGTGCCGTGGAGGAGTTGGGTCGTGCGCTTCGGCGCGGGATCGGCGAGTCGTTGCGAGACCTGGCGGCGGCACCGCCGTTGGCCAAGGTGACAACGGCATCCCTGCCGGCGCTCAAGCTCTATACCGCTGCCAGCCGAGCCGAGAATGATGGCCAGCGGGATCGCGCCATCGCGCTCGCGAATGAGGCGCTGGTGATTGACAGCACGTTCGCGTCGGTCTGGCGGCTGCTGTTCGTGATGCATGCGAACAATGGCGCGACGCAGCTGGCCACGCGGGCAACCGAGCGCGCCTACGCACTGCGCGATCGACTGTCGGAGAAGAACCGATGGGCGACGGAAGCCGACTACCACAGAGGGCGCAACGACACCATAGCCGAAGAAGCCGCCATCGTCCGGTCGCTGGAGCTCGGTGGCAGTCCGGTCAGCTACGCTGACTTCCTGCTCAAACGCCAGCGCTTCGACGAGGCGGAGGGCATGGCGCGTCGCGGCGTCACCGAGGACCCGAGCGGCCCTGTGGGATGGTGGAACCTGATCGAGGCGCAAGTCGCCCAGCGCGATTTCGTTGGAGCAGACAGTTCGCTCGCAGGTATGGAACGCGTGTTGCCGGGCCACGTATTTTTTCGGCTCCTGCAGGTCCACACTCGATTCGCGCAGCGCGACTTCGACGAACTGGAGACATTCCTCGCGGACAGTGCGGATCGTGAGCTGCGGGCCACGCGCGTCTATCGCTGCTTCGTGCAACTCCAGCGCGCGCGATTTGAGGGGTGGCGCCAGTGTGCCGATGGCGCCATGCCGGGTGCCCGAGACTATCCCAAGATCACGCTGGCGGAGTTCCGACTCACGGGTGATTCTGCGCCTGCCCGGCGCGTGCTGCAGTCATTCGTGGACACGCCGTCCGACGATCGCGATCCGGACACGTATGCCTGGCACATCGCCCTGGCCGCAGAACTGGGTGACGTGGCCCGCGCCCGATCACTCCTCGACAGTTGGCGCGCCATGGATGAGAGCACGCGGCCCGGCTTCCTTGCCGACTCGGCGCTTGCGGTGGGGGCCATCGCGGCTGCGGAGCAGCGATGGGAGCCTGCGGTGCGTGCCTTCCGTGCGTGGCGGTCTGGCCCACTGGTGACCGCCATTCACGAGTACAATCGCGGGCTCGCCGAGGCAGCATTCGCCTACGACAAGCTCGGGGCGGCCGATTCAGCGCGCGTGCTGTTGGAGCGCGCACTGTCGGTGTCGTCGGTCTCCACCGACTTGGGGTACGAGGCCACGTGGTATGCGCCGGCGCTCGAGCGCCTGGGTGATCTGTACGCGGAGCGTGGTGATCGCGCCAAGGCGTCTGACTACTATCGCCGCTACGTGGACCTCCTGCGTGACGCTGAGGCGCCGATGGACGCGAACGTGCGCGCGGTTCGGGCCAAGCTGGAGCGTGTGGTGGCTGAGCCGGCTCGCTAGCGCATTTTGCGGTTCAACGTCACCAACGTGGCGTCCGGCAGGTCGATGCTGGTCCCGCCTTCTTCCGCGGGCGGCACCTTACCCAAACACCGTAACACCGAGTTCGACGAACGCTTCGTTGTTCGTCACGACGGCACCGTCAATGGCGAGCGCTCACGTAGACGGGCCGTTGAAGCGCGTTCAGCAACGGCATCGTCGCTGAAATGAATCGCGCCCTTGAAGCGACCTGGTGTTGGGGATGCAGCCTTCTCCTCACGCCGCGACCCGGCGAACGAGTGCGGCGAATTTGGCTTTTGCTGCGGAGATCAGAATGGTCGCCATGATCGGTCCGTTCGAATGAGCGATCGTGGTGGTACATTTCTCACCGAGCGCTTGCTCGCACGCCAGCCGTCACCGCCGGAGCGGAGTGCCCATGAGTGTTGAACGACGTCAGCTGCTCGCGATGTGTGCACGCACTCTGTTGCTGGCGGCCGTGGCGCCTGCCGATGCCGGGGCCGCGGCGCCATTTTGGTTTACAGGTGCGTCACGCGACTACCCGGAGCGACCCGTACGCGAGTTTCTCAAGCTGCATTTCGCCGGGTCGCGTGTATTCGCCGCCGGAGCGTTGAACGGGAAGGAACGCCTGCTCACGCGACGCTTCCGAAACGGTCTCTACAAATACTTTGAGCGCGCGGCCAAGTCCGATACCTCGCCGCCCATGGTGATTGACCCCTTTTCGGGCAGCCAAGGCGCCAGCGCATTCCGCGTGGGCGATGCGAAGGTGCGGAGCGAAAAGGCCTGGGTACCCGTCACGTTCCAGGATGGCCGAAACGAGTGGACGATCACGTACCTGCTGCGCAATGACCAGGAGCGGGGGGATGACCGGTGGCGCATCGATGACATTCAGGACGTGCGTGGCATGCTGTTGTCGCAGGTGCTGAAGAAGCTGTGACGGTCAGCGCGGTTCCTGGTGGCGCTCCGGAAGGGTACGGACCGATCAAAACCGCCCCGCGTCCACGTCCCTGAGAAACTGAATCACTCCGCCAAAGTACGTCACCTGATCATCGTACATGGCCAGATGACTCCCGGTAGGGCAGAGCAGAAAGCGACCGCGCTGCACCTGGGTCGACATCCATTCCATGTACTTGGGGTCCATCGTGTCGTATGTGCCGCCGATCGTGAGCGTCGGCACCGTGATGTTCGGCAAGTCCGCGCTGCGATCCCACAGCGCGAGTTTGCCGCTCGCACCGAGTTCGCTCGGCCCCTGCATGGGAATGTAGACATCATTGTTCACGTGCTTGAATGCGCGCAGGACCGGATCAGGCCACTGCTCCGGCGGCATGCGCAGCACATGCTGCTGGTAGTGATTGGGAATCAGCAGTTCCATGTAGCGCGGGTTGGCATAGTCCTGCGCCGCCTCGAGCGCCCGCACCTCCGCGAGCACCGCTGGGTCCATGGCCGGCATGAGCGTACTCTTGGCATACGCGTTGTACGCCGGGATGCTGGCCATCATGTTGGAGATGATGAGACCCTTCAGGTGCTGCTGATATTTGAGCGCGTACTCCATGGCCAAGAGACCACCCCACGATGACCCGAGCAGGTAGAAGTTGTCCTGATTGAGCCCGAGTGCCTGCCGCACCTGCTCCACTTCCTCAACGAACCGCGCGGTGTTCCACAACGATGAGTCCGCGGGCTGATCGGAGTAGTAGGAGCCCAGCTGGTCGTAGTAGTAGTACTCGACGCCGGCACCGGGAAAATAGGAATCGGCGGCCTCGAAGTACTCGTGTGTCATGCCCGGACCGCCGTGCAGGAGCAGCACCTTGATGGTCGGGTTGTTGCCTACGCGCTTGGTCCAGACGTTGAACGTGCCCTTGGGTGTGGAGATGGGGATCAGTCGCGCGCCGCCACCAAGGATGTCGGTGCGTCCGGTGGTGTCATGGTACACGGTCGAGGCGCCACCGCTGGCCGAGCCTTCGGAGGCAGCTGGAGGGCTGGTTCGCGTGCTGCAGGCGGCGGTGACCGCAATGGTCAGGACGAGGAAGGCGTGTCGCACGATTGTCTCCTTGGGATATGATCAGCACTCAGCGCTGCCGCTCCGGCATCGGCAGCAACTCCGACACCGCCGCGCCGTCCTTGCGCGGATCAGACGCCCCGGCATTCATGCCCGACGTGAAGTCCCGCTGCACAGCCTGGCCGGCACCCATGCGTGTGCTGGAGTAGTCGCCGCGCATCACGATCTTGTGGCCCATTGCTGCCAGCGCCTGCAGCACGCCGTCGGGAATGCGCGATTCGAAGTTCACGTCACAGCCGTCGAACGTGTCCTTGGAAAATCTCGGCGCGTCGAGCGCCCCCTGAATGTTCATGCCGAAGTCCACGATGTTGGACACAAACTGCGCGTGGGCCTGCGCCTGATTCCAGCCTCCCATGATGCCAAAGGCAATGCGCGTGTCTCCGCGCTCCATGAACGCCGGAATGATCGTGTGCAACGGCCGCTTGCGCCCTTCAAGCCGGTTCACGTTGTCCCGGTCAAAGGAGAAGCCAGCGCCGCGGTTGTGCCACGCAAAGCCGGCATCGGCCACCACGAGGCCGGCACCAAACCCCACCGTGGAGTAGTTGCTCTGGATAAGGGAA
>JBBSPE010000121.1:0-13578 GCA_038259155.1 Gemmatimonadales bacterium
ACGGCGTAGTGCGCGTCCCCATAGCGTGCGCGCCGCTGCGCCAGCACATCGTTGAGCAGGGTTTCCGCCTCATCCAGACGATCCTGCTTGAGCAGCGCCCACCCGATTTCCGCCTGCGCGTTGATCGCCTCATCCACGATGGCGGCCGCCTTCCAGATGGGCATCGCCTCGCGATACCGCCGCTCGGCTTCCGGCCACTTTGCTTGCAGGCGCGCGAGATAGCCCAGATCGGAAATCGATGAGGCCACGGCCGGACTCATGTCGCCGAGTTCTGCGCGTCGTGCGTTCAACGCCGCGGTGAACAGCGCGTCGGCGGTATCGAAGCGACCGAGGGTCTGCATGAGTCGCGCAAGGTCCGTGCGCGCAAGCTGTACATCGGGATGTCGTTCGCCCAGCAGTCGCACTCGCATGTCGAGCGCATCACGCAGCAGCGGTTCGGCTTCTTCACGCTTGCCCTGATCATTGAGCACGGTACCCAACCGACTCTCGACGTTCGCAATCATGGGATGCGACGCGCCATACAACGTTTTCGCGACGGGCAGTGCCTCGCGCAACATGACCTCCGCCTCAGGGAACCGGCGCTGATTGCGCACGGCGTCGCCGATCGACATCATGGCGATCAGCACGTCCGGGTGATTGGCACCAAGCGCGGCTTGGCGCAGAGTGAGTGCCTCTCGCAAGAGCTTCTCGCCCTCCGCGTACTGTCCCGTATAGCTGAAGAACGTGCCAAGTGCCGCGAGGCGACGTGCCACCACGAGGCCCGTATTGCCGTGCCGAGCGCGCGTGAGTTGCAGCGCTTCGCGATACAGCCGCTCGGCGTCTGCGTTTTCACCCTCTTGGTAGCGAAGTTCGGCCAGCGTCTCGAGCGCCGCTGTGATCTGGTCATCGTTGGGCGACATCGTGCGACGCATGGTGGCCAACGCGCTCGTGATGGTGGCTTTGGCCGCCGCGTAGTCGCCGGTTGCGCGCTGCGACAACGCGAGATCGGCGGCACTGGTGGCCACGTCCGCGTTTCCGGGACCCAACACGCGACGCCGAATGGTGAACGCCGAATCGTGATGCATCGTGGACTGTTCGTACAGGCCGAGCGCGTAATACGTGCGGCCGATGGTGGTCTCAATGCTGGCCCGCACCTCTGGCTGTCGCGCCAGCGCACCGCGCCCCACCTCGGCAGCGGCACTGTCCAGCACCTCGCGTACGGTGAGCTCCCGCCCCAGTGCGTTGGCCGGATCGGAGGTCGCGAGCATGTCCTGCAGGAACGTGTTCACCGCCTGTGCTTTCGCGGCCTCGCCATTGGCACGTTGTGCACTGGCGGTGGCCAACGCCTGTTCGCCCAGCGCGGCCAATCGCGCGGAATCGGCGGCCGCACGCGCGATGTCGGCGATTCGCCGCGCCGAGTCCACAACAACCAGCGCGGAATCGGCTTGGGCGCGGCGGGTTTCGGCGAGTGCGCGGAGCGTCACCGCTTCCTCAAGCCGAGTCTGAGCCAGCTGTTCGGCCGACGTTGCGCGCACGGCCTGCCACAAGCTCACGGCACTACCCAGCACGAGCACGACCGCTGCGACACCGAGTCCCGTCACGATCGCGCGATTGCGCCGGGCAAACTTGCGCAGCTGGTACAGCGCGCTGGCCGGTCGCGCAGTGATGGGCTCATCCTTGAGATAGCGCCGCACATCGCTGGCCATCGCCTCGGCCGAGCCGTAGCGTCGTTCTTTTTCCTTTTCGAGCGCCTTGGCGACAATCACTTCCACGTCGCCGCGCAGCTGTCGGTTCACCGAACTCAGACGTTCCGGCTCCTCGAACACGATGATGCGTGCGGCTTCGTGAATGAGCTTGCGCGACAGGTCGTACGGCACGCGGCCGGTCATGAGCTCGTACAGGATCACGCCCAGCGAGTACACATCACTGCGCACGTCAATGTTCGCCTGGTCGGCGTTCGCCTGTTCGGGGCTCATGTACTGCAGCGTGCCGATCACTTCACCCACGGAGGTCTGGCGCGTGGCCTGCACGTCGGCGTCGGTGAGGCGCGCCACACCAAAGTCGAGCACTTTGGGTTGCCCGCTGGCGTCCACCAGGATGTTGGCCGGCTTGAGGTCGCGGTGAATGACGCCCTGCTGGTGCGCGTAGTGCACCGCGTCGCACACACGCGAGAACAGGGCGAGACGCTGCGCGAGTTCGAGCGACCGCGCGTTCGCATACTCCATGAGCGACTGGCCCTTCACCAGCTCCATCGCGAAGTACGGGAGCGTGGCGTGCACTTCCTCGAACGTGCCGGCCTCGTAGATCTGCGCGATGCCCGGGTGCTGCAGTCGTCCGAGTACCTGCGACTCCAGCGCGAAGCGACGCACAAGCTCGGGCGTCACGAAGTCCTCGCGCACCACCTTGAGCGCCACGAGACGCCTGGGCTGGTCCTGCTCCGCCTCGTACACCACGCCCATGCCGCCCTCGCCCAGCAGGCTGACAATGCGGTAGCGCCCGATCTGCGTGGGGTGCCACGGCTTGAGGGGGGTGCCGAGGGGTTCGGTTCCTGGCGTGGAGTCAGAGTCGTGCATGGTGCTCCGGGAGCGCGGGAATCCCGCAGAGGATGGGGACTCGCTCAAGTTAGCGAGCGTGCGCTAGCTTTCCCGGATGACCTCCGTCTACGATTTCACCGCTCAGCGTCTGGACGGCGAGTCCGTGTCGCTCGCGACCTTCCGTGATCAGGTGCTCCTGATTGTGAACACGGCCAGCGAGTGCGGGCTCACGCCGCAGTACGCCGGGCTGCAACAGCTCTGGGACACGTATCAGGACCGCGGTCTGGTGGTGGTCGGCTTCCCGAGCCATCAGTTCGGCGCGCAGGAGCCCGGCACCAGCGATCAGATCGCCGCGTTCTGCGAGCGCAACTACGGTGTGACCTTCCCCATGATGAGCAAGGTCAACGTGAACGGTGACGGAGCACATCCGCTCTGGGCATGGCTCCGGAGCGAGGCCCCCGGCCTGCTGGGCTCCACGGCGATCAAATGGAATTTCACCAAGTTCCTGGTGAACCGGCAGGGCGCTGTGGTCAATCGCTACGCACCTACCGACACGCCGGAGTCGCTGGTGTCCGACCTTGAAGCAGCGTTGGCGGCTACCGGCTGAAGCCTGCCGCGCGGGGGTGGACGCATTGTTGGCACGCACCTTCCGCACCATGTTTGACGCACCGCATGCCTCGATCCGACGCTTCCCACGGGGTGCCGCCCCAGTTGCCCGCCGGTTTCCGATTTGCCTCGGGGTCGGTCAAGGCTGGCGTGTCCCCCCGCGCGGTGGAGGAGCAGCTGCGCCGCCGGCTGCGCTTTGTTGCCGCCGTCTTCGTGGCACTCGCAGGCGCGTTCGTGCTGCTCAACGCGTTTCGCCTGGTAGCCGGCTCGGTTACGGTGGGCTCGAACGCGCTGTCGCGAGTGATCGGCGCCATGGCGGTGGCGAGCGTGCTGCAGGGATGGGTGTGCTGGCGGCTGCGGCCAGCCGCGCCCACCAACCTGCCGTTGCTTCGCCGCGTCGAGCTCAGCCTTGTTGGATTGATGATCGTGGTGGGCGGCGTGGTGCACTGGAACGATTTTCCGACCATCGTGGCGCTGCTGCCGATCTCGCCCATTGATCTCGGCCTCGGCTACGCGATGTTCGATGTGCTCGGTATCGTGGCCTATGGACTGTTGATCCCGAACACGTGGCGACGGTGCCTCGCCATCGTGCTCGCCCTGCTCGTCGCGTCGCTCTTGGTCGACGCCGCGAACCTTGCGCGATTTGATCTGCCGCTCCAGACGTGGGCGCCGTTTGTTGGCATGAAACTGATCTCCACGGCGGCCATGGCGTCCCTGTCTGTCTTTGGTGCATATCGCATTGAGCGGTCGGAAGGCGCCGCGCGTGAAGCAAGCCGGCTTGGCCAATACGTGGTGCGTGAAAAGCTGGGTGCCGGCGGCATGGGCGAGGTATACCGCGCCGAACACCAGTACCTGCGACGTCCGTGCGCGGTGAAGATCATTCGGGCTGAGCAGGCGGGCAATGCGGATGTGCTGCAGCGATTTGAGCGCGAGGTGCAGGCGACGGCAGCGCTCACGCATCCGAACACGGTGGCCATCTACGACTACGGCATCGCCGACGACGGGACATTCTACTACGTGATGGAGTACCTGCCGGGACTCACGTTGGAACAGCTGATCGATCAGGACGGCCCGCTCACCGCGGCGCGCGCGGTGCATGTGATGCTGCAGCTCACGGGCGCGCTGCACGAAGCGCACGACGCAGGTCTTACGCACCGAGACATCAAACCGGGCAACGTGATGCTGTGCGAGCGTGGTGGGGTGGCTGATGTGGCCAAGCTGCTCGACTTTGGCCTCGTGGCGAGTCACGCGGCCGTGGGTGGCGACGATCGGCTCACGCAGGCGGGAATGCTGCTGGGTTCGCCAGCGTTCATGTCGCCCGAGCAGTGCAACGGTGACGAGGCCGTGGGCCCGTCCAGCGACATCTACAGTCTTGGCGCGCTGCTCTGTTTTCTGTTGAGCGGGGAGGCGCCGTTCCAGCGGCGTGCGCCGTTGCAGACCATGATGGCGCATCTGAGCGAAACGCCGCTGCCGCCAAGTGCACGTCGGACGGGAATCGCACCGGCGTTGGACGAGATCGTGATGCGATGTCTGGCCAAGCCACCGTCGGCGCGCTATGCCTCCGTACGGGACCTCGCGACAGCGCTCGCCGCAGTGTAACTCGCGGCGTAACCCGCGCCACCGCGCACTTCACTTTTGCCTGACCTCAATGTCCACGCCCTCCCCCGACCTCGACTTGCTCTGGTTCTGCCAACTCGCTGCCGACGGCGAGTTCATTGGTGCGGGGCCCACGCGGCGTCCCACGGCGCAGTACCTCACGAGCCTCGTCGAAACGGCGGCCGAAATGGGCTTCAGCAGCCTGCTCACGGCCACCAACTACCACGCCGAACACGAGGCGTGGACGGCGTCGGTGGCCACACTGGCTCGCACGCAGGGCGCCGGCCTGCTGGTGGCCGTGCGCCCCGGCATGTTTCATCCGGCGATTTTCGCCAAGATGGCGGCCACGGCCGCGAATCTCTTCCCCGGGCGGCTGCGCCTGAACATCGTGACCGGCAGCAACCCGGCTGAAAACGCGATGTACGGCGACGTGGACACGCATGCACAGCGTCACGCGCGTACGCACGAGTTCGTGGCGCTCATGCGACGGCTGTGGACGGAGCCGGTGGTGGACCACGCGGGCACGTTCTACACGTGTCGCGGGGCTGTGCTTGCGCCAAAACCCGAGCCAACCATTCCCATTTATTTTGGTGGACACAGCGAGGCGGCCCAGCAGCTCGCGGCGGAGCTGGCCGATGTCTATCTAGTGTGGGCAGACACGCTCGACGGCATCGCCGAACGGCTGTCCACCATGCGCGAGGCAGAAGCGCGCGCCGGTCGTCGCGTGCGCTATGGCATGCGCTGCCACGTGATCGTCCGCGAAACGGAAGCCGAGGCGTGGGCGGCGGCCGATCGCCTCATCAGCCGCATTGACCCGGCGGTGCGCGCCGCATTTGTGGAGGCGTCTGCACGTACCGACTCAGTCGGCCAACAGCGGCAGAACGCGCTGTCAGCGGCTAGTTCACTGCTGGTGGAAGACAACCTCTGGGCGGGAGTTGGACTCGCGCGCACGGGCGTTGGACTGGCCATTGTGGGCGATCCGGCACAAGTGGAAGCCAAGTTGCGCGCGTATCAGGCGCTCGGCATTTCCACCTTCATTCTCTCGGGCTATCCACACCTTGAGGAGTGTCGTCGCTTTGGTGAACTCGTCATGCCGCGGCTGCGTGCGTCGGGAGCGGGGCCCGGTGTGTTGGCCCGTGGCGCGGGCGTGGCGCCAGTGACCTGAGCTGGACGAAACACGCCCCGTATCACGGCCGTACTGGGCCCATGAACAAACCTCTCAAGTTTCTCGGCGGCACGGTACTCGTGGTGGCTGCGACGCTGGGCAGCTTGGCGCTTGTGCTCAGCCACTCGTCCACGTGCCCGTCCACCACCCCGGCCACTGCGCTCACCGACACGGCCGGCACCATGGGCGCAGTGCACCAGCCGTGCTATGGCGGTCCAGAGCTGTTGCTGTTGGAACGCCTGCGCATACCCGTGCCGGCCGACAGTGAGCTCCTCGTGCGCGTACACGCGGCAGGGGTGAATCCTCTTGACTGGCACTACCTGCGCGGCGAACCGTACATCATGCGGCTGATGACCGGGCTTGGCGCACCCGACGATCGCGCCTTCGGGGCGGACTTCGCCGGCGTGGTGGCGGCCGTTGGCGACAGCGTGTCCCAATACGCGCCGGGCGACTCCGTGTTTGGCTCGCGCAGCGGTGCGTATGGTGAGTACCTCGTTGTGCGCGAAACCGGTGGTGTGGCACACATGCCAAGTGGCGTTTCGTTCGAGCAGGCGGCTGCGATGCCTGTCGCGGCATCGACTGCACTGCAAGCGTTGCGCGATCGGGCGCATGTCGCGCGTGGCGACCGCGTACTCGTGAACGGCGCGTCCGGTGGCGTGGGCACGTTTGCCGTACAGATCGCGAAGTCGCTTGGTGCACATGTGACCGGCGTCGCCAGCACGCGCAACATGGAGTTGCTGCAGTCACTGGGCGCTGATGCCACCGTGGACTACACCCAGACTGACTTCACGCAGGACACCGCGCGCTACGACGTGATCATTGACATGGTGGGCAACCATGCCCCGTCTGCGCTGCGTCGAGTGCTCGTGCCGGGGGGACGCGCGGTGCTTGTGGGATCGACGTCCACCGAGCCGTTCCTGGGACCGCTGTTGGGCACGCTGCGGTTCATGGCGTACGATCCGTTTGTGGACGAATCGTTCATGCAAATGTTCGCAACGACCAAAGCGTCCGATCTGGCGACGCTCGCGGGTCTGATGGCCACCGGTTCACTGCGCGCGGTGATCGACCGGCGTTTCACGCTGACCGAAATTGCGGAGGCGATCACGTATCAGGAGAATGGCCATTCACGCGGCAAGAATCTTGTGCTGATGCCCTGAGGGTGCGGCAGCCCGAAGCACTGCGCCGATCACCCGCTACGGATCCTTTCGGTACACCAGCGCCACGGGGCCGTCTTCGTTCTCCATGGAGAACGAGAGCCGCACACCATCCCACGTCGCGGGCGAGGCCGTGCCGCCGCCATCCGTCAGCGTGACCGCACCGGCGTTCTGTTGCCAGGTGCCAAAGGTGCTGTCCACAAAGAGCGACGCAAACCCCGCCACGGTTTCGCGCGTGGTGATGGCGAGCACAAACTGTCCGCCGATCTGCAGCGACATTGTGCTGCTCGCGATCTCGAGCTTGAAGCCACTGTCGTCGAACATCGTGTACGGCAGCGGGTTGGTGTTCACAGTGGTGAGCGTGAATGCGCCCGCGACGGGATCGTTGCCGCTCGGATCCGGTGTCACAGGACCGGCCGGGTTGCTGTCGCTGCAGGCCGCGACCATGGCGAAGCTCAACGGGAGCACGACCTTGGCGGCAGGAGCGAACACTTTGCGCCGTAACGTTCGTACGGCGGCACGCGTCCACTGCATAGCGTGCGACACTTCACCAGCCAGCTCATGACACACAACTTTCGCGGTATGGGACATCAACTCAGTCATTGCACGGTGCATGGCAGGTTCCGGTTGGCAATCGTTTCTCGAGCAGCGCTGGTTGCGACGGTCGCCCTGTCGCTCGGTGCATGCGGTGATGACGCCGACCCGATCACTCCTCCGTCGTCGTATCCGCTCACGCTCGATGTCTTCACCCCCGGCTACGTGTACAGCCCGCCGGTGGCCGATATCGCGAAAGGCGGCACGATCCGTTTCGTGATCTCCGAGTCGCCCGACGGGGACGGACACAACGCACTCTTTCAGGATGCCGCCGGTGCGCCGCCCGATGTCCCCATTGTAAAGGACACCGCTGTCACCCGCACCTTCGACACCATTGGTTCTTTTCCCTACCTGTGCACCGTGCATCCAGGCATGGTGGGTGAAGTCATCGTGCACTGACCGTCAGCGCACCACGCCGCGCATTGTCGGCGTAAAGCCGGGAAACACAAAATCGAGATTGCTGTTCTCCAGGCGACTGGACACGATCTCGGCCAGCACATCCCGGTAGTCCATGGTCACGCGCAGATCCTGACGATCTTCCAGCTGGTCCTGCGCGAGTCCGGGCCAGCCGTTGGTGAGCACGCGGCCACCGGCAATCTGGCGACCCAGCGCAAACATGGCCGTGGCGCGCCCGTGGTCGGTGCCCACGCTGCCGTTCTCCCTGGCGTTCCGCCCAAACTCCGAGAGCGCGACCGCCGTCACC
Organism: Gemmatimonadales bacterium; assembly: GCA_038259155.1. Taxonomy (GTDB): domain Bacteria; phylum Gemmatimonadota; class Gemmatimonadetes; order Gemmatimonadales; family Gemmatimonadaceae; genus JAABRT01. Next base: position 8,332 of record JBBSPE010000121.1, read on the forward strand.
GGATGGTCTGTCGCAATGACATCAGCCCAGAACGCGCCAAGTGCGGTGGAGAAGGCGAGCATGGTGTTGTACATCTGGCCGCCGTTGGGATCCTGCGTGGCGTGGGTATCCCAGCCACCCACATCAATGGACGCGGCTTCAATTCCGATATCCGACTTGATGAGCACTGCGATCGCCTGCAGCGCACGACCAAAGGAGTTGTTCGGATACGTGACGCCGTTGGCCGGCGTGTAGCTGTTGAAGTTGAGCTGCGTGAGCAGGTCCATCGTGTTGATCGCGTCCTGCGCCGACGCACGGAGTGGGTCAACGGTCTGCGCGTAGTTCGACTCCAGGAACGCGGTACGGGCTGCACGCGTGGACCCCGACCCACCAATGCTGTAGCTGGCGGGATTGGGAATGGGCAGTGTTTTGGGCCCACCCACGAGCGTCTTCGCCAGACCTGATCCAATGCCGATGCCGCGCAACGCGCCGTCGGGCAAGATTGGCGGTACACTCGCCAAATGGCGACCCAACCACCCCGTGGTCAGATCGGGATCAACCGGCTTGCCCACCTCCATGTAGCGCTGTGCATCAAAGTGCGAGCGCGACTTGCTGGCCAACTGCCCCACCGCATGCACCACGAGCAGGTCCTGCTCCACGTACGCGGGCATGAGCCCCATCATGGCCGGCGGAAACGCGAAGAAATCGTCGAGCGCGAATGAGCGATTGCTCGACAAGGCGTCGGGCGCGGGCGTGGCGATGGTGGGCCGCAGCGCGTAGTAGCGCGACTCCCCGAACGGCAGCACGAGCGCGAGGCCGTCCGTACCGCCACGCATGAACACCGACACCATCACGTCGCGCGTGGAGGAGTAGTGGTCAGCAAAGGTGATGCGCGGCAGCCAGGACGGAAACAGCGCCGCCGCAGCGGTGAGTTTGGCGGTAGTCCCGAGAAAATCGCGTCGCGACAGCTCCTGATATTCGGAGCACCCGGTGTCGAGGTGGTGCTTGTGGTCGGTCATTGCAGTGCTCCGGGGCTCAGTACCATTGGAATTCGTAGCTGCTCAACGCGAGGCCGATCGTCTCGCGGATGCGCGTGTTGTTGAACGCGCCGGCTTTGAGGTAGCCGAGCAGCGCCGTGCGCGTCTCGGCTGACAGCTCGCTTCCGAACATCTCGGCGTCAATGCGATCAATCGCGGCTTCGGGTGTACCCGCCAGATACGCGGACACGTCCACATTGACATTGGTCTGGGACGATGTGGCGCCGAGCGACGTGCCAAAACTCCAACGTGGTGGCACGTTGCCCACCCAGAACTCGGTGGTGTCGGGATAGCCTTCGGGTGTTTCGTACTGAAACGGGAACATGCCGATGCCCCGCACCCAGTTGAGCGGCTGCGCCAGCGACGTGGTCACCGCGCTCGTGGCCCGCAGCCCCGAAATCACCAAATGGAACGGCCGCTTGAGCTTGGCCGGTGCCTCGGCCATCCACCCCTCGTTCAGAATCGCACGCACCATGCGCTTGATGTCGCCTCGGGTGGCGCGATAGGCGCCGGCGATGGCCGCAATCTGCGTTTCGGTGGGTTCGGGCGTGAGCAGCCACTTGAGCATCTTGGTGGCAATGAACCGCGCGGTGCTGGGGTGTTCGAGGAGGACATCGAGCATGAGCTCGCCTTCCTGCTGGCCGGCGGCACCGGTGGTGCTGGAGGTAGCGGGGATCTGCACGCCCAGCACGGTCTTGGTGCCGAAATCGTGGCGCGACGCATTGAAGGAAAACTCTCCAGCGCCGGAGAATGTCCAACCGGTGAACACGCGGGCGAGCTGCTCCACATCCGTCTGGGTATAGCCACCGTCCACGCCAAGGGTGTGCAGCTCCATGAGCTCGCGCACGTAGTTCTGGTTGGGCGAGCCGTTGCGACTCTGATTCTGATCGAGGTAGGCCAGCATCGCGGGGCTGTGGGCCGTGGCCTTGAGCAGATCGGAGAAGCGACCCATGGCATGCTGCCGAATCACCTCGCGGTCATCCACGACCTTGAGGTACCCCACCTTGTCCATGGAGATGTTGAAGTGGTCGCTCCAGAACTCCACCATGCGCTCGTACAGCTGGCGCTCCGAAAAGGCCGCGCGAAAAATGGCGGCCTGCTGCAGTTGGGTGCGCAGCTCACCGGAGTTCTCGCCGGCCAGCTGGGCGGGAGTGCGCGACAGCAACGGCCAGCGGGCTGCCACGTGCGTCTCGAGCGCGCTGTCATCAATGCGGTCGTAATAGACCTGGTCGTTGAGCCAGCGCTGGTAGCCCACATTGCCCACGTCGAGCACGTCAGCGCTCCGTACGCCCATGGTCGCGCGTCGCAGCAACCGCACCCGGACATCTTCCCAGGCAGTGGGCGCGGGCTGCAGCGACGCCGACGGCGGCAGCTGGGGCGCGGGTGCTGTGGCGACCTCGGCTTTGCCGATCGCCTGGCGCAGAAAGTCCCGGCGATTGGTCGCGGCAGCACTTCGTCCCACTTCCTGTTGCATGATCACCAGCTCCTTCGCACGTTGAATTCGACGCTCGGATTCCGGGCGCGCCCTGCAAGATCGGCAACATGCGGTTCTTGCACGGTGTACGCCATGGACAAGTGCGGCACTTTGTGATGGGACGCACCCTTCTCGCGATGTTTGCACGTCAGTCGTGCTCGCACCCTACCCAGACGCTCGGTCGTACCGCCGCGTTACTGTCTCCACGACGGGGATTCGCGCCGCGTCGCCTAGTGATCGCCCATTGGCGGTACTAACGTTGGGCCATCGGGTACCGTCTGCCCAACGCGTCATGTACGGCGTACGGCTGAGCTCGCCAGCTGTCGGTATCCATCGCGTTCCGTCCACTTCGCAGGACTCTGCCATGCAGCCCGCTCGTCGTCCTCCCGCGCGTGTCGGATTCACGCTGATCGAGATCCTGGTGGTGATCGTGGTCATCGCCATTCTCGCCGCGCTGGTCGCACCCAACGTCTTTCAGCACGTGGGCGCTGCCAAGTCGGCCACGACACGCTCGCAGATGGAAATGTTCACCACCACGCTCGACGCGTATCGCCTCGACAACGGCGCCTATCCGAGCACGGAGCAGGGGCTCGGCGCGCTGTGGGAGCTGCCCGCGGTTCAGCCGCCGGCGAACTGGCGCGGTCCCTACCTGCGCAAGGCCGTGCCACTCGATCCCTGGGGCCGCGCGTACATCTACCAAAATCCGGGACAGTCAAATCCGAATGGGTTCGATCTGATCTCGCTGGGCGCCGACGGTCAGCCCGGTGGTGAAGGCGAAGACGCCGACATCATGAGCTGGCAGTAGTCGCGGCGTCGCGGGAATCCACGCCATGCCGACGTTCGCCTTCAAGGCCGTGCATCCGTCGGGGACAAGCGCCCGCGGTGTGGAGCATGCCGCGAGCATGGGCGCGCTGGCGCGCACGCTTGAGGAGCGCGGACTGCTGGTGGTGGACATCACCGACGCGCCGGACGGCGCCGCGGCTGGCGGACGCCGCCGCTTCGGCAGCCGACGCGAAGTGCTCGAAGTCACCCGCGCGATCGCGGCACTGCTTCCGGCCGGCCTCCCACTCGCGCAGGCACTCGGCGCTGCCACCGGTGTGACCTCCGGCGACGTGCGCGCCGCCATGCAGGAAGTGCGCGCTCGCGTGGAGCGCGGCGAAACGCTTGCCCGTTCGGTGGCGGCCTTTCCGGCTCTCTTCTCGCCGCTGTACGTGGGCGTGGTACGCGCTGGCGAGCGCAGCGGCGACCTGGATGGCGCCTTCCAACGTCTGGCGGCGCAGCTGGAGCGCGATGAACAACTGCGCGGACGCGTGCTCTCTGCCGCGATCTATCCGCTGCTGCTGGCCGTAGCGGGTGTCATCGCCGTGATCGTGCTGCTCGGTTTTGTGTTGCCACAGTTCGCCGAGCTGCTTGCCGGCACGGGCGCCGAACTGCCCACGTCCACCCGCATTCTGCTCGGCGCGTCCGGACTGTTGCGCCGCTACTGGATGGTGGCGCTCGCCATTCCCACCGCGCTGGTGGTGACCGGCGTGTGGATGCAGCAGACGGACGCCGGCCGTCGCGCCGGTTCACGCCTGTTGCTCAGCCTACCGCTCGTGCGCACGCTTCGGCAGTACGCGCTGGCGGCGCGTTTTGCCCGGCTGGTGGGTGTGCTGGTAGGTGGCGGCGCGCCGCTGCTCACGGCGCTCGACGATACCGTGGAGTCGCTCGACGACCCCATCGCGCGCGACGCCGCCGAGGCGATTCGGGCCCGCGTGCGCGAGGGCAGTTCGTTGCGGGCGGCCACGGCCGAACGCACCATCTTCCCACCGTTGCTCGCGCAACTCATTGGCGTGGGCGAGGAATCCGGCCGGTTGCGCGAGTTCCTGCTCAAAGCCGCTGACATCTTTCAGGAGCGCACGGAGCGCGCCACACAACGACTGGCCACGCTCGCCGAACCGGCCATGATCGTGATCTTTGGTGCGATCGTCGCACTGATCGCGCTGTCGCTGCTGCAGGCCATTTACGGCATCAACGCGAGTTCGTTCGCATGAGCGCGCGCAGACGACAGGGCTTCACGCTGCTTGAGATCACGATGGTGTTTGCCGTGCTCGCGGTGACGGCGCTGTTCGTCATTCCGCAGTGGATGCGCGCGAACGACGAACCGCCACAGGACGCCACCACGGCGTTTCTGGCACTCCTGCGGGACGCGCGACGCGTGTCGATTGAAGCGCGGCAACGGGTGGATGTGTACGTGGATCCCATGTCCGGCCAGTATCGCGTGGATACCACCGGTGGTGCTGGCACTGGCGTGTTTGCCGAGGGCGCTCTCGCCGTGGGCGCGCTGGAGACCATCGAATCGGATCAGGATCGCGTGCGGTTCGTGTTCCAGCCCACCGGTGCCGCGTTTGGCGACACGGTGGTGGTGCGCGGCACGCAGGGCGCCGCGCAGCTGTCGGTGGACCCGTGGAATGGTACGGCGGTGGCACATGCGCGCTGAGCGACGCGATGCGACGGCCCCCGGGCGAGGCGAAGACGGGCGCGCGGAAGGGGCGCGCGCGCGCCGAGGCGTCTCGTTGTTCGAGGCCGTGGCCGCGCTGGCCATTGTGGCCGTCACGTCCATCAGTGCGCTCGGCACCGCGGGCGCGGAGCTGCGGACCGCTGAACGGGCGCGACGCGCGGTCGAGGCGGAAGCGCTGCTCGCGGAGCGGGTGAGCTTTCTCGACCTGCTCACGGACCGGGATCTGCAGAGCCTTCCGGATTCTGTGGCCCAGGGTC
>JBBSPE010000122.1:0-13527 GCA_038259155.1 Gemmatimonadales bacterium
CACGGTGCTGCGGGACGGCGCGACCGACGCGCCCCCCGGCCGCGCCGTGCCTTCGGCCCCGACGAGCGTGGGCACGGTGGAGGCAATCGAGGACCTGTCCGACGACGAAGTTGAACGCCGATTTGCGCTCCGGGCGCGCCGCAAGACCTGAAGAGACGCACCAACGATGAGCGACTTCCTCGACCGAATCGAAAAACTCTCGCCCCGGCGGCTGGCCCTGCTCGCACTGGAGCAGCACGAGCAGCTGGAGGCGGCGGCACAGCGCGCGCACGAGCCGATTGCGATTGTCGGCCTGGCCTGCCGCTTTCCCGGCGACGCGGACGGGCCCGACGGGTACTGGCGTCTGCTCGCCGAGGGTCGCGACGCGATCGGGGAGGTGCCGGCCGACCGGTGGGACATCGACGCGTGGTTCGATCCCGATCCCGATGCGCCGGCGCGCATGTCGACGCGGTCGGGCGGATTCCTCACGCGCCTCAACGAGTTCGACGCTGCCTTCTTCGGCATCGCACCGCGTGAGGCGCTCACGATGGATCCCCAGCAGCGCCTGCTGCTCGAACTTGCCTGGCAGGCGCTCGAGGACGGCGGCATCGCGCCGGATCGTCTGGCCGGTTCGGCGACGGGCGTGTTCGTCGGCCTGTGCAACAACGATCACTTCACGCGCCTGCTGCAGCGGGGTGCCGAATCGATCGACGCCTACCTCGCGTCGGGCAACGCGCCGAGCGTGGCGGCGGGACGCATTGCGTACTGCCTGGGACTGCGGGGACCGGCGCTCGCCATCGACACCGCCTGTTCGTCATCGCTCGTAGCCCTGCACCAGGCGGTGCGGAGCCTGCGCAGCGGCGAGACGGACGTGGCACTGGCGGCGGGGGTGAACGTGATGTGCTCGCCCGAAACGACGGTCGCGCTGTCGAAGGCGCACATGCTCGCCCCGGACGGCCGCTGCAAGACGTTCGACGCCGCTGCCGACGGGTTCGCACGCGGCGAGGGATGCGGCGTGCTCGTGCTCAAGCGACTGTCCGATGCGCAAGCCGCCGGTGACAGCGTGCGGGCCGTGATTCGCGGCAGCGCCCTCAATCAGGACGGGCGCAGTGGTGGGCTCACGGTGCCCAACGGCCCGTCGCAGGTGGCCGTGATCCGGAGCGCGCTGGCCGACGCGCGCCTGCAGCCGACCGACATCGACTATGTCGAGGCGCACGGCACGGGGACATCACTCGGCGATCCCATCGAGGTGCGTGCGCTCGCGCAGGCGCTCGCCATGGATCGCGCTGCCGACGCCCCGCTCAAGGTGGGCTCCGTCAAGACGAACTTCGGGCACCTCGAGTCGGCCGCCGGCATTGCCGGTGTGATCAAGGTGGTGCTCGCGCTGCAGCACGAGCGCATTCCGGCACACCTGCATTTCAGGGAGCCGAGTCCGCACGTCGATTGGGACCTCGCGCCGATCGAGATCACGGCCCACGGCGCCCCCTGGCCGCGTGGCACACGGGTGCGGCGCGCCGGCGTGAGCTCCTTCGGCTTCAGCGGCACCAATGCGCACGTGATTCTTGAGGAGGCGCCGGAAACGCGCGCCGAAATACCGACGCACGCGATATCACTCGAGCAATCCGCGCTCGCGCCGCGCAACGTGCACTGCCTGCCGCTGTCGGCTCGCACGCCGGCCGCTCTGGCGGACGTCGCAGCGCGACTGCTCGCGCAGCTCGACAACGACGACCGCGCCGATCACGACCTCGCCTCACTGGCCTTCAGCGCCGCGACCGGACGATCGCACTTTACGGAACGGGCTGCAATCGTGGCGGCGGATGTGGAGACCGTGCGCGAAGCGCTGCAGGCGCTCGCACAGGGCACTGAGCACGAAGCACTCGTGCGCGGCACCGCTCACCCGGGCCAGACACCCGAGATTGCGTTCCTGTTCACGGGGCAAGGCTCGCAGTATCCCGGCATGGGACGGCAGCTGTACGAAACGTCGTCGGTGTACCGTGCCGTCATTGATCGATGCGACGCACTGCTGGGCGCCGACGCACAGGGCCGCACCCTGTGCACCGTGCTCTTCGGGGCCACGAGTGCTGCGGCCGACGCTGCGCCCATTCATGAAACAGCATGGACGCAGCCGGCGCTCTTCGCCACCGAGATGGCAGCCGTCGCCCTGTGGCGCGCGTGGGGCATCGAGCCCGCCGCCGCCATCGGGCATTCACTCGGCGAGTACGCTGCCGCGTGCGTTGCGGGTGTCTTCACCCTCGAGGACGGACTTGTGCTCGTCGCGGAGCGGGGTCGGCTGATGGACACGCTGCCGCGGGGCGGAGCGATGGCCGCCCTGTTCGCCGCTGTGGACACCGTGCGGTCGGTACTGACGGCGCACGCCGGCGACGTTGACATCGCGGCAATCAACGCACCCGACAGCGTGGTCATCTCGGGGGACGCGGTCACGGTGGACGCCGTGCTGGCGGACTTCGCCGCGCGCGACGTGCAGGGGAAGCGACTCTCCATTTCACTCGCAGCGCATTCTGCGCTCGTGGAACCGGCGCTCGACGCCATGCAGTCCTGCGCAGGCCGCGTGCCCATGCGCGAACCGCGCATACCGGTGGCGTGGAACGTCACCGGAGGCGCGGCGCTGCCAGACGGTGCGCCGGACGCGCGGTACTGGCGTCGGCACTTGCGCGAGCCCGTGCGAGTCGGCGAAGGCATCGAGACGCTGCACCGCCAGGGCTACACCACGCTGCTCGAGGTGGGACCGCATCCGACGCTCATGGCGCTCGCGCAACGCTCCCTCCCGGAGGCCGGCACACTCGCGCTGTGCTCCATGCGTCGCGCAAAGGACGACTGGAGCGAAATGCTGCGCAGTCTCGCGCAGCTCTACGTGCACGGCGCACCGATCGACTGGGCGGCTTTTGACGAGCCGTACGACCGGCAACGTGTGCGCCTGCCGTCCTATCCCTTCGAGCGACGCTCGTTCTGGATCACGCCCGCCGCACGAGACGCGCAGTCGCCGCCGCAGGGCGCTGACGACGCGGGGGACGCGCGGGACGCGCGGGACGCACGCACGGTATCGGGGAACGGCGCGCTGCTCGGCCGCCGGCTCGGGACCGCCGTGCCGATCTTCGAGCGCCTGCTCACGCCCACGACACTGGCGTACCTGAATGACCATCGGGTGCACGGCGCCGCGCTCGTCGCGGGTCCCGTGTTTCTGGAAATGGCCCAAGCGGCTGCCCGGGAAGTGGACGGCGATGCGTTGCGGGGCGTGCGCGACTTCCGCATCAGCGATCCGCTGGTGCTTCCGGACGCAGGACGCGTGGTACAGGTGCATCTCGGCGAGGCACGGGACGCGGCACGCACCTTCACGGTGTTCAGCTGCGCCGCCGACGGGGCAGGCGAGTGGCGGCGGCACGCCGACGGACAGCTCACCGTGCTGCGCGCTGAGGCTGCAGCCGCTGGCGGCAGCGTGACGGCACTCACCGCCACACAGGACGCGCTTGGCGCAGCCGAGTCCGGCGACGCGTTCTACCAACAGCTGCGCGGTCTGGGCATCGAGCTCGGCGCGGGCTTCCGAAGTGTCGTGCGCGCACACCGCCGCGCAGGCGAGGCGCTCGTCGCGCTGCAGCTGCCGGTGACATCGGCCGGCGACGAGGTGGTCTGGGCGCATCCCGCGTTGCTCGACGGCGCACTGCAGTCCGTGGGCGTGGCCCTGCCCCACGCCCGCGAGCAGGACACGGCCTACTTGCTGACGGCCATCGGTCGCGTCGACCTGGCCGGCCCGCTGCCCACGGAGTTGTGGTGCCATGCCCGCGTGCTGAATGCGCGCGACGTGGATCCGAACGAGTGGCTCGCCGAGGTGACCCTGCGATCGCTCGATGGCGCCGTGCTCGGGGTCATCCAGGACGTGCGACTGCACCGCGCAACGCGCGAGGCACTCGCGCGTGCGGCAAGGAACGACTCGGGCAGCGAACTGTTCTACTCGCTCGAGTGGCAGCCTGCACCGTTGGCACCGGTCGCCGCTGCCTCCCTGCTGGCACCGCCGGAGTTCGTGGCACCGCTCGTCGAGCGCTTCGACGCGCTTGCGGCGCAGCACGGCCTGGCCGTGTACGAGACCCTGCTGCCGGAGCTCGACCGCCTGAGTGTCGAGCATGTGGTGGTGGCACTGCTCGCGCTCGGGCTCGACGACACGCCCGGGCGGCGCTTCACCGCCGCCGAGGAGGCCGCCCGACTGGGCATCGTGCAGGAGCACGGGCGCCTGTTCGGGCGGCTGCTGGGTATGCTGGTCCAGGAGGGATGGCTCCGCACGCACGACGGCGTGTTCGAGGTTGCCGCTTCGCTGCCGGTCGTGCGTCCCGAGGCGCGCTACGAGGCGCTGCTCGCGCAGTTCGGTGGCGTTGCGGGCGAGCTGCGTACGCTGCAGCGATGCGGCCCCGAGCTGGAGCGGGTGCTTCGCGGTGCGCAGGACCCGCTCCAGCTGCTGTTCCCCGGCGGCTCGTTCGCGGAAGCGCGCGCGCTGTACGTCGAGTCTCCGTTTGCGCAGACATACAATCGGACGCTCGCCGAAGCCCTGCAGGCCGCGTGTGCACGACTCCCGGCGAACGCACGACTGCGCGTCCTTGAGATTGGAGCGGGGACCGGCGGCACCACGAGCTACGTCCTGCCGCATCTGCCATCCGGCCGCTGCGCGTACCACTTCACCGACGTGTCCCCGATTTTTCTCGACCGTGCGCAGGAGCAGTTCGCCGCCTTCCCGTTCGTGAGCTACGGGCTGCTCGACATCGAACGGGATCCGCTGGCGCAGGGCGTCGAGGCCGGCGGCTTTGACGTGGTCATTGCTGCAAACGTGCTGCACGCGACCGCCGACCTGCAACAGACCCTGCGTCATGTGCAGCGGCTCATGGCGCCGGGCGCACTGCTCCTGCTGCTCGAAGGCGTGGCGCCGGAACGGTGGGTGGATCTCACCTTCGGGCTCACCGAAGGGTGGTGGCGCTTCACCGACACGAACGTGCGCGCAGACTATCCGCTCATTGGCCGAGAGGCGTGGATCACCTGTCTCCACGACGTGGGGTTCACGCACGCGGTCGCGGTGCCGCCGTCCACGCATCTGGCGCGCGGGGCAGGGCAGCAGGCGCTCCTGCTCGCACGTGCCGCGAAGGGCGGCCGGCACTGGGCCATAGCGGGGGTTGGCTCGTCCATCGGCACCGCACCGGGCTCGGCACTCGGCGCCGCACTCGTCGAACGGCTCACGTCGCGCGGCGACTCCGCATCGCTGCTGCCCGTCGATCCGACCGGCGTTGCACTCCCGGCAGGCGCAGACCTGGTGTACCTGGGCGGCGTGGACCTCCACGCGCTCGAGCGGGACGCCGACGAGGCGGAACGCGTCGCTGGCCGGCTGGCCGGCGCATACCCCCTGGAATGGCTGCAGAAGGCGCGTTCGTTCGGCGCACGCACCTGGTTCGTGACCATGAGTTCGCAGGGGACGGCCCTCGGCAACGCGCACCGGGCGCCGGGCGCGGCGTGGCAGGCGCCGCTCTGGGGCCTCGGCCGTGGGGCGGCGCTGGAGGACCCGGAGCACTGGGGCGGCCTGATCGACTTGCCGCTCGACACCGCCGAGGCCAACGCGGAGCGCCTGGCGCGTGCGCTCGGCGACGCCGATCACGAAGATCAGTGTCTGTGGGACGGTGACGGGCGAAGAGTCCTGCGGCTCTGCCATGCGCCGCCGCCTTCGGATGCGGTGTTCGCTGCTCGCCCCGACGGCACCTATCTGGTGACGGGCGGCTTTGGCGGATTGGGACTCGTGGTCGCACGCTGGCTCGTGACGTGCGGCGCGCGACACATCGCGCTCCTCGGCCGCCATCCCGACATGACATCGGACGGGGTGCGCGAACTCCAAGCAGCCGGTGCCACCGTGATCGCGCTGCAGGCCGACGTGGCCGACAGCCGGTCCATGCACGACGCGTTCGCCACGTTGCGGCGCGATGCGCCACCGCTGCGGGGCGTGCTGCACGCGGCAGCGCACCTGCACGCGGAACCGCTGGCCACCCTCACTGTCGACCAGTTCGCTGCCATGCTCCGGCCCAAGCTCGCGGGGGGTGCCCTCATCGAGCGGCTCACCCGCGACATGGGACTCGACTTTCTGGTCCTCTTCTCGTCCACGACGGCCTTGCTCGGCGCGAAAGGGCTCGCGCACTACGCGGCGGGCAATGCATTCCTCGACACGCTTGCGCAGGTGACGCACAGCGCGTCGCGGCGCGTGCTCTCCATCAACTGGGGCACGTGGGACGTCATGCGCCTCGCGGGCGCCGACGAGCAGCGCCGGTATCGCGAGGGCGGACTGCTGCCGATGTCGACGCGGGACGCCCTCGGCGCGCTGGGGCGTCTCCTGGCCGCGCCAGCGGACATGCGCTCGCCTCAGGCGATCGTGGCCGACATCGATTGGAGCGTGCTCAGGCCGCTACTCGAGTCGCGTCGTGGACGGCCACTGCTCTCGCAGCTGGGCACGGCGCGTGCCGCGACAGTCGAGGCGCGCAGCAGCGTGGCGGCGGGACCCTCGCTTGCGGAGCGCCTCGCGGCGACGCCCGAGGCGCTCCGTCGCGATGTGCTGGTCGAGTTCGTGCAGCGCGAGGTCTCGGAGGTGCTGTCGCTCGGCCGCGATGCCGCCGTGCCGATAGCCACTGGCCTCTTCGACCTCGGCATGGATTCGCTGATGTCCGTGGAGCTCAAGCGCCGCCTCGAGCGTGGAGCCGGCCGGGCGCTCCCGTCCACGCTGACGTTCAACTACCCAAGCATCGAAGCGTTGGCGCGCTTCCTGGAGTTGCAGCTCGGGGCGGACAGCGCGAACAGGGTGGTCGGATCGGCGACGCCCGGCTCCGCGGGAGCGACCCCCACGATTCCCACGGCTGCCACCACGAGGTCGCACGGTGACGCGCCGGCGGTTACCAGCGACGGCGAACTCGACGCCCTCAGCGACGAGGAACTCGAGGCGCGGCTGTTGGCGCGGCTGGAGCAGTCGCAGTGAATGCGGCGCAGGTGGCCGGCGTGCCGGAGGGGACGGCTGTCGGGGACGCGCGGAAGGCCATGCTGTACATGGCGGGCTTCGTCGCGCTGTGGGCCGGCATCGAGTTCATTGCCGCGAAGCCGCTACAGGATTTTTCGCCGTATCAGGTGGTGTGGACAAGATACGCGGTGCACTTGCTGCTCATGCTTGCTGTCTGGGGGCGTCGCGATCCGGCCCGCCTCTGGCGCACCGGGCGGCGCGGCTACCATCTCGCACGGTCGCTGCTCATGCTGGGCATGCCGGCGTCCTGGGTGCTGGCCCTGCAGACGGGCGTGGCACCGGACGCCATCATGCACGTGTTCTGGACCAGTCCGCTGCTCATGCTCGCGCTGGCGTGGCTGCTGCTGCGCGAACGGCCGGGGCCGCCGGTGTGGATCGCCACGAGTGTCGCGATGGCCGGCGCCTATCTGCTCCATCGGCCGGGCGGCCTCGACACGATGCGCGTGCTTGGATTTCCGCTCGCCATGGCGCTGTCGTTCAGTCTCTACGTCGTCATGACGCGCTCGCTGCGCTCCGAGCCTACCCTGGTGAACCTCTTTTATACGGCCCTCGGCGTCTTTCTCGCGCTGACTCCGGCCGTGCCGCAGCTGTGGCGCACGCCTGATTTGCTGGAGGCGCTCACCATGGTGTGCATCGGCGTGTTCGGCTGGCTCACGTTGTGGATGCTCGATCGCGCTGTCGCGGAGGCACCCGTGTCCGTGTCCGCGCCCGTCATCTACCTGCAGCCACTGGTCGTGGCCGCGATCGTTGTTTCCGGGGGCTTGGGAATCGGCGTGTCGCCGAAGCGTCTGGCCGTGGGCACGATGCTGATCGGCGGCGCCGTCGTCTACCTTTTGTTGCGTGCGCAGCGCGTGGTCCATTTCGCCGCTCGGCCCGCGTATGCCGGCTCACGTCCGTCCCAGGAATCCTGAAGATGTCAGTGGACAAAACCCAGACCGCCCGCACGCCGGACAAGCCCGGGGCTGACGACCGTCGCAGTGTGCTGCAGAACTCCCTGGCCGCTATTGAGCGCCTGCAGGCCCGACTCGATGCCAGCACGGCGTCCCGGCACGAGCCGATTGCGATCGTCGGGATGGGCTGTCGCGTGCCCGGCGGCGCCGAGGATCCGGAAGCGTTCTGGCGTCTCTTGGCGGAAGGTCGCGATGTCGTGGGCGAGGTGCCCCCGGATCGCTGGGACGTGGACGCGTTCTATGACCCCGATCCGACGATTCCCGGAAAGGCGCGCAGCAAGGCCGGCGGTTTTCTCCGTCGCGTCGACGAGTTCGAACCCGGCTTCTTCGGCATGTCGCCCCGCGAGGCTGTCGCTGTCGATCCGCAGCAACGCGTGCTGCTTGAGGTCGCTTGGGAGGCCCTCGAACGGGCCGGTATCCCGGCTGACCAGCTCGATGGCAGCCTGACCGGCGTCTTTGTCGGTATCACCTCCACCGACTACGCACAACGCCTCGACATCGCGGACCCGGCGCGCAGCGACATCTACATCGCCACCGGCACCGCCCTCAACGTGGCGGCGGGACGCATCGCGTTCACCCTCGGCTTGCGCGGGCCGTGCATGGCCATCGACACCGCGTGCTCTTCATCGCTCGTTGCCATCCACGCGGCGTGCCAGAGTCTGCGCAATCGCGAGAGCAATCTGGTCCTCGCCGGCGGCGTCAACATCATGCTCGCGCCAGAGCCGTTCGTGCTGATCTCCAAGTGGGGTATGCTGGCGCCTGATGGACGCTGCAAGACCTTCGACGCGGCTGCCAACGGCTTCGTGCGCGGCGAAGGCTGCGGGCTGCTCGTGCTGGAACGTCTGTCGGACGCGATCGCAAACGGTCGGCGTGTGCTTGCGACCATTGCCGGCTCGGCGATCAACCAGGACGGTCGCTCCAGTGGACTGACCGTGCCCAATGGTCTGGCCCAGCAGGAGGTGGTGCGGCAGGCACTCGCCGCCGCGCGTCTCACGCCCACCCAGGTGGGCTACGTCGAGGCGCACGGCACCGGCACCTCACTCGGTGATCCCATCGAGGTGGAGGCGCTGGCCGCGGTGTACGGCGAAGGACGTGCCATGGACGCACCACTCGAGGTGGGCTCCGTCAAGTCGAACATCGGGCACCTTGAGGCTGCCTCCGGCGTCGCGAGCGTGATCAAGCTGGTCATGGCCCTCCAGCATCGCCAGCTCCCCGCCAGCCTGCACGTCAAGCAGCTGACCCCGGCAATCGACTGGGAGCGACTGCCGGTGCGCGTGAGCACGGCGCTCCACGACTGGCAGCCCACGAACGGACGGCGCATCGCCGGCGTCAGCGCGTTCGGCTTCAGCGGCATGAACGCGCACCTGCTGCTGCAGGAGGCCCCCGAGCCATCGGCGCCGGCACCCACCGCACGAGCGACGTCGTCCACACGGCCGCTCGTCGCGCTGCCCATCTCCGCACGCACGAGCGCCGCACGCGCGGCACTCGCCATCAGGCTCGCCGACCATCTCGCGTCGCATCCGGACGAGCCGCTCGACGCCGTCTGCGCAACGGCAGCCATTGGCCGGTCACACCTGCCGCTGCGCAGCCTGCTCGTGGCGACGAGCCGCGAGGACTTGATCACGCAGCTGCGCGCGCTTGGCAGCGACGAGTCCCCGCCGCGCGGCAGGACGTCGGGCGACGGCCGCACGCGCGCGGCCTTCCTGTTCACCGGTCAGGGCTCGCAGTACAAGGGCATGGGGCGCGAACTGGACGCGTGTGAGCCGGTGTTCCGCGCCACGCTCGATCGCTGCGCCGCCGTACTCGACCCGCTGCTCGGCGAGTCGCTGCGCACCCTCATGTTCGAACGCGCCGATGGTGTACTCGACCAGACCGGCATCACCCAGCCCGCTCTCTACGCCCTCCAGGTGTCACTGGCAGCGCTGTGGCGCAGCTGGGGCATCGAACCGCGCGTGGTGATGGGCCACAGCGTCGGGGAATTCGCCGCGGCGGCAGTGGCCGGCGTGTTCAGCGTCGAAGACGGCGCACGCCTCATTGCCGCACGTGCGCGCCTGATGCAGGCGCTGCCCGCCAGCGGGGCAATGGTGGCCCTGCAGGGGGATTCGGAGCTCATCGAGCGCGAGCTCGTCGGCAGCGCGGACACGGTGGACGTGGCCGCCTACAACGCGCCCGACAACCTGGTGATCTCGGGTGACGCCACCGCGGTCGCGGACATCGCTGCGCGATTGGCGGACCGCGGGGTGCGAACGCAGGCCCTGCAGGTATCGCACGCGTTCCACTCGCCGCTGATGGCGCCGATGCTGGAGGAGTTCCGTACAATCGCGGCCGCGGTGCAGCACACCGCACCGCAGGTGGCGTGGATCTCCAACCTCACCGGCGCTTCCTTCGACTGGTCGAGCTGGGGCACGCGCATGGCGGAATACTGGACGCGCCATGTGCGCGAGCCCGTCGCCTTTGCCCGCGGCATGGCCGAACTCGGGACCTTGAACTGCGAGGTGCACCTCGAAGTGGGGCCGCATCCCACCTTGATCGCGCTCGGGATGCAGTGCCTCCCTGCTGCGGCGGGTGTGGACTGGCTCCCCTCGCTGCACCGGAAGCGGGGCGCCACCGAGCAGATGCTCGCCAGCCTGGGGCACCTGTATGCACGTGGCACCCGCATCGACTGGCGCGCCTTCCACGGCGCCACGGCGCACGACCTCGTGCTGCCGACGTACCCGTTCCAGCGTTCATCCTACCTGATCCCGTTTGCCGCACGCGTGAAGAGCACCCCGGGCGTCCAGGTGCATCCGTTGCTCGGGGAGCGGCGCGCCATGGCCGGCGTGAAGGCGCTCTTCGAGCGTCGGGTCGACAACACCGATCCGTCCTGGCTGCGCGACCATCGGATTGCGTCGGAAGTGGTGATGCCAATGGCGGCGTATCTCGAGGCCGCGCTCGCCGCGCTTCGGCTCACCGAATCCGACTCGGCCGTTGCCGTGGACGCCATGGAGGTCGCCGAACCCATGGTGCTGCGCGATGGACAGCCGCGCATCATGCAGGTGGTGGTGGACGAGGTGGACGTCGGACGGGCCGCGCGCGTCCGCATCTTCAGCCGCGATGCCGCACCCGATGACGCGCCGTTCGCGCTGCACGCCACGGCGCGCGCCGGCCATGCACCCGATCCGTCCGATGCGGACGGATTGTCGCTGGCAGAGCAGGCAGCGGCACTGCCGAACCCGATCGACGTCGCGGCGGTGTACGGCAAGCTGCGCGACATCGGCATCGAGTTCGGACCGGGCTTCCGTTGCATGACGCACGTGCGGAGCGGGACCGACGAAGCCATCGGTGAGATCGAGCTCGGCGAAGACCAACGCGCGGAGGCGGGGCAGTACTGCATGCACCCGGCGCTGCTCGATGCGTGTTTTCACGTGAGTGCGGTGGCGGTGGACAGTCTGGCCACCGGTGACGATGACCCGATGTACCTGCCCGTCGGCGTGGATCGCTTCCGGTGGTACGCGAACGAGGGCGGCACCCTGCGCAGTCATGCGAAGCTGCTCGAACCCGGTTCGCGCACCGACACGCTCCTGCTCGACGTCCAGGTCGAGACGCTCGAGGGCCGGCTGGTCGCGCGGCTGGAGGGCCTGCGATGCCGGCGTGCAAGCCGCGACATGTTCCGTCGCCGGACAGACGAGCGCGCATCCTCGTGGTGCTACGAAGTCGCCTGGAACGCCAGTCCGCTCGACGCGCCAATCGTCGATTCGGCACACGGCGCATGGCTGGTGCTTGATGACGGCGAGGGTCGCGGCGCGCTCGTGGCCGACGAACTCGAGCGGCGCGGTGGCCGTGTCACGCGGATCGTGCCGGCCGGTGCGTCCGGTGGCGCCCCCAATGCGCTGACCGTGGACGCAACGGACGCATCGGCTTACGCGCGCCTCATTGCAGACCTCTCCGCTGACACCGAGATCGCCGGTATCGTGTCGCTCTGGCCGCTTCGCATGAAGTCGTTGGCGCTGCAGGACCGGCCAGGCGCGGTCCAAGAACTCGGCACGGAGTCGGCGCTGCTGCTGATTCAGGCGCTCGGTTCGGCCGGACTGACGCGCGCACCGCGAGTCTGGTTCGTGACGGCAGGCAGCCAGGTGGTTGACGGCGCGGAGACGCTGCGTCTCGAGCAGGCGCCGGTTGCGGGCCTCGCACGCGTGGCCGCCACCGAGCATCCCGAGTTGCGAGTCACGATGGTCGATCTCGACCCGCAAGGCCACGTGCACGATGCCTCGGTGCTGGCCGACGAGGTGCTGGCCGACTCGGACGAAACACAGGTCGCATGGCGCAAGCGGTCGCGCTTCGTGGCACGACTGGCACGCCAGCCGCGGCGCGATGTGCAGCACGTTGATGACGCGCCCACTCGGCTGGACATCCGCGAACGCGGGACGCTCGAGAACCTCTCCATCGAGCCGCACGTGCGGCAGGCACCGGGTCCGGGCGACGTTGAAGTGCGCGTGCGCGCCAGCGGTCTCAACTTCCGCGACGTGCTCAGCGCGCTCGGCCTCTATCCCGGCGAATTGAAGCACCTCGGCACGGACTGCGCCGGCGAGATCACCGCCGTGGGGGAGGGCGTCACGCAGTTCGCCGTTGGTGATCGCGTAGTGGCCATGGCGGGTGGTGCCTTTGCCAGCCACGTGATCGCCCGGTGGGAGTTTGTGGCTCCGCTGCCGGAGAGCCTCGACTTTGAGCAGGGCGCCGCCATTCCCACCGCATACCTGACGGCGGAGATCACACTCAACCTCATTGGCCGAATGAAGGCTGGTGACCGCGTGCTGATCCATTCGGGCGCGGGCGGTGTCGGCATGGCCGCGATCGCGCTCGCCCAGCGCGCCGGCGCCGAGATCTTCGCGACCGCCGGTAGTCCCGAGAAGCGTGCGGTGCTCGCGCAGCTCGGGGTGCAGCATGTGCTCGACTCCCGCAGCACCTCGTTCGGTGATGAGGTGCTCCGGCTGACCAACGGTCGCGGGGTGGACCTGGTGCTCAACTCCCTGACCGGCGCGCTGCTCGACCGGAGCTTCGACTGCCTCGCCGATGGCGGCGTGTTCCTCGAGATCGGCAAGCGTGGGCTGTGGTCTCACGAGCGCGTGGCCGCGCTGGATCGTGGCCTGCGCTACCACATCGTGGACTGCAACGACAATGCACGCGAGACGCCGCAACTCGTGGGCGAGATCTTCTCGCGGGTGCTCACGGACATCGCAGCTGGTGTGCTGCCTCCGCTGCCGTGCACCACGTTTCGGTTCGAGCGTGCGGCCGACGCTTTCCGCTACATGGCCCAGGCGCGTCACATCGGCCGGGTGGTGTTCCGTCACCCCGCGGAGCGGCCCGGGCTCGACGTACCGGTGCGCGCCGACGCCACCTACCTCGTTACTGGTGGCCTGAGCGGTCTGGGGCTGCGCGCGGCGCAATGGCTGGCGGATGAGGGTGCCGGCGCGCTGCTGCTGGCGGGTCGTGGGGGGGGCGCCGCGCGGGCGCCCGGGGCGGGGGCCGGGGGGGGGGCGGGGGGGGGGGGGGGGGGGGGGGGGGGGGGGGGCGGGG
>JBBSPE010000123.1:0-13449 GCA_038259155.1 Gemmatimonadales bacterium
CGGCGCCCTCGGCGCTGGCGGGCGACTCGCCGATACAGACGATGGCGCGAGCCCCGGCATCACGGGCACGCGCCACCACGGTGTCCACATCGCTTGCAAACTGCGCATCGGCCAGGTGCACATGGCTGTCCGCAAACGCGAAGGCAGCCATCACGCGCGCCTGATTGTGCCGGAACCGCGCGCGATCAGCGCGCGGCGGCCGTGCCGCGCTGCTTGGCCGGCGACGGCTTGCCGGTAGCCGGCGGCCCCGATGCCGTGCGACGCATGTTCTTGTCGTCTACGTCACGCGGGTATCTCTGCTCGATATAGATGAGCAGCGGCGTGGCGACGTACATGGAGCTGAACACGGCCACAATCACGCCAAACGCCATGACGATCGAGAACGGACGCAGCACCTGACCCGCGAAAAACAGGAGCGCGAGCGTCGCCGCGAGCGTGGTCGCGTGCGTGAGGATGGAGCGGCCGAGCGTCTCGTTGATGGAACGGTTGAGCGTGTCGTACAGCGACGATTTGCGATACTTGCGCAGATTCTCGCGCGTACGATCGAAGATGATGATCGTGTCGTTTGCCGAGTACCCCAACACGGTGAGGATGGCCGCCACGACCGTGAGCGACACCTCGATGTCGAACAGCTTGATGAAGGCGAGCGTGAGCAGCACGTCGTGCACGAGCGACAGCACGGCAGCCATCCCGAAGCGCCAGTCGAAGCGGATGGCGAGATACACCAGCGAAATCATCGACGTGAGGATGAGCGCGAGGAACGCACCGCGGCGCAACTCGGCGCCAACCTTGGGCCCGACGGCCTCGGTGCGCACGACCGTGACCTCATCGGCGCCAAAGCGCTGCTTCAGCGCGGTCTCGATGCGCTTGGCCACGCCCTCGGCGCCCGCGTCCTGTTCCTCAATTGCCGCGGCGTCCTGCGCGCGCACCGTGTAATCGGTGGCCTCACCGAACTGCGTGATCTCGGCACCGTTCACTCCGGCCGACTCGACCGTGGAGCGGATGGCCGCGACGTCGGGCGGCGTCTTGAACTGCAACTGCATCAGCGTGCCACCCGTGAACTCGATCGAGTAGTTCGGACCGCCCGTGAAACCGAAGGACGCGAGGCCGAGCAGGATGAATCCGGCGGTGAGTGCCGCCGCCAGCCGCCAATGCCGGATGAAATCGAACTGGGTGTTGTGGAAGATGCGAATCATGGCCGGCTCAGATGCTCAAGGCCTTGGCGCCGCGGGTCTGCTGCAGCCAGAGCATGAAGAAGGTGCGGCTGACGTAGAGCGCCGTGAACAACGACGCGACCACGCCCGCGATGAGGGTGACGGCAAAGCCGCGCACCGGTCCCGATCCGTACTGGTACAACACGGCACCGGACAGAATGGTGGTGACGCTCGAATCGACAATGGCCGACAGCGCGTGCTTGAAGCCTTCATCCACCGCCAAGCGCACCGTCTTGCCGCCGTCGAGCTCTTCGCGAATGCGCTCGAAGATCAGCACGTTGGCGTCCACGGCAATACCAACCGAGAGCACGAAGCCGGCCAAGCCGGGCAACGTGATCACGGCGTCAAATCCGGCGAGCACCGCCAAGGTAAACAGTACATAAAGCGCAAGCGCAGCCACGGAGAGCATCCCGGCAAACTTGTAATAGCCGATCATGATCGCGACCACGAGCACCATCGCGATGGCAAGCGCCATGACGCCCTTGTCAATGGAGTCCTGCCCAAGGCTCGCACCAATGTTGCGCACCTCGGTGATCTTGAGCGGTACGGGAAGCGCGCCAGCGCGCAGCACGAGCGCGAGATCCTGTGCCACCTGCAGATCGCCACCGACCGTGATCTGCCCGTTGCGACCGATCGCGCTCTGAATGGTTGGGGCGGTGATGACCTTGTCGTCGAGCACGATCGCCATGTTCTCCTTCAGATGGCGAGCTGTCTCATTCCGGAAGCGCCGGGCTCCTTCATTGTTGAGCGTGAAGGTCACCACGTTGCCGTCAACCGGATCGGTGCTCGGACGCGCGTCGATGAGGTACTCACCCGTGATGATCGGCTTGGTGTCGAGCACATACAGTTCGCGATAGCGCTGGCCACCGGCGAGCTCCTGCTCCTCGGCGCCCCACTTGATCTGCTTACCAGGCGGAATCACCGCCTGCACCGACGGCTCGGCCAGCGCGCGCGACAGCAGGTCGTACGATTCAGCCGGTACAGCGAACTGACCGGGGATGCCCATGCCGCCCTGCGAAATGTTGCTCGTGAAGATGCCGTTCGTGGCCACGACCGCCGAATCAGCCGAGGCCGAGTCGTTTGCAGCACCGGCGGCGGAATCCGTGGCCGACGCGCTGTCGCCACCGAACAGGGCACCAACGCCGACGCGATTGGCGGTGTCACCGGACGCAGCACCGGCCGGCGCAATACCTGCGGCGGTGGCGGCCGCGTCGAGCCGACCAATCACGCGCTCGAGCGCCTGTGTGCGATCCGTGATCTGGAACTGGAGGAACGCCGCCTCCGCCACCACGGACTGCGCGCGGTCCGGATCATCCACACCCGGGAGCTCCACGATGATGCGATCGTCACCGACCTTCTGCACCACCGGCTCGGCCACACCAAACTCATCGATGCGCTGGCGGATCACCTTGAGTGCCCGGTCGAGCGCCTCAGACTTGTCGGCGACGGCCTGCTGGGAGTCGTCGACTTCAAGCGTCAGGTGCATTCCGCCCTGCAGATCGAGACCCTGCTTGAGGGGGACGCGCTTGACCGTGTCGTACACGAAGACACCGTCGCGCTTCACACGCTCGACAACGGTGCGCGGAAACAGCGCCCCCGCCGAGACAAGGACGCAGGCAACGATGAGAAGGAGGCGAGTCTTGAGGTTCGCCATCGCGGCGGGTGGCTGGAGACAGGAAGTGGCACGCCAGCTCCCCGTGGGAGCGAACGTTGCAAGGATTCGACAGCGAGTCTAAAGCGATTCTACAGGCTAGCCTTGTAACTTAGGGACGCAGTACCTCGCGCGCCAAGGCCTCATCGAGCGCCAACTGCGTCCGGAGCGCCTCGGCATCCGCGAATCGACGCACTTCGCGCAGCCGAGAGAGAAACGCAAGCTCCACAGGCTGGCCGTACCAGTCGCCCGCGACGTCGAACAGGTGCGCCTCCAGACGCCGGTCCGTTTCGTCCCACGTGGGACGACCGCCCAAGTTGAGCATGCCGCCGTAGGTGCCCTCCGGGAGGGTCGCCCGCACGGCGTACACGCCGTCTGGTGGCAGCAACTTCCGCGGAGACACCGCACTCAGATTGAGCGTCGGATAGCCGATCGAGCGACCGCGCTTGTCCCCGTGCACCACGGTCCCGGCAATCGCGTACGGACGCCCCAGCCCCTCGGCCGCCCTGGGCAGATCGCCGCCGGCGACCGCTCGGCGAATCGCCGTGGAGGACACGGGGTGTCCCTCGGGCCCCTGCACCGGCTCCACGAGGTCCACCGTGAAGCCGCGTTGCACGCCGAGCGCCTGCAACACGGAGGCGTCACCCATGCGGTTGCGGCCGAAGCCGTGATCATGCCCCACCAACAGCGCGGACAGGCGGTAGCGGGCGCGAAGCACATCGTCCACGAACGCTTCAGCTGACAGCGCGGCGACCTCCGGCGTGAAGGGCAGCACGACCACCACTTCGACGCCGGTGCGCTCCAGCGCCGTGAGCTTCTCATCCCGGGTGGTGAGCAGCGGCGGCGCCGCCGACGGATTCACGATCTCGAGCGGATGCGGCTCGAAGGTGAGAATCACGGACACCAGATGGCGGTCGGCAGCCAGCCGCACCAGCCGGCCGGCTACGTCCTGGTGACCGCGATGCACTCCGTCAAAGGTCCCCACGGTGATCGCGCTGCCCGCGCGGCCGCTGGGGACCTCGAGGGCCCGCGTATCGCTGATCACGATCATGCGCCGGACTCCGGCCCCGGCAGGACCACGCGGGGTTGCCACCGGTCCCCCTCGGGTGACCCTGCCCGCTCCGCAATGGCGATCACGGCGTGCTGGCCATCCACCAACACGGCGCGGCTGCCGTCGACGGTCGCCGCGACCTGCCTGCCAAGACGCAGTTCCGCAACCGCCTGCGCATCTATCGGCTGCACACTCAGGCCGACCAGCGCGGGCAGCGGACTCGAGAGCGGGTGGCCCTCGCCCGGCCGCAGCGCTTCCATGGACACGGCGTCACGCACGTGCAGTGGCCCGCTCTGCACTCGGCGCAGCGTTGCACAATGCGCAACGGTGCCGAGCGCGAGGCCGAGGTCGCGCGCGAGCGACCGAATGTCTGTCCCGCCGCCACACTCAATCTCCGCTTCGAGCCAGTCGGGTCCGGTGGACACATCGTGCCACGCCGCGATCCGCACGGGCACCGGTGCGAGCACCACCGTCTCGCCACGCCGTGCCTTGGCGTAGGCGCGCTCGCCGTCCACATGCTTCGCGGAGAACGCTGGCGGTCGCTGCATCAGCTCACCGGTGAGCGAGGCGAGCGCTGCGGGCAATCGGCCCCAGTCGGGAAGTGGACCGCTGTCCACCGGCGTGCCGGTGAGATCGTCAGTGTCGGTGGCCACGCCGAACACGATGCGCGTGCGGTAGCGCTTGGGCTCGCCGTGCACGTACGGGAGCAGGCGTGTGGCCTGCCCCACCGCACACACGAGCAGGCCTGTCGCAAACGGATCGAGAGTGCCTGCGTGCCCCACCCGCTTGGTACGGAGTGTTCGGCGCACACGGGCAACGACGTCGTGCGACGTCATGCCGGCCGGCTTGTCCACGAGCAGCAACCCATCACCCACTGGCGGACGCGCCGCTGATGCGGCGCCGTCCGGTGACGCGGGCATGGCGTCAGGGTTCGCCGTCACCGACTGGACGATCGGAGTCGGATGCAGCGTCGGCGTCAGCAGGCACGTCAGCATCCACGTGATCCGCGTCCAAGCGATCCGCGTCCACAGCGTCGGCGCTTGGCTGCGCCTCCTGCCGAACCTGCGCGAGGAGTGCTTCAATGCGGGCCGCATGCGCGATGCTGTCGTCGGCCTTGAACTCGATCTCCGGCGCGACACGCAACTGCAGCGCACGCCCCACGCTGCCGCGCAGATGATGCGCGACGGAGGCCAGCCCCTCGTAGGTAGCGGCGCGCTCTTTGTCAGTACCCATCACGCTGACATACACCTTCGCGTGCCGCAGATCGCGCGTGACATCCACGCCGGTGACCGTGACGAGTCCGACGAGACGGGGATCCTTCGCCCCGTCCCGCAGAAACGTCGCTACCTCCGTACGAATGCCTTCGGCAACTCGTTCAGCCCGTCGTGGGTCCCCGCCAGCCATTGCGGTCGCCCTCAGGCCGAGCGCGTCGCGTCATCCAGCGTACGCGCCACTTCTTCGGTACGGTAGGTCTCGAATACGTCGCCGACCTTGACGTCGTTGAAGTTCTCGATGCCGATACCGCATTCGTACCCTTCCTTGACTTCCTTGGCGTCATCCTTGAAGCGACGCAGCGATCCGATGACGCCGTCGTACAGCTCCACACCGTCGCGAATCACGCGCACGCGCGCGTTGCGGACGATCGTGCCACTGCGGACGTAGCAACCGGCAATGGTGCCGACGCGCGCAACCTTGAACACCTCGCGCACCTCCACCTCGCTCACAATGACTTCGCGCGACTCCGGCCGCAGCATGCCTTCGAGTGCGGCGCGTACATCGGCCACGGCCTCGTAGATGATGCGATAGAGCTTGATGTCCACACCTTCGCGTTCGGCTGCCGTGCGGGCGTTGTTGTCCGGGCGTACATGGAAGCCGATGATGATGGCGCCTGACGCCTTGGCCAGCAGGATGTCGCTCTCGGTGATCGCGCCCACGCCACGGTGCACGATGTCCACCGCCACCTCGGTGGTGGACAGCTGCCCCAGCGAGTCGGCCAGCGCCTCGGCCGGACCACCCTGGTCGGCCTTGATGAGCAGCCGCAGTTCGCGCTTCTCGCCGGCGGCTGTCTGAGCCATGAAGTCTTCGAGCGACACGGAGCCACGCGAGGTGCGACGGCTGCGCGCTTCGCGATCGAGACGCTCGCGACGCTGCGCGATGTCACGCGCCTGCGCTGCATCCTCCACCACGATGAGCTGATCGCCCGCCATGGGCACGCCGGGCAGTCCGAGAATCTGCACCGGAATGGCCGGCCCCGCCGACTTCACGATTTTGCCACGCTCGTCGAGCAGCGCACGCACGCGTCCGGAGAACATGCCGCAGATGAAGTCGTCGCCGACACGCAACGTGCCGTTCTGCACGAGAACGGTGGCAACGGAACCCTTGCCCGGATCGAGCTGGGCTTCCACCACTGTACCGGTCGCGTTGCGATCGGGGTTGGCCTTGAGATCGAGGATTTCCGCCTGCAGCAACACCTGCTCCAGCAGTTCCGGAACACCGGTACCGTGCTTGGCCGAGATCTCGGTGGCGAGCACCGTGCCGCCGAAGTCTTCGAGCACGACTTCGTGCTGCAGCAGGTCCTGCTTGACCTTGAGCGGATTGGCCTGCGGCAGATCGACCTTGTTGATGGCCACGATCAGCGGCACGCCGGCACTCTTGGCATGCGAAATGGCCTCGATGGTCTGCGGCATGACCTGATCATCGGCGGCCACGACGAGCACCACGATGTCGGTGACCTGCGCACCGCGTGCACGCATGGCCGTGAACGCCTCGTGACCGGGTGTGTCGAGGAACGTGATCATCTTCCCGCCCGGGAGCGAGACATGATACGCACCAATGTGCTGCGTGATACCGCCCGCTTCACCGGCCACGACGTTCGCCTTGCGGATGTAGTCGAGCAGCGACGTCTTGCCGTGGTCAACGTGACCCATGATGGGGACGATGGCGGGCCGCGAGATCAGCGACTCCGGATCGTCGATCACTTCGGGTTCGCCGAGGTCGGCGGCGTACTCTTCTTCGCGCACCGCTTCGAAGCCGAACTCGCTCGCAATGAGCTCGATCTGGTCGAAGTCGAGGCGCTGATTGATGGTGACCATGAGGCCGAGCGTCTTGAACGCGAAACCCACGATCTGGGTTGCGGAGACGCTCAGGATCTGCGCGAGTTCGGAAACGGTGATGAACTCGTTCACGCGCACGGTCTTCTTCTCGCGCTCGGCGGCCTCGGCGCGCTGCGCTTCGAGTTCCTCGCGCGCGTCGCCGTAACGACCGCGCCCGCGTCGTCCGCTGGCGGGACCGCGCATGGCCGTCATCGTCTTGGTGATGTTGGCCGACACGGCTTCCTGATCAACGGCCCCGCGCTTGCCCTTCTTGCCGCGACGCGGCGGCGGTCCACTGGTGGCACCCGCGGTGGGTGCGGTGGTGGTGGGCCGGCGGTCATCACGACGGGCTCCGCCGGCAAGGCCGCCACCAGGGGCAGCGCTGGCGATGGGCCGAGCGCCAAACGGTGCCGACGAGCGGTTGCGCGGCGCACCGGGTACGATGGGCCGAGGCCGCGGGCGGTTGGGGTCGGCTGCCCGTGGAGCGGCCGACGCAGCTGGCTTGGGCGCCGCGCCGCTCGTTGGCGCGTCCGTGCTGCCCGCGGCCGCCGGCGCTTTGCGCTCCACTGCGACAGGCGTCGGCGTTGGGGCGCTGGGCGCAGTGGCCGCGGCTTGAGCGGTAGTCGTCACGGCGTCCGTCGCCTTCTTCGATTCGTTGGCGGCAGTCGTGGGCGGCTCAGCGGTGGCCGACTCAGCAACCGGCGTGACCGTCGCGGCGGCCTGCTCCGCGGCGGCCGCTTCGGCGGCGGCTTGCGCAGCCGCTTCGGCAGCGGCCCGCTCCAGCTCGGCGCGACGTATCGCGCGCTCGGCGGCCAGCTTGTCAGCCGCAGCCTGCTCGGCAGCGGCCACTTCGGCGGCACGTTGGGCTTCGGCCTCGACCTTGGCTGCGGCCTCGGCGGCTGCCGCCTCGACAACCTGCGCCTCGGCATCGGCCTCGCGCTGGGCGGCTTCCACGTCAACGCGACGACGGCGACGCACCGCCGGTGCCGCCTCCGCCTCGACCGCGGCGGCAGGCGTTGCCTCGGCTTCGGCGGCAACGGCCGCCTTGCTGCGACGGCGACGCGGCTTGGCCTCCGGCACCGGATTCGCCTGCTCGGCGCGGGTACGCTTCTCGCGCTCCCAGCGCACGCGCGCACGCGCGACCTGGTCGTCCGTCAGCAGCGACATATGGCTGCGCACCGGGACGTCCATCTGTCGAAGCAGAGAGATGACTTCATCGGCCGTGATGCCGAACTCACCTGCCATGTCATGCACACGAAGCTTGCTCAACCCTTCCTCCTCTGCGCGTGTCGCGCCGCATCGCCAACATCGGCCGACCCCGGATTCGGGGACGGATCGACAGCGTCGCGGATACCGCGCGCCAGCGCCTGATCAACAATACCGACCGCGGCCGTGGACTCACGCCCCGCGACGGCGCCCAGCTCGGCCGCACTCGGCCACTCAATAATGTGTACTCGTTTGGCGCGCAGGATCGGCAACACCTTGTCACGGGTGTGATGCGACGCGTCCTGCGCCACCAATGCCAGTCTCAGCGCTCCCTTTCGTGCCTGCTCGCGCACCTTCTCGGCGCCGACAACCGCCAGCCGACCGCGAAGGCCCAATCCCACGAGCCCCAACACCTTCCGACGGGTGGCCTCGGGCAAGCCCGAGGGCGGCACCACGTTCTCGATGATCACTCGGTGGACGTCGCCGCGTCGGCCGCCGGCGATGCGTCCGCTGCATCGTCCTCGGTGGTGAGCTCTTCGATAATTCCCATGATCCGATCCGCTTCCGCCGCCGCAATCCCGGGGAGGCGCAGGAAATCTTCCCGCTCGAGGTCGAGAATATCATTGAGCGTACGGTAGCCCGCCGCCTCCAGCACCGCTACCGTTGCCAACGGCAACCCAGCGATCTCACTCAACGGCACATCTTCCTCCCCCTCCTCTTCCTCCGGCAGCGGCGCGAACAGCGGCATGTCGCCGCCCTTCTCCAACCACTCCCGGCTCGAGTACAGGTCGATCTTCCAACCCGTGAGTTCAGAGGCGAGGCGGACATTTTGACCGCTGCGCCCGATCGCCAGCGAGAGCTGGTCTTCGTCGACCACGGCCTGAATGGTGCGGGTAAGCGGATCGCTGAACACGCGCGCCACACGGGCCGGCGCCAGCGCAAGCTTCGCGAACCGCTCCGGCTCATCGGACCACGGCACGATGTCAATGCGCTCGCCGCCCAGCTCGTTGACGACGGCCTGCACACGCGCACCCTTGAGCCCAACGCACGCGCCGACCGGATCGACCGCCGCGTCACGCGACATCACGGCGATCTTGGTGCGGCTGCCAACTTCGCGAGCCGCCGCCTTGATCTCCACGATCCCCTGCTGAATTTCCGGCACCTCAAGCTTGAACAACGCCGTAACGAACATTGCGTCACTGCGGCTCAGGATCAGGCGCGGCCCCTTGGGCGTATCCTCGACGCGCTTGAGCACCGCGCGGATGGTCTCGCCCTGGTGTGCCCGGTCGCGGTGGTTCTGCTCGCGATACGGGATGATGGCCTCGGCCTCCCGGAACTTGTTCAGCATGATCACGAGCTTGCCCCGCTCGATCTGCTGCACCTCGCCCGAGAGCAGGTCGCCCACCCGCTCGCTGAACTCATCCTTGATGCGATTGCGCTCGCCCTCGCGCACCCGCTGGAGGATGCGCTGCTTGGCGGCCTGCACGGCGGTGCGACCGAACTCATTGAAGTCGACCGGCAGCTCCATGACGTCGCCAAGCTGGAAGTCGGGATCTTCGAACCGCGCTTCCTCGAGCAGCACCTCGCGGGCCGGATCGGTAACCTCGGCCACGACGGTTCGGAGGAGCACGATCTTGATGGCTCCCTTGTCCTCGTCAATTTCGATCTCAGCCTGAACTGTAGCGCCGTGCTTCTTCGCGAGAGCGGCATGAATGCCGTCCTCGAGGAGCTCGTGCAGTTCAGTGCGATCGAGCTGCTTCGAGTTGGACAACTCGCGAATCGCAGCGAGAATCTCGGCGGACCCGACCATCCGTGACACCCCTTATCGTTTCCAGTGGAACGCGAGTCGCGCCTGCGTGACCGAGGCAAGTGGAAACGCGTACTCCACTCCCTTCTCATCGCGCACGACCGCGCCTGCCGCGCCGTCCTCACCCTCAACTGCGAGGATTTCGACTTCCTGTCGTCCCCCGGGCAGCGCGCCACAGGTGACCGTGGCGCGGCGCCCAACGAAACGTCGCCATTCAGCAGCCGTCCGCAGCGGACGGTCCGCCCCGGGAGACGATACCTCCAGCACGTAGTGCGGCGGCATGGACTCCAAGGCATCGAACCGGGCCTCCAGCGCCCGACTGACCTGCGTACAATCGTCCAACGTGACCTTCACGCCGTCCCGCCGTTCCACGCGGATTTCGAGGACCTGCCGCGCCCGGGACCCGCCGCGCCGCAGCTCGACCAAGTCGAACTCCAGCGCCTCGAGAACCTCGGCTATCAATGGTTGCAGCGGATCGCCTGCGTGCCCGGCCACGAGAAACTCCAGAGAACAAAAAAGTGTGGGGGCCATCCCCACACTTCATAACGCCCGGCGCGCTCATGGTGAGCGACCGGGCGTAGTCAGGTAACGTACGAACTGGAACGCGGACGGTCAAGTCATATCAGCATTTGGAGCACCTGCAAACGACGGCTCCGGCCGCGCCAGTACCGCCAACTGCCGGCCCGCATCACCACCGCGATGACTGAAGAGCCGATCCGCGTGGCAGCGCGTACACCAGGCACTGATGGACACTTGGTGTACCCCGACGCGCCGCGCGCGATCCGCCAGTACCGCCCGCACGTCGAAGAGCTGCTTTCCAGAGGCCGGTGCCCCCGTGACCGCCGTGACGACCTCCGGACCCACCTCGTAGCAGGGACCGCAAATCGCCGGCCCCAAGTGCACGACGAGTTCGTCCGCCGGCGCTCCTTCGTCGGCCAGCGCCTCAACCCCGCGCTCCAAGATGCCAGCCGCGGTCCCGCGCCAACCGGCGTGCAGCAGCGCCATCGCCCCACCGGGGTGCGCGAGGAACACCGGCGTACAGTCGGCCACCGTGACCGCCAGCGCGAGTCCGGCACGCGTAGTCACATGCCCGTCCCGGTCTTTCTCACGCAACCAACCGCGCCACGTACCCGCATGACGGGCCAGCGCAGCACCATGCACCTGCCCCGCCGACGCCAGCGCCGGCGCCCCCAGCGTCCGGCACGCCGCGAGCAGCCCCGACCAACGCTCCATGACCACGCGCACCGGTTCCTCGGACTGCAGACCAAAGCTGCCCGCCACGCGCGTGGTCGTGAAGGCCACCAGACCGAGCGCCGCGAGCGGCTCCACCGACAGCGAGGACGCGACCAGCCCGGGGTCAGTCGCCACCCAGCTCCACCCGCTCGATGCGCGCGCCCAGAGCGCCCAACCGCTCGTGAATGCGCTCGTACCCCCGCTCGATCTGTCCGGCACTGTTGATCGTGCTCGTGCCCTCGGCGCAGCAGGCCGCCAACAGCATGGCCATGCCGCCCCGGTTGTCCGGTGATTCCATCCGCTGGGCCCGCAAACGACTCGGCCCCGCCACGAGCGCACGATGCGGGTCACACAGCACAATGCGCGCCCCCATGCCCACCAGCTTGTCCACGAAGAACATGCGGGACTCAAACATCTTTTCGTGCATGAGGATCAGCCCCTCGCACTGCGTGGCGGTCACGATCGCGATCGACATGAGGTCGGCCGGGAACGCGGGCCACGGCTGGTCCTCGAGCTTGGGCACGTGCCCTCCGAGATCGGGCTCGATCTGGAGGGTCTGTTCCGCCGGAATGATGAGATTGTCCCCCTCAATGCGACACCGCACGCCGAGGCGCTCAAATCCCATGAGTGTGGAGCGCAGATGGCGCGTGCCCGCCGCCTCGATCGTGAGTGCGGACCGCGTCACGGCGGCGAGACCGATGAAGGAGCCCACTTCAATGTGATCCGGGCCGATGCGGTGCGTCGCGCTGCCGAGCACGGCCCCACCCTGCACCGTCATGGTGTTGGTGCCGATCCCGTCAATCGTCGCGCCGAGTGCCACGAGAAAATGCGCGAGATCCTGCACGTGCGGCTCGCTCGCCGCGTTCCGCAGGATCGTGACGCCGGACGCGGCCACCGCTGCCATCAGCGCGTTCTCCGTAGCGGTCACGCTCGGTTCGTCAAGAAAGACGTCGGCGCCGGTGAGTTGCGACGCGCGAAACGTGAACGTCTCGCCCAACTCGTACGTGGCGCCCAACTGCTGCAGCACGTGGAAATGTGTGTCCAACCGCCGGCGCCCGATCACATCCCCGCCTGGCGGTGACAGCGTGACTTCTCCGCAGCGCGCCAACAGCGGCGCTGCCAGGAGAATGGACGCGCGGATCCGAACGCTCAATTCCGGGTCGAGCCGCGCCGCGTGCACCTGTTTGGCATGGATCTCGAGCACGTCGGGACCAGTCCAGTCGCAGACGGCCCCCACGCTGCGCATGAGCGAGACGAGCGTCTCGATGTCGCGAATGCGGGGCACATTCTCGAGCCGCACGGGATGCTCCGTCAGCAGCGCCGCCGCCACGATCGGAAGCGCTGCATTCTTGTTGCCCGTGGGACGGATGGTGCCGCTGAGACGGTGACCGCCCTCAACGAGGAAGCGAACTGGCGACATGCGCGGTGGGCTGGAGGCGAGCAGGCGAACGACAGACACACCACGTGTCAACATTTCGCGTGTAGGGCGCGCCACGACAGATGCGCGGCGCCGGACCGGAACGATCACCACGCGTGGCGGGCAGCGTCAAGCTGGAAAGTACCGCCTGCTTGACCCTGTCGCGGGTCGCGGGTACGATCCCGCAATGCCCCTTGTCCCCGAAGTTCTGTCGCTGCTCCAGTCATCCGTGGCGCGCGACACCATTGTCACACTCACCATGCCGGCTCGCACCACGGCGTTCGACGTGGCCAGTGGTGTGCTGCAGATCACCGTGTTGGTGGTCGGGCTGCTGGCGCTGATTGCGCTGACCGCGACCGCGCTCGCGCTCCGCAAGAGTGTGCAGGCGCTGCAGGCCACGGCCGAACGTCTCGCGGCGGACGCCAAGCCTCTCCTGTACCAGGCCACGCGCACCAGCGAAGACGCGCGCGACGTGGTGAAGACGGTGCGCCGCGAGGTCGACCGACTGGCGGAAGCGACGGGCGAGATCAGTGAACGCCTGCGCGAGGTGACGGACGCAGCCGGCGAGCGCGTCGACCAGGCCAACGCGCTGCTG
Source organism: Gemmatimonadales bacterium (assembly GCA_038259155.1). Lineage (GTDB taxonomy): Bacteria > Gemmatimonadota > Gemmatimonadetes > Gemmatimonadales > Gemmatimonadaceae > JAABRT01. The sequence continues at coordinate 13,267 of JBBSPE010000123.1, forward strand.
GAGGTGCTACAGGAGGAAGTGGAGAACACAGCGCTTTCCGCCGCCGCGGCTGCCCGCGGGCTCCGCGTGGGCGCCGTGGCGCTCGGTGCCGCATTGGTGGGTCGGACGGCGCGTGGCGCGGCGAGCGCGGAATCGGAAGACGACGCGGACGACGAGTTGGACGAGGCGGACGACGACCTCGAG
>JBBSPE010000124.1:0-13404 GCA_038259155.1 Gemmatimonadales bacterium
GTGCACGATGCCCTTCGGTTTTCCGGTGGTGCCGGACGTATACAGAATGAACAGCGGATCTTCCGCCTCCATGATTTCCGGCGCGCACAGCTTCGGGACTTCGCGCTTGAGGCGGTGCCACCAGTGATCGCGGCCGTCCTGCATGTCGGCGAAGGTCTCGTCGCCCACACCGGATCGCCGGCGCATCACCACGAGCACGTGTTCGATGGTGGGGCACTCCGCCACCGCCTTGTCGGCGTTGCGCTTGAGCGGGACCATCTGGCCGCGACGATAGCCGCCGTCGGCGGTGATGAGCACCTTGCAGCCCGCGTCGTTGATGCGGTCGCGCAGTGATTCGGGCGCGAAGCCGCCAAACACCACCGAGTGCACCGCGCCAATGCGCGCGCAGGCGAGCATGGCGATCACGGCTTCGGGGATCATGGGCAGGTAGATCGCAACGCGGTCACCCTTTTGCACACCCAGCTTGCGGAGCATGTTCGCGGCCAGATTCACTTCGCGATACAGGTCCCAGTACGTGTAGGTGCGCCGGTCGCCGGGTTCGCCCTCCCAGATGAGCGCCGCCTTGTTGCGCCGCGGGCCGTGAATGTGACGGTCCACGCAGTTCACGCACGCGTTGAGCTTGCCGCCCATAAACCACTTGGCGTGCGGGGGCGTCCACTCGAGCGTGGTGTCCCACGGCTTCTCCCACAGGAGCGCGGAGGCTTCTTCCGCCCAGAACGCCTCGGGGTCGGCGGCGGCGCGCTGGTGCAGCGAGTCGTCGTTGTCGTGTGCCGCCGCGCGAAAGGCCGCGCTGGGCGGAAAACTCCGGTGTTCCTGGAGAAGGACGTCGATATCGCTCATGGTCAGGATCGGGGTGAGAGGAGCTGCTCGGTCGAACCTGCGGGACGGACGCGTCGCGGGCAACTGTACTCTTGGCTAACCTTGATCGATGTGCACGTTCCCCGATCCGCCGCGGGTGTCCCAGTGAGCGCCGTTGTGCGCGATACGATGGGCGCCGACCTGCAGGGTGTCCGCGTGGCAGTGACGCGCGCCACGGGCAAGGCGGAGCAGCTGTCCGATCGCCTGCGGGTCGCTGGCGCCGAGGTGCACGAGGTGCCGCTCACGCGCATCCAGCGCCTTGACCCGGCGCCGCTGGACGCGGCCCTCCGCTCGCTCGGCGATGTGCGATGGATTCTGCTCACCAGTGTGAACGCCGTGGCGGTGCTGGCCGACGCGGTCGAGCGCACGGGCACCGCCGATCACGTCGCCGATCGGTACGTGGCCGTGGTGGGCGAGGTGACCGCACAGGCCGCAGCGGCGCATGGCTGGCGCGCAGATGTCGTACCGTCCCAGTTCAGCGCCGAGGGGCTCGTGGACGCGTTTGCGAGTCGAACTGATGTGACAGGTTCACACGCGCTCTATCCGTGTGCGGCGGGCGCGCGTGACGTGCTGCCCGATGGACTGCGGGCACTCGGCGCGCGGGTCACTGTGCTGCCGTGCTACGAGAGCGTGCCCGACGCGGAGGGACAGCGAATGCTCTCGCGCGCGCTCACGGCCGGCACGCTCGATCTGGTGACGGTGGCCGCCCCTTCGGCGGTGGACGCGCTCGCGGATGCCCTGCCGCCCGAACAGGCGGGGTTGGTGGCGATTGCGAGCATCGGGCCGGTCACGTCCAAGGCCGCGCGGCAGGCGGGATTCCGTGTGGTGGTGGAGGCCAATCCGTACACCTCCGAAGGGCTTGTGCGCGCAATCGTCGCCTGGCGCGCGCGCGGCGGATAACTTCAGAGAGACGCTCACACTTTTCCCGCCCGCATGCCAGACGTCGTTCGCATAGGCACTCGCTCGTCCGCGCTCGCCATGGCGCAGGCGCATCAGGTTTCCGCGCTGCTCGCCGCCCACGGCGTGGACTCGGTGCTCACCGAGTACACCACCATCGGCGATCGCATTCTCGATCGTCCGCTGTCCGCCATTGGTGAGAAGGGACTGTTCACCGCTGAACTCGAGACGGACCTTCGGGCCGAGCGCACCGATTGCGCTGTGCACTCGCTCAAGGATCTGCCCACCGCCGATCCGGACGGACTGGCCGTGGTGGCGCTGCTCGAGCGCGAAGACCCGCGTGATGCGCTGGTGGTGCGCGCCGGCAGCACGGTGCGGTCGCTGCAGGAACTGCCGCAGGGCGCGCGCGTGGGCACGTCGAGCCTACGACGTCGCGCGCAGCTGCTCGCGTTGCGTCCCGATCTGGACATCCAGGAGTTGCGCGGCAACGTGGGCACGCGGCTCCGCAAGATCGACGAGGGGCAGGTGGATGCGGCGCTGCTCGCAGCGGCGGGGCTCAACCGCTTGGGGCTTGGCGAGCGCATCGTGTCGTTGCTCGACCCGCCGGAGTGGTTGTCCGCCCCGGGGCAGGGCGCGATTGCCGTGCAGGCTCGCGCCAATGACCTCCCCATGCGCGCGCTGCTCGAGCAGCTTGATCATGCCCCCACGCGACACGCCATCACCGCTGAGCGCGCGTTGCTCGCGGCGCTCGAAGGCGGGTGTCAGGTGCCCATCGGTGCGGCCGTTGTGCAGCAGGGTGACACTCTCATCTTGCACGCCTGCATTGCCGACGTGGGCGGTCGCACGGTGTTGCGCGGTTCGCGCGCGGTGGCGCCTGGCGCGCCGGAGCAGGCCGGCATTGCGCTGGCCGAGGAGTTGCTGGCGGCCGGAGCGTCCGAAATTCTCGAGGAGTTGCGCGCGACGGGCGGAGGCCACGCATGAGCACGATCGAATACGGGGCCACGTCGGTCGCTGGAGCCGCGGTTCCCACTCCGGCGCCACTCGGTGCATTCCCACGCCTGCGCGGACGCCGACTGCGCGGCAGCGATCCGCTGCGACGGTTGGTACGTGAGACACATCTGCGCGCGTCGCAGTTCATCCTGCCGCTGTTCGTGCGGAGCGGCACCGGCCTGCGCACGCCCATTGGTTCCATGCCGGGCACCGCGCAGACGTCGGTGGACGAAATGCTCAAGGATGCGCGCGCGGCAATGGACGCGGGCATTGGTGGCGTGCTGCTGTTCGGCATCGCCGACCAGAAGGACGCCACGGGTTCGTCCGGCTGGCACGCGCACGGGCCCGTGCAGGAAGCGGTGCGCGCCATCAAGCGTGAGCTGCCTGAGCTGTTGGTTATCACGGACGTGTGCCTGTGCGAATACACCGATCACGGACACTGCGGACCGCTCACCGCGAACGGTGACGTGGACAATGACGCCACGCTCGAGCTGCTCTCGCGCGAGGCGCTGTCGCATGCGGAGGCTGGCGCCGACATCGTGGCGCCCAGCGACATGATGGATGGTCGTATTGGGCACATGCGCGACGCACTCGACGCGGCGGGATTCCACAACACGCCCATCATGAGCTATGCGGCCAAGTACGCGAGCGCGTTCTATGGGCCCTTCCGCGAGGCGGCCGAGTCCACACCCACGTTCGGCGACCGTCGCAGCTACCAGATGGACCCGGCCAACGCCGCCGAAGCCATTCGCGAAGTGCGGCTTGATGTCGCCGAGGGCGCGGACATTCTCATGGTGAAGCCGGCTGGCGCGTATCTGGACATCATTCAGGCCGTGAAACGTGACACGGGTGTGCCACTGTGCGCCTATCAGGTGAGCGGCGAGTTCGCGATGATTCGGGCGGCGGCGGAGCGCGGCTGGATTGACGGCGAACGCGCGATGATGGAATCGCTGCTGGCGATCACGCGCGCTGGCGCCGACATGGTGATCACGTACTTTGCGCTCGAAGCGGCGGCCGTGCTCCAGCGGCGCTGAACCTCCCGAACTCTCTCCAGACACGCGACCGCATGTTCAACCTCTGGCACGATATTCCCCCCGGACCGCAGCCGCCGGAATCGGTCACCGCCGTCATCGAAATCCCGTCGGGCAGCCGCAACAAGTACGAACTCGACAAGATCACCGGACTGCTCAAGCTCGATCGCGTGCTCTACTCGGCGGTGCAGTATCCGGGCGACTACGGGTTCATTCCGGGCACGCTCGCCGAGGACGGCGATCCGCTCGACGTGCTGGTGCTCATCAATGAGCCCACGTTTCCCGGCTGTCTCATCACGGTGCGGCCCGTGGGCGTGCTGTACATGACCGATCGCGGTGAGCCCGACGAGAAGATTCTCGCCGTGCCGAGTGAAGATCCGTACCATCAGGAGTACTTCGACATCGCCGATCTGCCGCAGCATTACCTCAAGGAAGTGCAGCACTTCTTCAGCGTGTACAAGGATCTCGAAGGCAAGCGGGTGGAGATGGGTGGCTGGGACAAGAGCGTGGCCGCCATGCAGACCATCCAGGACTGCATCAAGCGCTACGACGCCAAGTATCCGCGCTGATCCCCGAGTCGGTGCGTGACGTGACGGTTGCCGGTGCCGGTCAGGCCTGCTTGAACACCAAGCTCGCGTTGATGCCGCCAAACCCGAAGGAGTTGCTCAACACGACGCGTGCCTTCGCGTCGCGCCCGTGCTGCGGGATGTAGTCCAGGTCGCACGCGGGATCGGGAGTTTCGAGATTGAGTGTGGGCGGCAGCCAGCCGCGGTGCATGGAAAGCACGCTGATTGCCGCCTCAATCGCGCCTGAGGCGCCGAGTGCGTGACCGTAATAGCCTTTGGTGCTGGAGATCGGCATGCGGTACGCGTGATCGCCGAACACCTTCTTGAGCGCCAGCGTTTCGGTGGGGTCGTTGAGCGGCGTGGCGCTGCCATGTGCGTTCACGTATTCCACATCGGTGGTGGTGACGTCGGCGTCGGTGAGCGCGAGCTGCATGCAGCGCGCCGCCTGGGTGCCGTCCGGCAGTGGCGCGGTCATGTGGTGCGCGTCGTTGGTGGTGCCATAGCCGGCGATTTCCGCATAGATGCGTGCACCGCGCGCCACGGCGTGCTCCCAGCGCTCGAGTACCAGCACCGACGCACCCTCGCCCATCACAAACCCATCGCGGTTGGCGTCGAACGGGCGCGACGCCCGCGCTGGCTCATCGTTGCGTGTACTCATGGCGCGAATAAGCGCAAACGCACCAAAGCACAGCGTGGCCAGCGGTGCCTCGGCACCACCGCCCAGCATCACGTCCACTTCACCGTCGCGCACTCTCCGAAAGGCCTCGCCAATGGCAATGGTACCCGACGCGCAGCTCATGGCGTTGGTACTGTTGGGTCCGGTGATGCCGAGCTCGATCGCAATGTTGCAGCTGGCGGCACCGCCGAACACGGCGAGGGCGAGAGTCGCATCCACCGCACGCAGTCCCCCCTGCATGAACCGACCTGCCTGCTCCTCGGCGTAACCAACGCCGCCGAGTGCCGTGCCCATCATGGTGCCCATGCGGTCCCGGTCCACCGTGTCCAGATCGAGCGACGCATCGCGCAGCGCCAGCATGGCGGACACCACGCTCAGGGCGCCGAAGCGGTCCAATCGCTTCACGCGGCGTTCGTCGAGATACGCGGTCGCGTCGAAATCGGACACGGCCGCGTTGCAGCGGCTCCGAAATATGGACGCGTCAAAACGATCGATGGCCGTGACGGCGCTGCGTTCAGCCTTCAGTCCGTTCCAGAGGGCATCCGCACCCGTCCCAATGGGGGTGACGCAGCCGATGCCGGTGACGGCCACACGATACTGGGGACGACTCACGATGCGGGTCCGGAGATGGAAGGAGGAACAACGTGTGCGCGCTGGTCGCGCTCGGCGGCCGTGGCCAGGCCGGCGAGGGTGCGCGAAGCAATACCGTGCACGAACACGGGACCGATGACGGCCGTGGCAGCGAAGGGTCCGATCACCGGCCAGTGCGGGCCGTCCCACGTGTGCACGATGCGCACGTGCGTGCCCTCGGGGACGGTGTGAAACTCCCACGCCACGTCCATGCGCGTGGTGACGCCGCCCACATGTCGAAATCGGATGAGTGGCGTGTCGTGATCGACGGACATTTCTGACAGCCACCACGTGGGCCAACCCACGGGCCCGAACGGTCGGTTGGCGGACATCTCCACGAGGCCACCGCCGTCGCTCGCCCGCTCGCGAAAGCGCACGAAGCGATAGTGCGGGAGGTACGCCGGCCAGTGTTCCACGAGCCGCGCGATCTCGAAGATGGAAGCCCTGGGTGCGCGCACGAGCCGCTCGTCAATCGTGATGAGCCGACGCGCCATGGGCATCGGGCCGAGCACATAGGGCGCGCGGGCACCGCCGACATTCGGAGTTGGCATGCGGGAATCTACTCCCCTGACCACGACGCAGTGATGCGCCAGCCAAGGCGCCGCTGAACGTGCGCGTCACGGCCAACCACGCGGCGCACCGTTTGCGCGAGTTCATCGGTCGTGAAGCCGCGCAGGATCGACACCACGCCGTCGTGGCGACTGACCGGATGGAACGCAAGCGGGAATGACACGAGCCAGAGCAGCCCCACCGCCAGCCAGCTGCGCCGCAGATCGCTCACGATCACTCCGCGGCGCGCCACGCGCGTGAGTTCCTGCAGCAACGCGGCCGACTCGGCCACATCGAAGTGGTGCAGCACCTGCGAGCACGTGACGAAATCCACGGTGCGGTCACCGAACGGCAGGCGAAGCGCGTCGGCACAGAGGCTCAGTCCGGCGCGCGCCCGAGCGCCGGCGGCAAGGTGGTGCGTCAGCTCGAGCCCGAGCGTGGTGAGTGTCTGGCCGCGCTGCGCCGCAATACGCCGCGCGTGCGCCGGAATGTCACCAAGGCCCGTGCCCACGTCGAGCAGCAGGAGGGGCGACGCCGTAGGCGACGGCGGCAGCAAGCGCGCGAGTTCGGCCACCACGGCACGCGTGCCACCGAACCAACGATTCGCCCGGGCCACGTCGTGCAGCGACCGCGTCGCGATGGCCGAGTCCACGCTTGGATCGTCGAGAAACTCTACGCCGCGCCGACGGGCAGGCGTCAGCACGCGCAGCGGCTCACGGTGTCAGGCGCGCGTAGGCGCCGCGATGGTAGAGCAGGGGCGCTCCCTCCTGCGCCTGCGCCCGCTCCACTTCGCCAATCACGATGGTGTGGTCGCCGCCTGCATGGCGCGCGGTGATGCGGCACTCGAGCATGGCCAGCACGCCCGACAGCTGGATGAGCCCGTTGCCGCCGCGTGTGTGTGAGACATCCACGAATCGATCGGCGCGTTCACTCGCAAACCGGCGCGAGATGGCCTCCTGCTCCACGCCGAGGATGTGCACGTTGAACGCCGTGGCCTGTGGGAGCACGGCGTGCCACGTGGCGCCGTGGTCGATGCACACGAGCACGAGCGGCGGCTCCAGGCTGAGTGAGCTGAAGGCACTCACGGTCATGCCGTAGTCCTCGCCGTGCGCATCGCGCGAGGTGATCACGGTGACGCCGGTGGCAAAGCGGCTGAGCATGTTGCGGAAGAGAGCAGCGTCGATCATTGCGGGAGCAGAAGTTGTCATGGGCGCGGGGGAGGTACGAGCATGCGCCACAGCACGCCCGGGCGCAGCATCGCACCAGCGGGAACGAAGTCACCGGTCACGCCGATGAGCAGGTCAGACATCTCGCGGCGCCGCGAGAGCAGGCGCGCCGCGCCGTTCATGAGGGTGGGGAAGGTGACTCCGAGCCCGATCAGTTTCTCGACGCGCCACTTGCCGCGGAACAGGTCGCGCCGCGCGCGCTCGTAGGCCTGCAGGGCGTCGAGTGCACGCGATGAACCGGGAGCGCGTGCCGCGTCCGCCGCGAACGGGGCGAGCAACTCGCCACCTCGGAGGGCTGCGTAGATGCCCTCGCCCGTAAATGGGTCAAAGAAATCGGCAGCGTCTCCCACCAGCGCAGCGTCGGCCCCGTACGCACGGCGCGCGTGTGAGCCGAACGGGCCCGTCGCACGCACCGGAGACACGCGCGTCGCCTGTTCAAAGCGCGCCTGAATGTGCGGATACCGGGCGAGCCAGCGGAGCACGTAGCCCTCGGCATCGCCCGCCGCGTCTCGCGCGAGCGCGGCGGGCACCACAAGCGCAACGTTGGTCATCCCTCCGCCCACATCGGCGAGGCCGAGATAGCCGTCGCGCTGCACGTGCATCTCGCCGCGAGTGCCCATGTCGGCCACACCACGCCAGTGCGCCACCAACGCGAGGCGCCGCGGCCAGCGACGGCGATGTGCCACACCCAACTGACGCGCGACGCTCGATCGCAGGCCGTCCGCTCCGATGAGCAGCGCGGTGCGAATGGTCCGGCGCGCGTTGTCCTCCATGATTTCCACGTCATGACCGCCGCCGGCAGCCGTGCTGAACTGTGCCAAGCGCGCGCCCTCAATTACGCGAACGCCACTGGCCCGCGCACGCTCGAGCAACAGCGCATCGAGCACCTCGCGGCGCAGGGCAAGGCCGCGGTCCCGGAAACCGCGAAACCCGTGGTCGGCCGCAAACGCGCCCTCGATTTCATAGCCGTTGGGCGCGCGCACCACCATGCCCGTGAGTTGCGCCGCGCCGGCCGACTCCACCGCCTGCAGCGCACCCATGGCGTCGAGCACGCGTGACGCCTCGGGACTCAGGTATTCAGCACAGGGCTTGGGCCGCGGAAAGTGCGCCTTGTCCACCAGCGTGACGTCGAGCCCCTGCGCCGCCAGGAATACCGCGGTGGACGACCCGGCTGGGCCGCCGCCAACGATGAGCACCTGGGTGGAGTCGCGAGTGGACATCAGGGGAGCGATTTGGTGAATGCACGCGGCAAGCCGGTGCGGTGTGAACACGGAATCTCGCCCGCGGGAGGAGCGTGGGCAACCTCTGCTACCCCCATCGCGAACCCCCGGCCGTGACGGCGATGAGCACCGCCAGCACGGCGCCCACGAGCGTCGCCGCCAGATTGACCGCGTCGTTCTGGAATCCGGCAATCCCGCCGGCCACGCGGGTGCGCGCGCCGCACACGTGCACCTGCTGCTCCGTACGCTCGTCGCACTGGTCGCACAGACGACGTTCCTGCCACCAGGCGCCGAGCAGCGTGTCGGCGACCGCGCCCGCCACGCCGCACAGCGCGACAATCCACGCCAGTCGAACCGGCACCAGCCCGACGGCTGCGGCAACCAGCGCATTCGCGCACGCGCCGGCCACCAGCGCGAGGCTGCCCGCGATGGTGACCGCGCCGGACGTGCCGGCTGGCACGCGCCTGCGATGTTGCACCGACCACGCGTCCGCGCGTCGCAAGGTACCGATTTCGGTGGCCCAGGTGTCGGCGCCTGCGGCCGCGAGTGCGGCAGCGCCTGCGACGGCTGCGAGTGCTGCAAGAGATGGGGATCCCACCACCGACTCCGCGGCGAAGATGCTCGGGAAGACGGCGTCCGACCTGAACCGAAACGCCAGCGCGAACGCGGCGCACGCCGAGAATACCAGTCCGTTCGCGAGGACCTGCAGCGCGCCGCGCGCGCCGTCCTTTTGCACCATGCGGGCCACGCGCTGCTCCTTGATGCGCCGACCAATCCGCGAGAGCGCACTGGCGCCAGCAAACCAGAGGATGAGATAAACGCCCCATGCCGGGCCTGCGAGCAACGCGAGGGACCCCACGCACCACGCCGCCAAGGCGCCCGGTGCAGTCAGTGCCCGCAGGCGAAGGGCGAGCACCGCCACGGCGAGCGCGATGCCGAGCGCGACCAATGCGTTCAGTCGGTGGGATCGGTGGTGACCGTGGACGCCGGCGACGACGTGCGCACGTTTGCTTGCGCGTCCGCGTGAAAGAGCTGCGCCACGCGCAACCGCAGCCGACGGGACGCCAGCACCGGGATCTGCGATCGCTCGACGGTCGCAAGCAGCTGTTGCAGGCCGCGCTTCAGTTGACCACAGTCCGCGCAGTTGAGCAGGTGGGTTGTGAGCCGCCCTGCCATCTCAGCATCCACCTCACCATCGACCAGCGCGTCCAAGGCGTCGCGCACCTGCTGGCACTGAGCGGACGGCGCGACGGGCGCACCGGTTTTCGAACGTGGCGACGAAGACAATGGCATGGCGATCTCTTTCGGGGGCAATTGGCGCCCGGAATCCGACGCGACGGCGAGGGACCCGACCCATGTCACAGCGATGAACTGCAACCTATATGATAGTCAACGGACCCGTCGTCTCTCAGTTCCCGCCAATTCAACGTCGCCGCGCTGAGTGCCGGTCATCGCGGCGCCTGTCCCCACCTCGCGCGTCTTGCTAGTTTGGTGAGGTGACGCACACGCTGCCTGAATCAGTCCCACGCCTGGCACCTCTCCCGGGAGTCACACTCCTGGCACTCAGTGGACCGGCCCTCGATGCCTCGGTGCCACTCGCGCTGCTCGAAGCGGTGCGTGCCCTCGACCTGCCGTCCATCGATCTCGAAACCGAGTTGGTGCATGAGCTGCGCAACAAACGGTTCGGGCTGAGCGACACGGTCTACATGCAGATCAAGCGCTACGCCGAGGCCAAGCGTCGGCAGCAGCCGGTCTCGTTCGACGAGGGGCTCGCCCTGGCCCGACTCGTTGGTCGTCGCCCCGACGCAGATCTCGTCTTCCGGGAATCCGGACGGCGCGTGGCGCGGGCGGCCCTCGATGCGCTCTCGTCTGCCACGCGTCGCGCCACGCGATCGCTGCCCGGCGCTGTGGGGCGACCGCTGGCGCTCCGTCACCTGCGCGCCTTCGCGCGTCGCCAGCTTGGTGGCACACTCGAGCGTCAGGGCAGTACACTGCTCCTAGAGGTACCGTCGGCCGTGACCGCCGACGCGGCGCCAAACGGTGGGGGATGCCTCTTCTACGAGGCCGCGCTCCGCGAGCTGCTGCTCGGGCTCACCGGCGTGGAGCACGCGGTGCAGACGGTGGCATGCCGTGCTCGCGGCGATCATACCTGCCAGTGGCGCACGGACTGGCGCCGCTGACCGATCTTCAACTTGCGCGTTCATTCCAGTTCATGGTGACAACATGCTGAATCCCGCGATGCTTCCCGGTCTACAGGCGCGGCTCGCTGCGCTCGATCTCGACGGGTGGCTGCTGTATGATTTTCGCGGCACCAACGCGATCGCCGCCGGTTTGCTCGGGTTTTCGGGACTGCTCTCCAGACGCGTCTTCGCGTTTATTCCACGCAACGGACGGCCCGTTGGCATCCAGCACGCCATTGAACCGGGCCCGTGGGCGCACTGGCCTGCCGAGTGGCCCCTCGTGGTGTACAGCGGATGGCAGGCGCTCGAACGCGAGCTCGCCACGCTCGTCGCCAACAAGCGGATCGCCATGGAGTATTCGGCCGGCGACGCCATCCCGTATCTCGACCGCGTGCCCGCCGGCGTGCTGGACATGGTGCGTGCCACCGGTGCCACGGTCGTGAGTTCCGGCGAGCTCGTGAGTGCCGTGTACGCCACCTGGAGCCCTGCCAACCGCGCCTCCCACGAGCGAGCCGCCGAACACATTCGGCGCATCGCCCACGAGGCCTTCCAAATCGCGGGCGACCGCGCGCGCACACACAATCCGGCCGCGGAACACGAACTCCAGCAGTTCATTCTCGACGCGTTCGCGCGCGCGGGTCTGCACACCGATCACGGCCCCGACGTCGCCGCCTCGGAGAGCGCCGCCAATCCGCACTACGAACCCAGCGCGAGCACACCGCGGCTCATTCGCGAGGGCGATACGCTGCTCATTGACCTCTGGGCGCGCGAAACAGATGGCGTGTACGCCGACCAGACCTGGATGACCAGCATTGGTGCGCCGTCCGCGCGGGTGACCTCAATCTGGGAGGCCATTCGCGACGCGCGCGACGCCTCGCTCGCCCTGCTGCATGACCGCCTGGCTCGGCACGAACCCGTGCGAGGCGCCGAAGTCGATGACGCCGCACGCGCCGTGATCGAGGTGCGCGGGTTCGGCCCTTACTTCACGCATCGCACGGGACACTCCATCGATTCGCGCGAACTGCACGGCTCCGGCCCGCAGATCGACAACCTCGAATCGCGCGACGAACGGCTCCTGGTGCCCGGCGTGGGCTTCTCCATTGAACCGGGCATCTATCTGCCCGGCGAACTCGGCATGCGCACCGAGGTCAACGCGCTCGTCACCGACGATGGATTGCTGGTCACCCCCGGGGAGATTCAGCACGACCTCATCGTGCTGTAGTGCGGGGGGCCGCGCGCTGGGGCGCGCTCTGCGCGCTGAGTTTTCTCGCGAGCATTGGCGCATGCGGCGGAGAGCCAGAGGCTGAGCGTGCCGACCCGGCGGCCGCGCTCCCCGTGGAGTCACTCGCAGAGACGCTGGCGACGGCCGCCGGGCCCGACGGCTATCGCGTGGACTCCGCGCCCTCGCCTGGTGGACGGATATCGGGCACCGTGCGCTACGACGGCGAGGTGCCTGATGACACGCTCACGCGGCCCACACACGATCTCACCGCGTGTCGTCCGCAGCTCGATGCGCCGGTGCAGGGATCGGCGGACGGCGTGGGCGACGTCGTCGTGTGGCTCACGGGCGTGACGCACGGCGCCGCCGAGCGCGCCTCCCTGCGCGTCGCGCTCACGCTGAGCGACTGCGCGCTGTCACCGCGCGTGCAGCGCGCACCCGCAGGGGCGACCCTCATGGTGCGGAGCGACGATGACATGGACGCGCGGCTGCGCTTCCTGTCCGCCAGCGCGTCCACCGGTTCGGACTCCGCGCGGTACGCCACGGGTGAAACGCCGCGCGCGATCATGCAGCTCGCCGCCTCGGTTTCGGTGGTACCCAATACGGAGGTGCTCGCGTCACCGGGGCTCGTGGAGGTGCGCGACGACCGACATCCGTGGATCCGTGGCTGGATCGCGGTCGCGCCGCACCCGTATGTGGCGGTAACCGACGAAAGTGGTCGATTTGCATTTCCGGCGGTGCCCGCCGGCACGTACGTGCTGGTCGCGTGGCACGAACGTCTCGGTCGCGTGGCGCTGTCGGTGCTCGTGGATGTCGGCGTGGACACGCGCGTGACCGTGACGCTGCGCGAGCAGTAAACGGGAGCAGTAAACGGGCAAAGTCAACACGCCACACGTCTCAACCGCTGAGCGCCGCCTCGCCGAACTGCCGGTTGTACAAGGCGAAGTACAGGCCTCCCAGCGCGAGTAGCGACTCGTGCGAGCCCGACTCCACCACGCGCCCCCGATCCATCACCACCACACGATCGGCCCGACGCACAGTGCTCAGACGATGCGCGATGATGAGCGTGGTGCGCTGGTGCAGCAGCTCCGTGAGCGCGGCCTCCACGAACTGCTCACTCTCCGAATCCAGACTCGAGGTCGCCTCGTCGAGAATCACCACCGCCGGATTCTTGAGAAACACACGCGCAATCGCGATGCGCTGTCGCTGACCGCCTGACAGCTTCACCCCGCGCTCGCCCACCAGCGTGTCGAGACCGTCCGGCAACCGTTCAATGAACTCCCATGCATGCGCCGCGCGCGCCGCCGCTTCCACCGCCTCGGCCGTGGCATCCGGACGCGCGTAGGCAATGTTGTCGCGCAC
>JBBSPE010000125.1:0-13386 GCA_038259155.1 Gemmatimonadales bacterium
ATGGCACAGCGCGTCGCCCGCGCACGCGCTTGGTTGCAACAGGCCACGCCTGACGACACGGAAGATCAAGTGATGCAGTTGCTCGGCCTGGCGTGGTCCGGGCAAGCAGACGCGCTCGAACCCTACGTGCAGGCGCTGCGCGAAACGCAACGCGCCGACGGCGGTTGGTCGCAGGTGCCGACTCGGGAATCGGACGCGTACGCGACCGGACAGGTACTCGTGGCGCTGCTGCAGGCGGGACGCGTGTCGCCGAGCGACCCCGCGTTGCGTCGTGGGTTCCAGTTTCTGCAGGAGACGCAACTGGCCGACGGTAGTTGGCACGTGCGGACCCGCCGCACGGCCGGTGAAGGACTGCCGTACTTCGAGAGCGGCTACCCGCACGGTCGAGACCAGTTCATTTCATACGCCGGGGCTGCATGGGCGACCATGGCGCTGAGTCTGGCGCAGCGCGACGAGGTGTCCGTCGCACTCATGGGACCCGTCTCGCCGAGTTTTGCGGTGCGTGCCGACACCCTTGCCGCGTCCGGACTCACGCCGCTCATGCACGTAGCACTCACGGGTTCGGCGGACGAACTGTCGGCAATGCTGCGCACCGGCGTGAACGTCAACGAACGCTCCGCCGCCGGTACAACCGCACTGATGTGCGCGGCGCATGACTCCGCCAAAGTGCGACTCCTGCTTTCCGCGGGCGCTGATCCGAATGCAGTGACACGCTCGGGCCACTCGGCACTGCTGCTCGCGGCCGCCACCGACGGGGCGTCGCCGTCCGCCCGCCTGCTGCTCGAGGCGGGCGCGTCCGTGGACCAGGCCGCCGCACGGTCCAACCATCCCGGGCTCGCCGCGCTCGGTCGTACCATGGCGCGCGGTGATACGTTGCTCGCGGCCGAGCTGCTGCGGCGCGGTGCACAAATTGATGGTCCCGTCAAGGCCGAAGTTACGCCGCTGCTCAACGTGGTGTTCCACGGCGATGGTGCGAGCGCAGATTGGCTGCTGCGTCACGGCGCGACACCCGACGGCGTGGACGAACGCGGCGAAACGCCGCTCATGATTGCGGCCATGGATGGACGCACAGATGCCGTGCGCGTGTTGCTGCAGCACGGGGCAACGGTTGACCGACTGGACCGCGATGGGTACGCCGCACTGCATTTTGCGGCCGAGTCTCCCGATCGCGGCAGTCTCGCGCTGGTGCAGCTGCTGCTGGATGCGGGCGCTGATCAGACACGCACAACGCGCACCGGTGAGACACCGGCCACGCTTGCGACACGGTGGCGCAAACAGTACATGGCCGAGCTGCTGTCGCGTGCGCCGTAGCACCCGTTGCGTTCTGTCGACCTCCGTGGCTGGCAATCGAGTAAGGCACGACGTCATGTGACGGGTTCGTAGCGCGAGGAGTAATGCGAGCCAGATGACGATGAATCACTCATCGTCGCTGACCTCAACTCGCGGAGTGTTTTCCATGACCCGTCTGTCCCGTACCGTCTCGCGTGCACTGCTGGCCATTGCCACCGTCGGCATACTGACCGCCTGCAGTGATGATCCTGTTGCCCCCAACAACGCGGGCCGGATCCGCGCCGTCAACGCGCTGAGCGATCTCCCGTCGCTGGACGTGCTCATCAACACCGCCACGTACAAAACCGGACTCGCCTACAAGACGACGGACGGCTATCGCACCACGAGCGCGGGCACCCCGACCGTGCGCTTCCGCAAGTCCGGGCTCGCGACCGACTTGGCCACCGCCGCGGCAACGGTTGCGACAGGCGTGGACTACTCCGTGGTGAGCGTGGGTACCGAAGCCGCGGCTCAGTCCTTCGTGCTCACCGACAACAACACCGCGCCGGCCGCCGGCAAGGTGAAGCTGCGCGCCGTGCACGCCGCAAACGCAACGGCGGCCATGGACGTCTACATCCTCGCCAATGCCGATGAACTGGCCACCGCAACGCCGGTGAAGGCGGCGCTCGCGGCCAAGGCGGCCAGCGACTACTTCGAGCGCGACGCCGGCACCTATGTCGTGATCTTCACGGAAGCCGGCACGAAGACACCATTGCTCACCATCAGCAACGTGCAGCTGGCCGTCGGCAAGATCCAGACGCTGTTCGCTGTGCAGAAGACAGGCGGTGGCGCGCCACTCGAGAGCATCGCGCTGGCTGACAACTGATCCGCGGCGAATCTGCGCCTCGGGCAGCAGCACCGACAACGGCACGGATCATACGGTCCGTGCCGTTGTCGCGCGTAGCGGCTCGCTACGGTACAATCACCAGACCACTCTCGCCGCCAAACTCGTCCGCCACGCGCGCCGTTCCCCACGGTGCGCGCCACGCGCCACCGTCGCAGCGAATGGCCACATGCTGCGGACCGCGCGCGACGGGGAGCTCCGCCGCGAATACCACCACGGCGTGTGAGCTGTCCCGCTGCAGCGCGATCGACGCCCACCCCGTGAACGACCCCGCAATCTCCGCACGCTCGGCCCCGGCCGCCGACACGCGCACGATCAGCACCGCACCGAGTGAGTCCGCACGTACTGTGATCTCAGCAGCATCTGCAGCCGCATCGGCAGCCGCATCGGCAGCCGCATCGGCAGCCGCATCGGCAGTAGAATCGCCAGTGGCACCACCAACCAACGACACGTTCCCAACGCGTCCAGGCACATCGCGAGCAACATCCGCCGTGCGGCCGCCGAACGTGGACGCACGCCCACGCCATGGCGCGTGCTGCCACCGCAGCGTCACCAGATGCTGCCTGACTTCCGGCGTGCCACGCAACACATCGGCGAGGTAGCGGCCGGTACTCGCCTCCAGCGACCAGCCGCTGGTGACCTGCCAGCTTGCTCCAACCTGCGTCACGCGCGAACTGCCCACGGTGCCGCCCATCGAGCCTCGCCAAGCCGCACCGGCAAAGGCGCCAAACGCCGAATGCTCCGCCTGTACGCGCAGCTGCACGTCCTGCACCTGATACGCGGCCGCTGGCTGTTGCAGCGTGTATCCCGACGCTTCGAGGAGCTGCCAATCGGTACTGGTGCCACGCTGCGCGAGCAGGCTAGCGGTGACGCCGTGACGCGACCACCACGCGCCTGCATCCACACTGGCGGCGGTGGCGCGCAACAGGGCGTCCTCGGGTAGGGCCTGCACCGACTGTCGTGACCCGCGCGCAGCGCCAACGCCGGCGAATATGCCGAACGCGTTGAACTGCACATGCTGTCGCGCATGGAGCGAGCGCTGTGATCCGCGCGAGCTGTCAAAAGGACCGAACAGCGTCACCGACGCGTCGAGCTCCAGGTTCGCCCTCGGCACACGGGGCATGACGAGGGTGCCACGCGCGCCCAGCAGGGCCGCCGAGGTGGAGCCCAGCACCGCGTTCGTTCTGTTGCGGGTGCGCGAGCCCACCAGCACCGCTTGCGCCGTCAGGCTGCCGCGATCCCAGAGTGCCTGCGCCTGTGCGGACGCCACCGACGCACGATCTGAGAGTCCGTCGCGCTGACGCACCGAGACGGCGCCTCCCTCGAGCAGGAGCCCGAGCGAGGGCGAGCGTTGCGCCCGGATGCTCGTGATGGGACCCGGCATCGCGCACGTCTGGGCGCCCAGCGACAGCTGCGTGGGAACGATCGTGGGCCACAACGCGAGCAGCAGCGCTACGAGCAGCACGCGCGTCAAGACCACGCGACCACGAGCGGTGCGACGTGCTTCATGCGGCTCGGCGACTCGTCCGGCAGAACGACTAGAACGGACGAACGGGTGGCTGCGCCGTGATGGACGTGGACGGCGGTGCCACGAGCAGCGCCAGCGCGCGCTTCGCGTGTGAATCAAACGCACGGGCACCGGGCTGTCCGGCAGCCACATCGCGCTGCACGTTCGTGCTGAGTTCAACCAGCTGCGCATTCGTTGCACCGCGCCTCACGAGATCCCGTACCTGGCTCGTGGCGCGCGCGGTGGGCACACCGTAGGCCACGAGCTCAGTCAAAACGCCAAGCGGTACGGTGAGTGATTGTGCCGGACGTGCCGCACGCAACGCGCGCAGTGCACTCACCGGCACACCCTGCCGCAACGCGCCGGCGCCTGCGGCAATCTCGTCACTGGCACGCGCCGGGGCGAGGGCTGTTTGCGCTGACATCAGGCGCTGCGCCAGCTGGGACACCGCCTCGGCAATGCGATCATCCGGCGAGCCCTTGGCCATGCCTTCGCGGATTTTGCCGTACAGCGGCTCCACCGGCACACCCTGGGCGCCGGCATCGCGCATGGTGGCCAATAGCACGGCGCGCGCGCGCTGGTCGGGGATGGCGTTCAGGTCCACGCGCAGCTCGACAGGCTCGGCCGACGGTGACGTGGGCGGACGCTGCTGCGCCTTCGCCGATTGCGGCCAGACGCACAGCGCCACGGCGAGCAGCACGGTGGCCACGCACAAGGAGGCGGCGCTGACATAGCCGACGGCGTAGGCGCTCATTGCGGCGTCACCATGAGCACCGAACCCGGCTTGCCGAAGTCGTCATCCGGCGCTTGGGGCGCCGAGGGATCGCGCACCCACCGCGCGCCGTCCACCACGAAGGCGTACACATGCCGACCCGGCACGATGCGCGCGCTCGTCACCCAGCGGTCGGTGCCGTCCACACGCGTGAGCGGCATGCTGTCCGCGTCCCATCCATTGAAGTCGCCCACCAGCGCAACGGTGCGCGCCGAGCCCACAAAACCAAAGAACACCGGCACCGCCTCCATGGAGGCATCCTCCGTAGCGGGCACGAGCACGGCAGGATATGGCGTCTCGTCGCCGGTAGCGCTCAGGTTCGTGTCCACAGCCACAACCGTCGGCGCGTCGCCGCGAGCGGTCACTGCGAGCGAGTCCGTCCCATTGGGCGCAGTGGAATCCGTACCACGCAGGACCACCGCGACGACGGCCGCAGCCGCGAGTATTGCCGCGCCAGCGAACCATCGCCGTTGGGGCGAGCGGTTTGAGCGACGCGGCTCACCGCGCGTCTCACGATGCGACTCACGATGCGACTCACGATTCGTCTCACGGTGCAGGCGCAGCGGTTGCACGTCCGCACCTGCATCCGACCGCACGGCCGCCAGGATGCGCGCCACCGCGGCCGGGTTTGCCGGCGGCAGCGGCGCCAGTGCGGCGCGTGCACGCTGCAGCACGTCATCGTGTTCGTCCATCGACTCGTTCATCAACTCCTCATCGGAACGCATGGGACACCTCGGACAGTTCGCGGCGCAGCGCGTCGCAGGCACGTTTCACCCGCATGCGGAGCGCCGAGAGGCCGGCGCCGGTGACCGGCACCATTTCCTCGTAACTGAGGTCCTCTACATGGCGCAGCAGAAACGCCTCTTTCTGGTCTGGCGGCAGCGTGTCGAGCACGCGTTCCACGTGTCGCCGGAACGACTGATCACCAGCGAGCGGATCCGGCACATCGGACGCAACCTCGGGCAAATCTCCGTAGTGAATGAGGGTGTGGTGTCGCTTGCGCTTTTCGAGCATGGTGCGGCACCGGTTGGCCAAAATACGAAAGAACCACGGATCGAACGCGGCTCCCGGCTCAAAGCCACCGATGTACCGATGCACGCGCACAAACGCCTCCTGCACGGCATCCTCCGCGTCCTCGGACTGTTTGAGCATGTGCAGCGCAAAGCGCATCGCACGCGGGTGCATGCGATCCACCAGCTGGGCAAACGCGACGGCGTCGCGGTCGCGTACCCGGTCGAGGAGCTCCGGCTCAATTGAGGACATACGGGGTCATGCGTGGACGTAACGGGTCGTACGGGTCCGTGCGAAGTGCGGCGGGTGCCCCGGGAGAGAGGGCGCCATACCCGCGATCATCTTGCATTACCCGTGAGGGCCAAGGTGTGTCACAACGGGGGTGAGGACCCGGTGGGCAGGCGCGCGACGCCATCGTCACTCAGCGCCGTTCCGCCAATCCGGTACCGCGCCACCATATCCTCCCCCTCCTCACCTGCGCCGACTACCCACAATTCCCGACCTCGTGCATCCGCGAAGCGCGTATTCGGCGGAAGAATGACCGTTCCCAGGAACGTGCCGTCCACCTCGAACACGTCGTAAGTGGACTTCTCGCGCCAGAAATTGCGGGGCCGCGTGTCACCAGCGGGCCGCTCCGGCGCGTCCAAAGAGTCGGCCGCCACGTATCGCTGCACCCACGCTCGGCCCTCGCTGTCGCTGTAGAGCGTGCGAAACGCCGGCTTGATGGCCGGGATCTCGTAGGTGGCCCCGGGCGGAGTGAGCGAAATGACATTCGGCTGGGCCGGTCGATTGCGCTGCTGCTCCTCGAGGTTCCGGGCGCGGGCCTCCCACTGGGCACGCTCGCCTTTGCGCAGCGGCACTGGCGTGTACTCTCGCTCGATGCGCCGACGTTCACCGCCCGGCGTACCTCGCTCGAGCACATACGCCGAGTTGTCGCCCGACAGCACCTCGCCGAACACGGTCACCGTACTCAGCACCTCGTGGTTGAACGGCTTGGTGAAGCCGCCGGGACCCCAGAGCACGAACGACGGCTTCTCCACAGGAGCCCGCGGCGTGCGCACCGAGTCGATGATCGCTCCATCCGGCGCGACCCGGATCCACGCATGCTCCACCGTGCGCGGCACCATCGGGTTGGGCTGCGTGAGTGATATCAGCATCGTGCGCACCCACGCCGTCCCGTCGTGCTGCAGGTGCAACAGATCGGCCGAGAACAGTCCGCTCGGCACACTCGCGGTGGCGAGCACGGCACCAGTGTCGGAATACGTCGTGAGCAGACGACGCCGGTTGTCCCACAGCACGATGCGTCCGTCGGGCAGCGTGCGCACACCACCCATGGACCGATACTCACCGGGACCGTCACCGTTACGGCCGATCACGCGCACAAACGTGCCCGACGAGTCGTAGACGCGCAGCGCCGGCACGCCGTCGTCGGCAATGATGAACGCCTTGTCCTTGCCAATCGCGACCTGCATCACCCGGCCGAGCTCGTACTCCGCCGAGCCGTCCAGCACGCCCACGCGCGCCTCCAGCGTGAGCCCGGTCTCGGCACCCCACTCGGCCAACACGGAAGGCGGTGCGGCAGCATCTCCGCTGACGGCCGCCTCCTGCTCTCCACTGCAGGCGGCCAGCAGGGCGAGTGTCAGCGCGGTGGACGCTCCTGCGACCGGCGACCGCAGACCGCGCCCCCACACGCCGATCCACCGCAGCGCCGCGAGCACCCCTACCCCCGCCGCGCCTGCACGCAGAGAAACGCGGGCCGACGCATCAGCGACGCGTACCGCACCGGATAGGCCGTGCGGAACGCCTCCGTGGGCTGCGGTTCCACCACCTGCGTGACCACGAAGCCGGCCGCGAGCAGCGGCGCGAACACCTCCTGCAGCGACCGCCGGAAACTGGGCATCTCCACAGGCTTGCCGAATCCTTTCCACGTGCATGTCACTTGCTCCACACCAAAGTAGACCTCGGTCGCGTAGTACTCCGCGTCAAACGCCGGATGGCCGCACGAGAACTGCAGCAATCCGGCGGGTTGCAGCACGCGATGGAATTCGCGAAACAGCGCGCGCCAATCCCCGATGTAGTCCACACAGAGCGGCGCATTCACAAAATCAAACGCGCCGTCGGCGAACATGTCCAGCGGTTGCGACAGGTCCACATTGCGAACGTCGGCCGAGGAACCAAGTCGCGCCGTAGCGAGCTCGACCATGCGATCGCTGCAATCCACAGCAATCACCGACGCGCCGCGCGCGATCAGCAACTCAGCGTACACTCCCGGTCCACAACCGGCGTCGAGCACGCGTCGTCCTTCCATCGCGGGCCACATCTGCAGCATGGTCGGCCGTTCGTAGTACGCGTTGTGCGGTTTGGTGTCGATATGTGCCGCGTAGTCGTCTGCCAGCGCTTCGTAGGCGTGGTACGCGAGCGGGCGAGGAAGCGCAGAGGTGTTGGACATGGTCCCGAATTCTGGAGGTCAGCGATCAATCATCGCCTGCACGGCGGGGCTGTAGCGCTCCCCGTGCACCGTGACCTGTGCAAGGGCGTGGTCGATCGTACGCAGGTCCTGTGCCCCGAGGTTCAGGTTCGCCGCACCAAGATTCTCCTCGAGGCGGTGCAGCTTGGTGGTGCCGGGAATGGGCACGATCCACGGTTTGCGCGCCAGCAGCCAGGCCAGCGCCACCTGCGCCGGCGTCACCTGCTGCTCAGTGGCAAGACGCCGCACCAGATCGACCACGGCCTGATTGGCCGCGCGATTCTCCGGCGAAAACCGGGGAAGCCCACTGCGGAAGTCGTCGTCCGAAATGGGCGTTTCGGCGTCCATGGTGCCCGTGAGAAATCCGCGGCCGAGCGGGCTGAACGGGACGAAGCCGATGCCCAGCTCCTCGAGCACGGGCAGCACCTCATCCTCCGGCTCGCGCCAGAAGAGCGAATACTCGCTCTGCAAGGCCGTGACCGGCTGCACCGCGTGTGCGCGTCGGATGTTCGCGACCCCCGCCTCCGACATCCCGAAGTGCTTGACCTTCCCCTCAGCGATCAGCTCCTTCACGGTGCCGGCCACGTCCTCCATGGGCACGTCGGGGTCCACGCGGTGCTGGTAGTACAGGTCAATGGCGTCCACGCGCAGCCGTTTGAGCGAGCCCTCGGTGTGGCGGCGGATCACGTCGGGGTGGCTGTTCACGCCGCCGAGATTGGCGCCCGTGTCCGGATCAATGTTGAAACCGAACTTGGTGGCGATCACCGCCTGGTCGCGGAAGGGCTGGAGCGCTTCGCCCACCAGGCTTTCATTGGTGAAGGGGCCATACACCTGGGCTGTGTCAAACAGGGTGACGCCGCGTTCAACGGCGGCACGGAGGAGCGCGATGGCGTCGGAGTGGTTCGTTGGTGCGCCGTAGGCGAAGTTGAGTCCCATGGCGCCGTAGCCGATCGCGGAAACGGCGAGTCCGCTCGAGCCCAGTGTGCGTGCCTGCATGTGGATCTCCTGTGATTGACGCGTACGATTGCGGTAGCTTGTCCCGGACGGCAGTCGTAGTCTTGCGGGCTGCACGTCGGCACCAAATGAGTTGAAAGGATCGGTGACGTTCAGCACTTTACTGCACCGCTCTCCTGTGCAGCAGCCTTCAGCGGTCGGAGCCATCACTCATGATCAGGCGTGTTCTCTCGAGTTCTGTGCCTCGCTGCGGCGTGGCGTTGTTTGCCTTGGCCGCCTGCTCCGGCGCCGCTCGAGACGCGGCCAATGGTGCGACCAGCGATAGTGTGACGGTGGCCACGAGCGCGACTCCGCGTGACAGCGCGGCCACGACCACCGCGAGCACCGACGGCTGGGCTGTGGATTTCCAGGACAACTTCGATCGGTTCGACCACACCAACTGGCAGGATCAGGGCGTGTGGGTGAACGACGAGCAGCAGTGCTACGTGCGCGACAACCTGCATGGCACACGCGAGGTGAGCAACGGCACGCTCAAGATTCGTGTCGTGGACCTGGGGTCGCCGATTGCGTGCGACGTGCCCGACAAATCCGGTACGCTACATCCACCCACGCAGTATGTGGCGGGTCGCATCATCACCAAAAATCGTCAGGAGTTCGTGAAGGGCCGATGGACGGCGCGACTACGTGTGGCCGGCAGCGGCGAGCCGGGCATGTTTCCCGCGTGGTGGCTTCTGGGCGCACGCAACAACGAGCCGCCCGTGCAGGACGCCGACGAGACGGTGTGCTGGCCCATGACCGGCTCAGGCGAGATCGACATCTTCGAGCACCACAGCGACGGTGGTCCCGACCATTACGCGGCGCGCGCGATCAAGAGCGACGGCACCTGTGGCGGCGGCGATTGGCAGCAACTCATGAAGGTGCAGGAGGCCGCGCTCGCCGACTACCACGAGTACGCCGTGGAGTGGGATGATCGTGACCTCGTGTTCCGCCTGGATGGCAAGGAGATTCACCGCAGCGCCGGCGAGGGGGACCAGTTCCCGGAACCGCTCTTCGCGATCCTGAACTTCGCGAAGATCAAGCCCGGGACCATGGCCACGAACGCGTGGACGATGGAGGTGGACTGGGTGCGGCATGAGCGGCGGGTGGAGTAGGCCGCGTGATCAGCCTCCGCTCGCGGCCTGTGTGCGAGCGGCGCCCGCGCCCACCACGGTCCGTTCAGCTTGCGTGCATATCGGCATCCGGTACCGTTTCGCTCGGCGGCACCCGTTCTGCGAGTGCTGACACGTAGCGCTCCAGTGTGTCGTGAAACCGGTCGATGTCCTCGTTCGTGTGCTGCACGGACAAGAGCCACTGCTCCCCTTTCGACCACGGCGGCAGAAGCACGCCGCCGTTGAACTGGTAGAGCCACGCGCAATGCGCCAGCCGGCCGTCGATGGCGAGAAAGTCGCGATAGTTTCGCTGCGGTGACGCGGAATAGCACACGCTGCCCTTTGCGCCTCCCACCACCACGCGCGCCTCGACGTCGTGGCGCGACAGGATCCGCTCGGCGCCGCTCCGCATCCGTGTTTGCAGTCGCGCAATGTGCGCATAGGCGTCCGGGGTGAGGACGTCCAAGAGCGTGGCGCGTGCCGCCGCCATGGACAGCGGGTTGCCGTTGAAGGTCCCGACCTGCTCATAGCGACCGCTCGTGATTTCGTCCATTACCTCGCGGGAGCCTCCAAGCGCCGCCACCGGGAGCCCCCCGCCAAGCGCCTTCGCCAGACAGAGCAGGTCGGGCGTCACGCCAAGCAGGCTGGTGGCACCGCCAGCGTGCAGGGTCAGGCCAGTCTTCACCTCGTCGAAGGTCAACAGCGCACCATGGCGGCGCGCCGTGGCCTTCAGGGCCTGCAAAAAACCCGGCTGGGCGTGAATGATCCCGCAGTTCATCATCACCGGCTCCACGATGATGCCCGCGATCTCGCCGGGATATTCGGCGAACAGCTGCTCCACGGCCGCGAGATCATTGAATGGCGCGACCAACGTGAGTGCGAGCATGGCCGCAGGAATGCCTCTGGAGGCCGCCACGCTGCACGGCCGTCGTGCCGATCCGATGCCGGACTCCGGCAGCACCGAGACCTGCACCGAGTCATGGTGGCCGTGATACGCGCCCTCGAACTTGATGATGCGGTCGCGACCGGTGATCGAGCGCATAAGATGGATCGCGTCCATCGTCGCTTCTGTACCCGAGTTGCCAAACCGCCACAGGGGTAGTCCGAAACGTCGCTCGAGCTCCTCTGACACGACGGCGGCGTCGGGCGTCGGTTGGGCAAAGTGCGTCCCCAGCGCCACACGCTCCGAGACCGCGCGCACGATGGCGGGGTGCGCATGACCCACCAGACCCACACCGTACCCACCGTGGAAATCCACATACTCGTGGCCGTCCAGGTCCCACACCCGACTCCCTTGGCCCCGGTCAACCCAGATGGGCTGCGGATGGGAGATCTGCCAGCTGGAGGCAACGCCGCCAGCCAGGGTGCGCGCCGCCCGCGCGTGCCACCGCGCCGCCTCCGGCTGACGCGCGAGGAATATGCGCTCCTGCTCGGAGATCAACCCGTCGAGCTCGCGCGGCACCGTGCCCTTGGACACCGGGCTGCGGGGCACGGACGCTGCGTGCGTCTGGCGCGGTGGTGCACCGACCGTGTTCCCCCCACGCGGCAACAGCAGTTGATGCGCGGTCAGCTCAGGGTGGTGGTGAATGTTGCTGTGCCAGCTGTTCAGGTGGTGCATGCCCGATCTCCCGTTGACGGTCGCCCCCATACCGCGAGGCCAGTGCGGCTTCCCTGCAGCACAAGGCGACAGAAAGCCCGGGAGTTGGACATTCAGGACATCCGAGAGACCGGCGTGCGATCAGCTGGTCTCGCCGGCCGCCTCATCCAGCTCTTTTTTCAGCCAGGCGCGAGCGAGCAGCCAGTCACGCTGCACGGTCTTGAGCGAGACCCCGAGAGATCGCGCCGTCTCGTCGAGCGACAGACCGCCAAAGAATCGCCGTTCCACCACCGACGCGGCCCGGGGACTCGCTTCCGCCAGCCGGCTGAGGGCTTCATCGACCTGAAGGAGATCGTCCGGCGCCTCGTGTTCCCACACCAGCCCCCCCTCCTCGAGCGGCAGCAGAACCGCGCCAGCACCGCGCTTCTGGCGTTTGCGCGTCCGTGCGTGGTCCACGAGCACGCGGCGCATGCATCCTGCGGCGATCACGAAAAAATGCTGCCGATCCGTCGGCCGGAGTTCTCGTCGTCCGGCAAGCCGCACATACGCCTCGTGCACCAATGCGGTCGGTCCGAGTGTGTGACCGACGTCCTCCCCCTGCAGCTGCGCACGAGCGAGTGCGCGGAGTTCCTCATACACAACGGGAACGATCCGGTCGAGGGCACCTTCCTCTCCCTCCCGCAGCCGGACGAGCCATTCGGTGAGACGCGGTTCAGTCATGGACGTGGAGTGTAGCACGCATTTGCGCACTCGGCGCGAACTTGGACACATCCCTTCGCGACGCGCATCACATTGTGACCCGTCTTGTCAGGCGTAGTATTAGGGGTTGACATGACCGTTCGCAGACCGGGACGAGACTGGCTCGAACTCAGGGGAGCGTCCGCATTGGATTCGAAAGCGTGGGACAGGCTCCAGGCCGCGTTTTTCGCCGTACTGGATGTGGCGCCAGCCGAGCGCGCGCAACGTATTGACGAATGGTGCGGCGACGACGACGCGTTCCGCGACGAACTCCAGCAGGTGCTGGCGAGTCACGAGAGCGCACACGAGCTTCGGGTTGCGATGAACGGTCAGCCAAGCCTTTCCCTGGCACAGCAGGACGGTCTGGGCACCGCGCGGGCGGGCGAGATGCTCCAGTCGTCCGCGACGGAGCGGCAGATCGGACCGTACCATCTCGACGAGCGCGTAGGCGCGGGCGGGATGGGCGAAGTGTACCGTGCGCATCGCGCCGATGGCGAGTTTCGGCAGGAAGTGGCAATCAAGCTCATCCGCGCCCCTCTTCCGGCCGATGAGCTGGTGCGCCGCTTCCGTTTGGAACGCCAAGTGCTGGCCGGTTTGCAGCATCCGAACATCACTCCGCTGCTGGACGGTGGGGTGACCACCGACGGATTGCCATATCTGGTCATGCAGTACGTGGACGGGGTTCCGATCACGACCTACTGCACCGATCGGCAGTTGCCGCTGGACCACCGCCTGCAGCTGTTCGCCACCGTCTGTCGTGCGGTGCAGTGCGCGCATACAAATCTTGTCGTGCACAGGGATCTGAAGCCCTCGAACATCCTGGTGTCCACAACCGGCGACGTGCGCCTCCTCGACTTCGGCATCGCCAAGCTGCTGGATCCGGCGCGTCTGGGAATCACGGCACCGTTCACTGCGGACCATCGACTGCTTACCCCGGGTCACGCAGCGCCCGAGCAGATTCAGGGTGGCACCATCACCACGGCGACGGATGTCTACGCGTTGGGGGTGCTCCTGTACGA
>JBBSPE010000126.1:0-12777 GCA_038259155.1 Gemmatimonadales bacterium
ATCATGGTCGGCACGTCATTCGCATTGATGAGGAACAGTGCTTCCACCGGTTGACCCGCGAGCGCCGAGGTGAGCGCCTCGCTGGTGGTGGGCACCGACCAGCCAATCACGGCGGCGGTGTGCCCCAGCGGTGAACCACGCACAACCTGGACCACGCGTGCGTCGGGTGCGAGCCCCAGCGACTCGAGCGCAGCCGTGGCCTCGGCCTCGGCGACGTCGGACTGCACCACCACGGCCAGTGACGGCGGATCCCGCTCGTCGAGGAACGTGCGCAGCGCCGTGGTGCGTGCGGCGGGAGCGGTGATGATGTACTGCGGCGTCACGTTGAACGTGACCTGCGACGGCTTCACCAGCGGCGTGATGCGGCGCGCCTTGGGGAAATAGCGCTCAAGGAAGCTGTTCACAGCGGCGCTGTCTTCGGTGGCGCTGGACACCACGCGCACCGCGGCGGCCGGCACGTCGCTGAGAATGGCTTCGATCGCCGAGGGACCGCCGGTCTCCGCAAGCATGGCATCGAGGCCAAGCAGCACCACAGCCTGAAGGCCATCGAGCGAGAGTGCCGAGGCGCGTCGCAGCGTCACCAGGTCGGAGGGGGTGCCGGCCACGATGGCCACCGGCGTGTGCGCGAGCACGCGCTTGGCGCGCTGCACGCTGGTGATCGGCACCACGCGCAGCGTGGCGGTATCGAGCAGTTGACGGGCCTCACCGGCCGCCAGCGTGGACTCGGCCGCCGTTGGCGCGATGATGAGGCAGGCCGGCGCGGAGGGAATACCACCCTTGCGGCTGCGTTCGACTCCCGGGCGCAGCGCCGCCTGCACCGTGCGCGGTTCCATCGCGCCCATGACTACCACATTCTGGCTGCGTGTGCCGCCAGTTGCCCCGGACTCCGCGCCCGTTGCCGTTCCTTCCCGTTCGTCGCCCACGTCCCGCTCCATTCAGTTGTCGGATAGCTCAAGCGCACGTCCGCCCAGCGGGCGTGCGGAGGGCGCCCGCCGCAGCGCGCGCCCCTCAGATATCGCCTGCCGTGCAGGCGGTGTGCGGTGGGGCACGATCCCCATGACACGAGGGCCACGGGTTGTGCGGGTCCACCATTGGCGCCATCCCTGATGGCGCGTGTAGCTTCGGGTATTCGGTGCTGCATCGCGTTGACCGGAACACCTGCACCGACGCAGCCCCGAAACATAGTCAATCCCCAGTCAACTCTCCACGTGCGGGCGCGATGAACTTTGCGCGCGGTCGCCCGACCACCCTCGCCATGTTGCGTAGCGCTCCGCGTTCCTTCGTCCCGTCGGCCAACATCATCCGGCTCAAAGAGTCGGCCACTCTGGCGGTCGCCGCCAAGGCGCGCACGCTCAAGGCCGCCGGCGTGCCCGTCATCGACCTCGGGGCCGGCGAGCCCGATTTTGATACGCCCGCATTTATTCGAGAGGCCGCAGCGGCAGCGGTCGAGGCAGGCGCCACACGCTACACGGCCACCGAGGGCATTCCCGCCTTGCGCGAGGCGATCGCGGCGGACGCCAACCGCCTGCTGCCGGCCGGCGCCGAACCATTCACGGCCGCACAGGTCGTCGTGTCCAATGGCAGCAAACAGTCGCTCTTCAACGCCTGCATGGCCTGCTTCGGCCCAGGCGACGAGGTGCTGGTGCCCACGCCCAGCTGGACCAGCTACTACGAGATGCTGGAGCTCGCCCGCGCGGTGGCCGTGCCCGTGTTCGGCGATGCGAGCCACGATCTCAAGGTGACAGCCGAGCAGTTGGCCGCGGCGGCCACCCCGCGCACGCGGGGGCTGATGCTCAACTCGCCCTGCAATCCCACCGGCGCGGTCTACTCGCGGGCGGAACTCGAGGCGATCCTCGCGTTGGCCGACGAGCACGGCTGGTGGGTGCTCTCGGACGAGATCTACCTCCGCATCGCGTATGACGCGCCGGCCACCTCCGTGCTGGAGCTCGCGCCGGCGCGGGACCGGCTCATTCTCATCAACGGTGTCGCCAAGGCCTACGCCATGACCGGCTGGCGCATTGGCTGGGCGATTGCGCCGCAGCCCGTGGCGCGCGCCATGACGGCGGTGCAGTCGCACACCACCTCCAACCCGGCGGCCGTCTCGCAGCACGCGGCGCTCGCGGCGCTCACCCAGACCGCTCAGGCGGACGCCGCCATCCATGATATGGTGCAGGCATTTCACCGCCGTCGCGACCTGGTGCTCGAGGCGCTGGGGCCGCAGCGCACCCACGCCGTTCACCCCGCCGGCGCCTTCTATCTCTATCTTGATGTCTCGTCGTTTGGTAGCGAGAACCCCGGCGCCGCCTTTGCGGAGGCGCTGCTCGACCGCCATCAGGTGGCCGTGGTGCCGGGCAGCGCTTTCCTCACACCGCAGTGGATCCGGGCGTCGTACGCCACGGCCGATGCCGTGGCCGTGGAGGGCGTTCAGCGCATCGCCCATTTGCTGGCGTCCGGCCAGTGACCCGCGTTCTCAGGGAGCACACATGATCACCACCATCGTACTGGTACAGGCCGATCCTCGGCGCATTCAGGAGTGCGCCAACACGCTCGCGGGGATCGAGGGCGTCGCCGAGGTCTACTCGGTGTCTGGCGCCTGGGATCTGGTTGCCATTGTGCGCGTGCCCGATCTCGAGCGCATCGCTGATGTCGTCACCCGAGATTTCGCTACCGTGCCCGGCATCGAGCGCACGCAGACGCTCACGGCGTTCCGGGCCTACTCCAAAGGCGACCTGCAGCAGGCGTGGGACATCGGGGTGGAGTAGCGGTCCCCCGGACCTGTGCGCACCTAGAACGCGCAGCGATTCCCGAAAAAGCGGAACGACTCGCGCCACGCATCATTTTCAAATCGCAGCACTGTCAAGAACAGCGGCGCCCGCTCCACTTCCAGCAGGCCGAACAGCAGCTCCGGCACGCCGTCGTTGTCCACGTCCATGTAGTCCAGGAACTTGAGCCGCGGCGACGTGCGGGGACCACCGACCGTGGAGAACGCGTAGGTGGGGCGCGGACCGTACCTGCCCTTGTCGAGCGTTACGATCATCTGCCGGGGACGCTCGCCGTACGCGGCCAGCGAGTCGGGCAGCGGACGGGGATCATTGTACTCCACGACCAGCGTGGAGCTGCCGTCAATGCCCGTGGGGATCTGGTGGATGGTACGCTCGTACAAGGACAGCTGTCCGGGCGCGATGCCCGAGGAGGGGGCCACGAGTGTGCCGATGTTCTGGAGGTAGCGCGCGATGTCGGCGTCGGAGAGCGTGTTCGTATGCGTCAGCGGCGGTCGCTCACCGTTGGTCGCGAACGGCGGCAGCGAGCGCTGGCCATCGGTGCCACTCACGAGCGCGCGAGCCATTGGAATCACGACCGCACAGCCCAGCGAATCCAGCGCGGTGAGACCGGGCTGCCACATACCTCGGAACATCCGGATCGGCGCCTGCGCCTGTCCGTGCAGGTAGGGCGTGAGCATGTGGCCAGCGTGCATGTAGTTCGCGTCCACCCGCCGCCAACCTCGCGCCGACAGTTTGAGCGCACGCAGCCCCTGAGCGCCCACGGTGCCCAGGGGCACGACCAGCGCGCCGCCGGGGTCGGGAAGCACCCGAAACAGCACTTCCGGCTCGGAGGCCAAGAGGAGGCTGTCGCTCGTCCACCGGGACACCACGGGGTCGCGGTTCAGCAGGCGATCGAGCGGGTTGCCGCCATCGCACGCCGCCACCAGACAAGCGGCCGCTGCAACAGCGACAACCTGGGCAAACTCGCGAAGTGTGGGACGGCTGACGGACATGGCGAGCGGGGTGACGTTCAGAGCAGCGGGTTGCAGTACGCGAGAATTGTATCACAAAGACGAACCACACGCCGGCAGGCAAACCAGACGGCAAACCCGTGGATGAATCCGCAGGCAATCGTACCGGGCGGTGCGCCGCGGTGATGCGGCCGCCGGACCGGAGCATGTCGGCGAGACCGGGGTATGCAGCGAGGTGTCACCGCCCGGCGCCAAGGTCTCGCGCGTCTGGCTCGCGCTCCCCAATCTCTTCGCATGCCGCTCCCGCCGCCCACATCGTACCTGCACGCCGTTCGCCTCAATAATGTGCCCGCCGTGGCGGGCGCCTGCGCACTCCTGCTGGCGCTGGGCGCGGTGGCATCGCCGGCGCTGGCGCAATCGTCTCCGGACCCCGCGGCCCGCGGAGCGAGGCCCACGGGCGACGGCGTCGTGCGCCCGATCACCTTGCTCGTCCAGCCAGTGCGCGGCGACCTGCTGCGGCTGGAGATGCAGCAGGTCATGGAGATGTCCGGCTCGCGCCGAGAAGGCGCTGGACTTCCCGATCCCACCATGGGGACGGCTTCCAGCCGCGACACGCCCGCTCCTCCCCCCGTGGGCCCGCGCCGGAACGCCACCCCCACCCGGGTGACCATCATGGACTTCTACGGACACTCGTTGGTTGAGCGGAGCGACAGCGCGGGCAGCGTGCTCTCCGCCACGACCGACTCGCTGCTGCTCCGATCGGGCGAAGTGGGAACAGCCATGCGCAGCCAGCGCGTCAGCGTTCCCGACTCGGAGCAGGCCACCCGCGTGCACGTAGAGCCAAATGGCGCCATGCACATGCTCGATGTGGCCCCGGGCGCTGGCGCCGTTGGCGCGACGCTTTCGGCCATGCCCGCCATGCTGCCGGACGATGCTGTGATGGTGGGCGATGAGTGGGACCGGGACGTGGCGATGCCCTCACTCCCGATTGCGAGCTACCGGGCGGACGGCGTCCTGCATGCCACCTTTCGTCTCGATTCCACGGGACGCGGAGGGCGGGACGCCTATGTCTCGGTCCGCGGCGCGCTCCGCCGCGATGGATCGGCGCGCGATCTTCCTCCCGGATCGCGCGTGGTCACAGCGGGCACCATGCGGGGAACACTGGTGCTCGATCGCGTGCGCGGCTGGATCGTGGACGCGTACACGGTGATCGACGTCAACTCGGAAGTGCTCGCCATGGACGACGGCGGCGCCCCGATGGCGCTGGGCATTCGCATCACGCAGCGGCTGCGGGTCCGCTAGCCCGGGGGCTAGCTTAGAGTCGATACTCGGCGCTGCGGCGCCCTGTCTGCTTCTGCATCAGCTCATGCGTCTCGTTCATCTGTCCGATCTGCATCTCGGCTTTCGCCAGTTCCAGCGCCAGACGGCGGCTGGTGTCAATCAGCGCGAGGCCGATGTTGCCGCCACGGCGGCGCGGGCCATCGAGCAGATCATCGCGATCCAACCAGACGTAGTGCTCGTGGGAGGTGACGTCTTTCATCAGGTGCGCCCCGCCAACACGGCCATCCTGTCTGGCTTTCGCCTGTTCTCGCGCCTCCGCGCGGCACTGCCCAAGGCGCTCATTGTCATGATCGCCGGCAATCATGACGTGCCGCGCACCACCGACAGCGGCTGTATCCTGCAACTGTTTCTCGAACTCGACGTGCACGTGGTGTATCGCGGACTTGCGCGCATCGATGATCCGGCGCGCGATCTCTGCGTGGTTGCGGTGCCGTACGCACCGCCCGGCGCGCCATCCGCCGAGACGCCCGTCTCGTCCACGACGCGTGCCTTGCAGACGATGCCCGCGCTGCCCCCACGCCGGTTCAACGTGCTGCTGGCCCACGACGAAGTGCGTGGCGTCATTCCGCACGCCGCGCAGCGCGGCGATCGACTGTACACACCCGTGGACCCGTTGGCCCTCGCGAGCGCACCGTGGGACTACGTGGCCCTCGGCCACTACCACGTGTATCGGCAGATTGCGTTGCCGGTGGCGACGGCCAATCGCGAGATCCCGTGCTACTACAGCGGATCGCTCGACTACACCAGCACCAATCCCTGGGCTGACGTGCGCGAGGAGGTCGCGTTGCACGCCGCCGCGCCCGGCGAGGGACAGGGATTCATCGAGCACGACCTCGCCACCGGGCAGCACGTGTTTCATCCGGTGGCACCGGCGCGCCGGTTGCTCGACCTGCCCGCGATCGACGGCGCCGGACTCACTGCCGCGGCGCTCGACGCGCGCATCGCGGCGGCCATTGCGGCAGCGGGCGATGCCCTCGACGACGCCATCGTGCGACTCGTCGTGCACAACGTGACGCGGCACGTGCTGCGCACCCTCGACTATGCACCGCTCCGCGACGTCCGTCGGCGCACGCTGCACTTTCATCTCGACGCACGATCGCCCGCCGTACACGCGCTGCGCACCGATGCCTCGGTTGAAACGCGACGCAGCACGCTGCGCGATCGTCTGGCCGAGCAACTGCAGCAGCAGTCGCTCGCTCCCGGACTCGATCGTGAGCGGCTGCTGCAACTGGGGTTGTCGTATCTCACGCGGGCGGAGGATGCGGCTGCGTCCGCGCTCCCCGTGGCCGAGGCCTGACGCATGCGCCTGCACGCCTTGGCGTTGCACAACTTTCGGCAGCACGTCAACACGCGACTCACGTTCGCGGGCGGACTCACCGGTATCATTGGCGCGAACGGCGCCGGCAAAACCACGATTCTCGAAGCCATCGCCTGGGCGTTGTACGGCAACAGTGCCACGCGCGGCAATCGGGATTCGCTGCGGCATTCCCGCGCCGAGCCGTCTGCGACGGTGCGCGTGGATCTGGACTTCGAACTCGCCGGCCATCGCTACCGCGTGGAACGCACGCTCCGCACCGCTGACGTGTACCTGGACGGTGGCGCCGAGCCGATCGCACGCACCATTCGCGGTGCCAACGAGCTGCTCCAGCGTCGGCTCGGCATGTCGCGCGCGGAGTTCTTCAACACGTACTTCACCGGCCAGAAGGAACTCGACGTCATGGCCGCCGTCGGCCCCGTCGAGCGGGCGCGCTTTCGTGCGCGCGTGCTCGGCTACGATCGGCTGGGTGTGGCTCAGGAGATGTTGCGCGAGCAGCGCCGCACGCTCGTGGCGGAGCTCACCGGCCTGCGCAGCGGCATGCCGGACCCGGAACGGGTGAAGGAGCGCGAACTTGTCGCGGAGCGTTCGCTCGCCACGGCGCGAGACCGGCGCGAACTCGTGCAAGCCGTGCGTGAGACGGCTGTCGCCCGTGTGGCCGAGCTGGAACCGAAGTGGACGGCGGCCGACGCCGCCCGGGAGCGCTGGCGACAGCTTGACGGCGACCTGCGCGTGCTCGACGAGGAGACACAGGCGCACGCTCGCGAGGCCGCGCGCCTTCGCGCAGAGCTGGATGAGATCGCGGGAGCGCGCGAATCCCTGCGGCCGCTGCTCGCCGAGGCGGAGGAGCTGCCGGCGCAGCGAACGGCGCTCGATGCCATGGATGCCCTGGCGTCGGCGGAGGGTGAACGGCGCGCGCTGGCCGAACGCCTGCAGGCGCTGCGGGATGAAGAGGCGCGCTTCGTGGAGCGGCTCGACAAGCTCGAGACCGCTCCACGGTTCGAGGAAGAGCAGCGGCAGTCGCTGGAGACGCTCCGCCTGCGGTTCGAAACAGCCGATCGCGCACACGACGACGCGCGGACCGTCTGGGCCCGCGACCGTCAGGAAGCCGAGACGCGGCTCGAGGCGCTGCGCGTGCAGCATGAAGATCTCACGACACAGCAGACCGCTCTTGAAGGGCTCGGCGAGGACAGTCCGTGCCCTACCTGTGGGCGTCCGCTCGGCGCATCGTTTCGCGAGGTGCTGGCGCTGGTCACCGAGCAGCTCGACACGGTGCGTGTGGACGGCAACTACTTCCGCCAGCGTGCCCGTCAGCTCGCCCAGCGACCGGAGAGTGTTGTCACCCTGGAAGAGCAACGCGCCGCGCTGCAGCTGGAGATCACCAACGCGGAACGCCGCTATTCGCGCATTCAGGCAGCCTTGCAGGAACGCGAACAGCTTGCGCCCGCGCGGGACGCGCTGCGGGAGCGTATCCTCGCGGCCACCGCGCAACTCGCGGCACTGCCGGTGGGGTACGATCTGCCGCAACACCAGGCGCTGCGTGCGGATGTATCGCGACGGCAGGAGGTGGTCAACCGCGCCAGCCGACTCCAGGCGATGGTGGAGCGGGAGAGCGGACTTGCCACCGCGGGGCGTGCGGCCGACGAGTCGGTGTCTGCCTGTGAGCAGCGCCGCGCTGCACTCCGTGCCGAACGCGATGGGCTGGCCTTCCAGCCAGCACGCTGGGAGACGCTCCGTGACGAGCGTCTGCAGGCCACGCGCGCCGCGCAGGCGGCCGAGGTGAGCGCCACCGAAGCGAGCGGTGAGGTGCTCCGCGCCGAGCAGGAACGCACGGCTGCGCGATCGGCGCGCACGGATCTGGAGGCGTTGCAGCAGCGGGCGTCCGCCCTCGAAGCGGAGCGCTCGTTGCACGATGAACTCGATCAAGCCTACGGCACGCTGCGTGAAGCACTGAATGCGCAGCTTCGTCCCGAGCTTTCGGAACTCGCGAGTACGCTGCTGGAGTCGCTGACCGACGGGCGTTACAGCGCCCTCGAACTCGACGACAACTACGGTGTGCAGGTGCTCGAGGACGGCGTACCCAAGGGGGTGCTGTCCGGTGGTGAGGAGGATCTGTGCAACCTTGTGCTCCGTCTGTCCATTTCACAAATGATTGCGGAGCGTGCGGGCCAGCCGTTTTCGCTGCTTGTGCTCGACGAGGTGTTCGGCTCGCTGGACGACGCGCGACGCGACAACGTGCTGGCGCTCCTGCGTCGATTGCACGATCGTTTTGAGCAGGTCATTGTCATCACTCACATCGAAGATGTTCGCGAGGGGTTGGATCGGGTGCTCAGCGTGACGTACGATCCGGAAACCGGCACGAGTCGGGTGGAAGCGAGTGCCGGCGGGGCGGCCGGCGCGGAAGCGGCCGTGTGGGAGTCGGAGCTTTCGGCCGTCCCTGGCGGCATGGCGCCGATCGGCAACGAGGACGAGCCATGACCGCATCGCCACGCAGCTGGCGCGGCGCGCGGGTGGTCGAAGGACCCGTGGCCGCGACCGCCGCCGACATTCCGGCGCTCAACGAGGTGTTCACTGAAGCCTTCAGTGATCGCTATCGGCGCGATGGCATGGTCGGGGTGCGCGTGCCACCGCTCAATCCGGCGATCTGGCGCTACGCGATCGAGGACGCCGGCGAGGGGGCCATGCTCTGGCACGACGACCGCCAGCAGCTGATCGCCTTCAACATGGCGCACCACTCCGGCGTGGAGGGGTGGATGGGTCCATTGTGTGTGCGTCCGGAGCAGCAGCACGCAGGACTGGGCGGCACGATCGTTCGTGCAGGTATGGCATGGTTGCGCGCACAAGGGGCCCGGGTGATTGGACTCGAGACCATGCCCCGCACCGTGGACAACATCGGCTTCTATTCGTCGCTCGGCTTCACGCCAGGTCCGCTCACCATCACGCTCACACTCGAGGCCGTGGGAGATACGCCGCCGCTGCGGCTGCTCTCACGGCTCGCTCCGCTCGATCGTGAGATCGCGGTCCAGGCGTGCCGCACGCTCACGCAGTCGCTCATGCCGGGGTACGACTTCACCAAGGAGATCGACCTCACCGAACGACATGCGCTGGGTGACACGCTGCTGCTCGGCGATCCCGCGTCGCCGATCGGCTTTGCGCTCTGCCATTCGGCGTCGCTGGTGGAGGGACGGACGCGCGACGAGCTGCGGGTGCTGAAGCTCGCGCTCGCTCGACGGGCAGACCTGCCGGCGATGGTGCGTGCGCTGTGTGACTTCGCGAAGCGTGCGGGCACCCCTCGCGTTGCCGTGCGGCTCCAGGGTCAGTACACCGACGCCTATCGACTCCTCATCGCCCTCGGCGCACGCGTGCGCTGGACCGACCTGCGCATGAGCGCCCACGGCTGGGATGAGCCCACACCGGCATCGGGACTTCTCCTGTCGAACTGGGAAATCTGAACCTCAGCGCTTGCGCGCGGCGCGCTTTACTGACCCCGTCGCTGGTGGCGTGCTGTCGATAGCTGGGTCCGGGGTGCCGCGCACCACAATGCGCCAGATGATGAGAAACACACCAAGCGTCAGAAAGAGGTGTACGAAACCTGGCGCCGTGGTGGTGAACGTGATCCACGCCCAGCCAACCAGCATCGTGACGCCGGCAATGATCCAGAAGTCCATGGGGGGTGACGGTGTAGGTCGGGTTTGCGCGCGGGCACTCACGCTCGGTATCATTGAAAGGTATGCCAACGGCGCGCCGTGCGCCGCCGGCCGGGAACAGTTCGGGACGGAGAGATTTATTTCTTGAGCCGATAAGCTCTTGGAGTGGGCCTGACAGACTGCGTGGACGCCATGCCCCAGTGCGGGGAAGACGGAAGGGCGGTGAGGGTCTCATTATTTTCTTTGGGCTTCAAGATCACCTCTTCGCTCCCGGTTCGAGCGCAACGGCCCCGCCATCTGGCGGGGCCGTTGTGTTTTCCCGAGTATTGATCTCGGGAACGCGACGCCGCGTCCCGGGGTTGAGATGGCCGAGGACACAAACCCAACCCGATTGTCATGCCCACTGTGACCGTGACCCGTCGGCTGCGCTTCAATGCGGCGCACCGCGTGCACAACCCGGCACTCTCCGACGCCGAGAACACCCGGCTTTTCGGTAAGTGCAACAATCCCAACTGGCACGGCCACAACTACACGCTCGAAGTGAGCGTGCGTGGTGCCATTGATGGCACCACGGGCTATGTGGTGGACCTCGGGCTGGTGCGGGACATCGTGCAGCGCGAAGTGATCGAGAAGACGGACCATCGGAACCTGAATCTCGAAGTGGACTACCTGTCGGGTGTGAATCCGACGTCGGAGAATATCGTCGTGGCCATGTGGCGCGTCATCGAACCGGCCTTGCAGCCGGCCCGCCTGCAGCGGCTCCGCCTCTGGGAGACCGAGAACAATTATGTCGAATACGAGGGGGAGTGAATCCATGATCCGGCCAAGCCGCGATCTCATCGATCCGGAGCTGCTCCGGAGCGCCACCGCCGTGGACACCGACGAGCTGTCGGTGGATACAGAGCGCATGCATGAGTTCGAACATGTAGTCCGCCGCCAGCTCGAGCTGCTGGGGGAGAATCCCGACCGCGAAGGCCTGCTCAAGACGCCAAGCCGCGTCGCCAAGGCGCTTTCGTGGCTCACGCGTGGCTACGAGCTCGATCCCGCCGAGGTGATCGGCGACGCGCTCTTTGCCGAGGACCATGAGAACATGGTCATGGTGCGCGACATCGAGCTGTACTCCATGTGTGAACACCACATGCTGCCGTTCTTCGGCCGCGCGCACGTCGCCTACATCCCCAACGGCAAGATCGTTGGCCTGTCCAAGATCCCGCGTGTGGTGGAAGTGTTTGCACGCCGTCTCCAGGTGCAGGAACGGCTTGGCGAGCAGGTGGCCGATGCGCTCGAGTCGGTGCTCAAGCCCAAGGGTGTGGGCGTCGTCATTGAATGCGAGCACCTGTGCATGATGATGCGCGGTGTCGAAAAGCAGAACTCGCGCACCATCACCTCGTCGCTCCGCGGTGTGTTCCGCGACGACGCGCGCA
Source organism: Gemmatimonadales bacterium (assembly GCA_038259155.1). Classification (GTDB taxonomy): domain Bacteria; phylum Gemmatimonadota; class Gemmatimonadetes; order Gemmatimonadales; family Gemmatimonadaceae; genus JAABRT01. Next base: position 11,461 of record JBBSPE010000126.1, read on the forward strand.
CGCGCAGCGAGTTTCTGCGCCTCGCGCACCCGCATGGCGCCGGCTATTGATGTGATGATGGCCAAGCGTGGCGCGGCCGACACGTCGCTGGCAGGTCGCTCCGCGGTGGTGACCGGGGCGTCGCGAGGTATCGGGCAGGCAATCGCCGCGGCGCTCACCGGCGCCGGCGTGCGCACGTGGATGATCGCCCGCGACGCCGACCGACTGCACACGGCGGCGCGTGCGCTCGGCAATCTCGCGTTCACCTTGCCGTGCGACGTGGGTGACAACGAGGCGCTGGCCCGTGCCGCCGCCGATCTGCGGGAAACGATCGGTGCGGCGCCGGACATTGTGGTGAACAACGCCGGTCTCTTCACGTTGTCCTCCATCGAGGGCACGTCAATGGAGATGTTCGCACGCACCATGCAGGTCAACGTGTGTGCGCCGTTCCAGCTCGTGCGGGCGTTCCTGGGTGACATGCGAGCGCGCGGGACTGGGCACGTGGTCACCATCGGCTCCGTGGCAGATCGCAGCGCGTTCCCCGAGAACGGCGCGTATGCGGCGAGCAAGCATGCGCAGCGCGCATTCCATGAGGTGATGCGTCAGGAACTCCAGGGTAGTGGCGTCCGCACCACGCTGGTGAGTCCTGCGGCCACGGACACGGAGCTCTGGGATCCCATTGATCCGGACAACCGCGAGGGCTTTCCGCCAAGGTCGCGCATGCTGCGCCCTTCAGACGTGGCCGATGCCGTGCTGTGGTCGCTCACCCGCCCGCTGCACGTGAACGTCGAAGAATTGCGACTCGCGCACGCCTGACGCGCAAGCCTGACGTACACGATCAACGCGCGAGTCTGAGCCGCCAGCTGCTCGCGTTAGATTGCGAACATGCACGTGGACCTGGTGGAATCGCTGCGGTGCCCGAACGGGCATGCGGACGGCTGGCTGGTGGTGGCAACGGACGACGTGGTGAATCGTCGCATCATGCGCGGGACCATCGGGTGTCCGGTGTGCCGCGATGAATGGCGCGTGGCGGACGGTGCGCTGTGGTTGCGCGCGCGCGGGGCCGGCCAAGATGACGCGATGACCGCCGCCATGGCCGCCGCCATCGGCGCGCCGGACGTCGAGCAGGCGGACAAAACCGAGCCAGGCGCGAACGTCGCTGAGGTGAGCACACCGGAGGCCGCACTTCGGCTGGCCGCGCAGCTTGACCTTGTGGACGCGCGTGGAACCGTCCTGCTCACCGGTACCGCCTGCGCAGTCGCCGATGCACTGCACGCGCTGACGGGCTCCCTGCTGATCCTCGTGAATCCTCCAGCGGGCGTGGGAGCGGCGCACTCA
>JBBSPE010000127.1:0-12744 GCA_038259155.1 Gemmatimonadales bacterium
CACCTCGGGTAGTGCCTTCACCGGCTCGTCGCCGGCTGCCGTGACATGGACGCTCGACAGCCGCGAGGTGCTCTTCCTGTGGAATCCACCCGGCGTGGCAGGACGTACGCTCTGGCGTGTGGGGCGCAACGACTCGGTGCCGGTACGGTTGCTTGACGCGAGCCGCACGGCGTCCGTGAGCGCGTTTGTGCCCACGCCCGATGGCGACGCGATTGTGTTCATGCAGGACGGCGAACTCTGGCGCGTCGCGCGCGCGGGCGGCGCACCGGTCAAGCTGTCCGGCGAGGCGTCGGGTGCCGGCGGATTCTCGCAAATGCAACTCTCGCCCGATGGCAGCCAGCTGGCCTTCCTGCGCGACGGTGACCTGTGGCTGATGCCGCTGAACACGGGTGCCGCCTCGCGCGTCACCAACGTGAGCGTACCGGCAATTGGCACGGTGCCGTTGGGTACCTACTTCCGTCTTGATGCAGAGATTGGGTCGGCGACGTGGGGCGGCGGACCGTCATTTCAGTGGAGCCCGGACTCGCGCACGATCGCGGTGCACTACGTGGACCGCCGCGGCGTGCCGGTGTTCTCCATGCCGTACTACCTGAACGACACGGTGCTGCTCAACCGTGTGCGTCGCGGCGCGCCCGGGGATCCGAACGAGGTCCGCAAGATCGGGCTGATCGATGTGGCCTCGCGCGACCTGCGCTTCGTGGAGCTTCCCGATTCGGGCAGCACGCGCATTGTGACGTACGCGTGGTCGTCTCGTGGGGAGCTGCTCATTGATCGGGAGACGGACGACGCAATCGTGCGCACCCTCACGCTGGTCACTCCCGGCGCGCCCTCGGCGCCACTCGCCCCGCGCACACTGTACACCGACCGGCGGGAGACGCGCATCTACAACGACGTCACCTCCGTGTGGAGCGCCGATGGCCGGAGCGTGCTGCTCACGAGTGACCTGGACGATCGCTATCGCGTGTACCGTGTGACGCCGGGCGACAGCGTGCCGGTGCCGCTGAGCACGGCCGAGGCGGATGTGGCTGGGGCGGCGATTCCGCGCGCCGGTACACGCAGCATCGACTACGTGAGCACCGCACCACGCCCGTCCGAACGGCACGTGTGGCGCATGCGGGCCGACGGCACCGCCGCTCGGCAGCTCACCACCATGGCCGGGGCGCACAACCCGGAGGTGTCGCCCGATGGGCAGACGGTGGCACTCATCTCCTCCAACGACGTGACGCCCAACGAGCTGTACCTGCTCGACACGCGACCGGGCGCGCGCGAACGGCGCGTGACGCGCTCCACGCCTGAGCTGTTCGCCGAGGTGCCGTGGGTGAGCGGCAAGTACGTGCAGTTTCCGAGTGCGACGGACAACAGCACGCTGCACGCGCGCATTCTGCTGCCGCCCAACATGGACACCACAAAGCAGTACCCGGTGCTGTTCGGACCGGCGTACTCCAACACCGTGCGCAATCGGTGGGGCGGACTGTACGGCATGTTGCAGCAGTTTCTGGCCATCGAGCGTGACTACATCATTGTGCAGGTGGACGTGCGCGGCAGCACGGGCTACGGCCGCGAGTTTCGTGAGCAGTTTCTCATGGACTGGGGCGGGCGCGATCTTGAAGACATCGAGACCGCCGTCAACTACATGAAATCACTGTCGTACGTGGACCCGAACCGTTTTGGTATCTGGGGGAGCAGCTACGGCGGCACGCTCACGGTATACGCGCTGCTCACCAAGCCGGGATTGTTCCAGGCTGGCGTGGCGGGGGCGGCGGCGACCGACCCGCTCTTCTTCGGCAGCGACGACGTGGCCATCGTGCGGCGTCCGCAATCGCATCCAGCCACCTTTGAACGCGGCGCGTTGCAGTATGCGGGCAACCTGCGTGATCACCTGCTGCTCATTCACGGCATGCAGGACGACGTGGTACCGATCAGCACCAACATCAAGCTGGCGGAGGAGTTGATGCGGTTGGGCAAGGACTTTGATTTTGCGTTTGCGCCGGCGGCCACGCACGGCTGGACACAGCGTCCGTACTACGCACGCTACCTGCTGAACAAACTGGTGGCGCATTTTGATCGCTATCTCGGGTCGGGTGCGCGCGCGCGGTGAGGGCGTGCGGGGAGGGCGCGAACGGCGGGCGGGTGGGTGCGTGTCGCAACACCGACAACCGAGCACTGAGCGCTGAGCACTGCAGTTGTCGGTCGCCGGTCACTGGTGACCGGTCACCGGTTGTCGGCCTCAGGCACGGCGCCGGTCCGGCCGTGCGCGAGCGGGAGTGCGGCGGGGCTGACCAAGAGCTCCGGCGTTACCTCCGCCCCTCACACTGCTCTCGGTTGCGGTAAACGGCTCACAGTTTTCGGTGGAACTGCATCCGGTCTGCGTCGGCCCATCGCATCCGACGGCATCGCGGTAGCGGCGAGCGCAGCGTCGCCGTCCAGCCGAGCCCCAAAGCTCTGTTCAACCGTCAACCGTCAGCCGTCTACCCAAACCGAAAGCAGTGCCCGAACCCGACGCAGAGCCCCGATCTCCGAGCGGCCCCGCCGCACCACAGCCAGCCCACAGCCGCCCGAACGGCGCCGTGTCTGAGGCCGACAACCAGAAACCGTAAACGGTTCTTCAACCCACCTCACCCCTAGCGCCGAACGGTCACGCTCGTGATCGAGTCAAGCGCCGGAAACTTCGTCCGCAGGTACTCGTTCCCCTGACGTTCGATAAACGTCTGGATCGGATTCTCCCCGTACTCGGCGTTGAGCGCGTCCACCACGTCCATCCCGCGCACCACTTCCCCCATCGGTGAGAACCCCTGCGGGTCGAGCGCGCCCGTATTGTCCACCAAGTTGAAGAACAGCTGCGTGGTGCGCGTGTTCGGCCCCGAGGTTGCAAACGCCAGCGTGCCACGACGATTCGACACCTTCACCGGGTCGTCGCGGATGGCGAGCGACCGGAACGCATCGTTGACGTCGGGACTGCCCGACAGCCCGAATTGCACAATGAAGTTGGGCACCACACGGAAGAACCGCGCCCCCTCGAAAAATCCGTTCGTGGCGAGGTAGTGCATCCGGTCCACGCCCAACGGTGACCAGTCGCGGTGCATGAGCACCTCGACCTCACCTTTGCTGGTGCTGAACACGAGCGTGAACGAATCCGGCGCCGCCGCCGCAAGCGCGGTGGGGTCGGGGTTGAGCAACGCCTCCGAGACACCGCTGTCTGTGGACGCGGTTTCCGGGAGGTCGCGAGCATCGCAGGCCGCGAACGCGAGCGTCGCGAGCAGCGTGAGAACAACTGAGTGTGTGCGCATCATGCAAACGTAGCGGGTTGCCCTACTGGTTGGCTGCGTTCGCAGCCTTGGCCAGCACCAGATTCTCAATGAAGAACTCCATCATGCGGTCCTGGCGCAGCCCGGAGTGGCCGGCGTCCGGACCCACCTGCACCTCGAAGCTCTTGCCAGCCTTCTGCAGCGCCGCGATGAGCTGCATGGAGTTGTTGGGGTGCACGTTGTTGTCGGCCGTGCCGTAGTAGATCATGAGCCGGCCCTTGAGCTGGTTGGCGTAGGTCATGGCCGAACCGGTGTCGTAGCCCGCCGTGTTGTCCTGCGGCGTGTACATGTAGCGCTCAGTGTAAATCGTGTCATAGTGCCGCCAGTCCGTGACCGCACTCGACGCCGAGGCTGCCTGAAACACATCGGGGTACCGCAACAACGCCATGGCGGACGTGTAGCCGCCGTAAGAGGTGCCGAAAATGCCGACGCGTGACGCATCCACATATGGTCGCTTTCCCAGCTCGCGAATGCCAGCTGCGAAGTCGTCAATCTCTACCTGGCCCAGCTTCTCATAGATCGCGTCGAGAAACCGCTTGCCTCGGCCCGCCGCACTGCGCGCGTCGAGCGTCACCACCAGAAAACCGTACTCAGTGAGCGCGTTGGGTGATGTGAACGTCTCGCGCGCGCCGTTGGTGGCGGGTCCGCCGTACACGCTCACCAGCACCGGGTACCTCAACGCCGGATCAAAGTTGGATGGCTTGTGCAGCATGCCGTGCAGTTCCGTCACGCCGTCTGCGGCCGTGAACGTAAACAACTCTGCCGGCTCAAGACCCAGCGCAGCAAACTTGGTCATGTCACTTGCGGCGATCTCGGCGACCTGCTTGCCGCGTGCGTCCATGAGCCGCGACACCGGGGCGACGTCGTGCGTCTGCGCGATGTCCACAAAGTGCCTACCGTCGGGCGCAATCGACACGGTGTGGTTGAACGCCGGATCGGTGAGACGCACATCGTTCTTGCCGGTGAGCGACACGCGATGCAACTGCATTTTCATGTAGTTGTCGCCGCTGCGCGCCATGTACCACAGCTGCCCGGCCTTCTCGTCCACGCGCTCGATGCCGGCCACTTCGAACGGATGTGACGTGAGCGTGGCGAGCAGCCGTCCGTCGCGATGGTAGAGGTAGTAGTTGCGAAAGCCCGTGCGCTCCGAGGCCCAGATGAAGCGCTGCTGATCATCGAGCCACCTGATGGACGGACGATTATCGGTCCAGCTGGGCAGCCATTCCTCGCGCACGATGACCCGGCAGTCACCGCTCACCGGGCTGCAGCTGGTGAACTCCATGATGTTCTGCCGACGGTTGGTGCGGTTGAACGTGATCGCGCTGCCGTCCGGTGTCCAATCCACGCGGTACACATACTGGCCCACGGTGCTGTCCGCAAACGGCTGACCGCTGCGCACATCGAGCCTGGTGCTTGTGTTGGTGGCCACGTCGTACACGAACAGGTCCACCACGGGGTTGCGGGTACCCGCCTTGGGATACGCCTCGATGTCGAGCTCGCTCTGGATTTTGGTCTGCGCCATCTGCAGGAAAAAGTCCTGCACCGGTGACTCGTCAAACCGATAGTACGCGAGCTTGGTGCCGTCCGGCGACCACCACATGGCCGTGCTCTGCCCGAGTTCTTCGCCGTATACCCAGCTGGCCGTGCCGTACTTGATGCGCTTGCTCTCACTGCCGTCGGTGGTCACGGCGCGCTCGTCGCTGCCGTCCACTCGGCTCACGTATAGATTGCGCTCGCGATGCACCGCCTGGCGCGTGCTGTCGGCGGTGAAGGCTACATCGAATTGGCGACCGCGTTCCGGTCGGCGCCCCCCGCGTCCATTTGTGGCGCCATCCGATGCAGGGGCTGCGGTGGCGGCGCGTTTGGCCACGTTGTACTGCAGGCGCTGTCCGTCAAAGGTATACGTGAACGACCGGCCGTCCTCATCCCACTGCGCATTGATCGCGCCGGTACGCACGGCGCTCGGAATGACGCCGCGCATTTTCTGATACTGCGCGTGGCCCGGCATGGTGAGCAGGCGGTCCTGCGCGTGCAGCGACGGCGCGCTGACACCAAGGGCGAGTGCGCCAACCGAGCCGAGCAGGAGCGCGGGAAGGGTGCGGCCGAGGAAGGGGTGGAACGGTCGGGACACGGCAGACTCCGGACTGGGGACGTGGGCTCGCAGGGCGGGCGCCGGTGGCACCAAGGCAATCCCGGAAACTATGCCGCGACACGGTCTTTGGCCGGTGGTCAACACGGTCACCAGCAGCGGATGCCGCCGGGCAGCGGCGGGGATCACGCAGGAGCCGTACTTTCTGTGCATGCAACGACTCCTCTCGCTCTCTCTGCTGTTTGTCCCGCTGGTCGCCTCGGCACAACCGAGCGTCCGCGCCATCGACGGCGCGCCATTCGCCGCGACCATCGTGGCCGCGCCCGCCGCCAACGCCGTGGCCTTCGTGCTGAACGCGCGCGGCGTTCGCAACATCTGGGCGACCGACTCCACACAGGTCGCCGCGCGGCAGGTCACCGCCTTTACGGACGACGACGGGCAGGATCTCACATCGCTCGCTTTCACGGCAGACGGCCGCACGCTGTATTTCGTGCGCGGGAGCGGCCCCAACAGGGCAGGGGAACACCCGAATCCCACGAGCAATCCGGATGGTGCCGAGCAGGCCATCTGGCGGGTGCGGCTCGATGGATCACCTGCCGTGCGTGTGACGCTTGGTGCCACGCCAACGCCCGCGCCCTCCGGTGGCAACTTCGTTTTTCTGCGGCGCGGTGCGATCTGGCTGGCGACGGTTGCCGGTGACTCCACGAGCACGGCGTCGCTGTTCACCATGCGCGGCGGTGCCGGCGATGTGCGCTGGTCGCCAAACGGTCGTCAACTGGCGTTCGTCTCCAATCGTGGGACGCACAGCTACGTGGGTGTGTTCACGCTCGCGTCCAAAGCGCTGCAGTGGATGTCGCCGAGTACGGACAGTGACGGGGCACCAGTGTGGTCGCCCGATGGCACGCAGGTCGCATTTCTGCGCGAACCGTACGAACGGCAGCGCATGCTGTTCACGCCGCGTCGAACGGCGCAGCCGTGGTCGATTCGGGTGGCCGACGTTTCCACTGGTGCCTCGCGCGAACTGTTTGTCGCACCGGAAGGTCGCGGCAGCGCGTACTGGCCCATCGTGGCGGACGATCAGCTTACGTGGTCAGCGGATGGACAGATCGTGTTTCCGTGGGAGCGCACGGGGTTCGTGCACCTCTATCGCGTCGCCGCGTCCGGTGGCACGCCCGCAGAGCTCACGCCGGGTGAGGGTGAAGTGGAGTTCGTGTCCACGAGCCAGGACGGACGGCGGCTCGTGTACAGCACCAACATCGGCGATGTAAATCGTCGGCACGTGATGACCGTGCCGACCAACGGCGGCTCGGCGCCAACGGACGTGGCTCCCGGGCTGCACATCACGTGGAACGCCCTGGAGTCCAGCAACGGCACGCTGTACGCGCTCAACAGTGACGCGCGCATGCCGGCACACGCCGCAGTGCTCAACCGGTCGGCGCGTGAATGGCAGCCGCTCGCGGCGGAAACCATTCCTGCAGATTTCCCCGCCGGCCAGCTCGTTGTGCCCACGGCCGTTTCATTCCGCGCCGCAGACGGCGTGGAGTCGCACGGACAGCTTTTTCTGCCGCCCAATGCCGCGCCCGGCACGAAGCACCCAACGGTGATCTTCATGCACGGTGGATCGCGCCGGCAGATGCTGCTCGGCTGGAACTACGGCAGCTATTACCACCACGCGTACGCCATGAACCAGGCGATGGCACTGCGCGGCTACGTGGTGCTGTCGCTCAACTACCGCAGCGGCATTGGCTATGGCACCGACTTCCGCGAGGCGCTCAACTACGGCGCCACGGGCGCGTCGGAATACGGCGACGTGGTGGCGGCCACCAAGTGGCTCGGCACCCGCACCGACGTGGACGCGTCGCGCATTGGCCTGTGGGGCGGGTCGTACGGCGGTTTTCTCACGGCCATGGGGCTCACGCGCAACCCGGAACTCTTCAAGGCCGGCGTGGACATTCACGGGGTGCACGACTGGAACGTGGGCATCAAGACCTTCCTCACCGACTACGACGTCTACGAAGATCCCACGGCGACGCAGCGCGCGTTCACCGCGTCACCGATGGCGCAGGTCGCGCGCTGGGAAGATCCGGTACTGCTCATTCACGGCGACGATGATCGCAACGTGCGCTTCATCGAGACGCTCACGCTCATTGAGCAGTTGCGAAAGCAGAACGTACCGGTGGAGCAGTTGGTGTTTCCCGACGAAATACACGGCTTCCTGCGGCACGAGTCGTGGATGCGTGCGTACGAGGCGGCGATCGATTTCTTCAAGCGAAAGATGTGACGGCGCGGGTGGAAATCAGATATTGACCAAATTGGTCAAGGCAGATAGCTTTCCTCTATGCCCTCCCCGAAGCCCCCCCAACCCCTCGTGCGTGAACCCGTCGCGCTCTACGACGCCAAAACGCACCTGTCGTCGCTCGTGGACCGCGCGGCGGCGGGCGAGGAGTTTGTGATCACGAAGTCCGGTCACCCCATGGCGCGCCTCGTGCCGCTGGAGCGCGTGGTCGTTGAGCGGGTACCGGGCCAAGGCAAGGGGCAGTGGCACGTCGCCGCCGACTTCGACAGTCCGCTGCCCGACGACCTCCTGGACGCGTTCGAGGGGCGTTGATGCGCCTGCTACTCGACACGCACGTCGCCATTTGGTGGGACATGGGCGCACCACTTTCCCCGCTTGCCACACAGGTCATCCGCGACGCTGAGGACGTGTTCGTGAGCGCGGCCTCCTCGTGGGAGATCGCGATCAAGGCAGCGCTCGGTAAAATCAGTTCCGATCGCTCGCTCGCCGCGCTGTGCGCCGACTCGGGATTCCAGGAACTGCCGGTGCTCATGCGACACACTGACGCGCTACACTCGCTCGAGCCACTCCACCGCGATCCGTTCGACCGGCTGCTCGTGGCGCAGGCGGCGCACGAGCAGCTGGTGCTGGTCACACGAGACGACATGATCGCGCGCTACCCGGTGGCCACGCTGCGCGCCTGATTGCTCGGGCGGGGCGAAGCGCGATATGAGCACACCACTCGCTGGACCACCATGCGGCGCGCCTCGCCGTCACCCGTCACGGCGTCTCCGCATTGGTGTCGCGCGCAGTGCCGCGCCGACGAAGGAGCCGCCAATGGATGAGCTCGCTATCGCCAAACGGACCACCCTACGTAGATAAAAAACCACGCACCCCTCGGCCGGTTCGGGATGGCCCGGTCGCGATGTGACGCTCGGATGACACCCGGGCCCATTCTGGGGGTACTGGTGAAGGCCTGTCCGACTCGGCCGCTCTCTGGGTGATGGGTGCGTAACCGATAAGGTCATGGGAGGATTCCCAAGGAATCCGCGCAGGTCGCAGTACGAGCGGAGCGCGCAGGTGCAGTTGCAGGTGAACAACGTACGCGGCCGGCTGTCCATCGGACGGCCGGCCGCGTTCATCTCCTGCAACCTCTCCCTGAACGGCTTGCGCGTCGCGCCCCTACTTGATCTCCGCCGAACTCCGGTAGTAGTCGCCCATGAGATGCTCGGCAAAGTACTCCATGAGCATCCGGTTGAAGTACGGCTGGCTGGGCCCGAATCCGTGCGGACGGCCCGGCAGGATCATCATGTCAAAGCGCTTGTTCGCCTTGATGAGCGCATCCACCAGCCGGATCGTGTTGCCGGGATGCACGTTGTTGTCCATGTCGCCGTGCACCAGCAGCAGCTTGCCCTTGAGATTCTCCGCCAGTTCCACGTTGGTGGGCACGCGGATCTCGTAGCGCGTACTGTCGTCCACCATCACGGTGCGGCCGGCGTTTCCTCCGCCACGGGCCCCGCGTGCCCCAGCGGCACCCGCACGACCTCTCGTGACCGTGGTGTCACGCTTTTCCGTGATCACGCGCAGGCCATGGTGCTGCTCGCTCCAGTTCTGGTTGTAGATGTTGTTGTCGTGATTGCCAGCGGACGACACGCCCACCTTGAAAAAGTCGTTGTACGGTTCGAGCATGAGCGCGGCCGCCGTCAGAAAGCCGCCACCGGAGTGCCCGTAGATGCCCACGCGATCAAGGTCGATGAACGGGTATCGCGCCGCCAGCTGCTCAATACCCGTCTTCTTGTCGGCCAACGCGTAGTCGCGAAGGTTGTAGTAGCCGTAGCTATGATAGGCATTGGAGCGCTGCGGCGTACCACCGCGATTGCCGATCTGGATCACCACGAAGCCCAGCTGCGCGAGCTGCTGCATGGTGCCGCCGGTGCTGAAGCCGCTGGTGACCTGTTCCGTTTGCGGTCCCGGGTACACGTACGCGATGATCGGATACGACTTGGTGGAGTCGAAGTTGGCCGGCTTCCACATGTTGCCGTAGATGTCGGTGGTGCCGTCGGCTGCCTTGGTGGTGAAGGGCACCGGGGTGCTCCACCCCATTTCGCGCAGGCGCGTGTCGTCCATGCTCTCGAGCGACATCACCACGCGGCCCGTGACGGCGTCGCGCACCACGGACACGGGCGTCGTGTCGGCGCGCGAGAAGTTGTCCACCATGTAGCGCTTGGTGGGCGAGACGCGCGCCACGTGGTCGTGCGTGGTGGGCGTGAGGTGCGTGAAGCCCGTGCCGTCTCCGTTCATGCGGTAGACGTGACGGAAGTAGGGGGTGGGGCCGTCTTCGCGACCGACCCCCCCCACAAACAGCGTACCCTTGATCGTGTCCTGCGCCACCATCGTTTCCGCGCGCCACGAGCCACTCGTGAGCGCCTTCTTGAACGTCCCGTTGTGGCTGTACAGGTAGTAGTGGCCCCACCCCGTGCGCTCCGAGAACCACACAAAGTCCCCGCCCCGCGTCACGTACGTGAGCGGTTGGATTTCCAGAAACGAGTTCTCGATGGACTCCGTGAGCAGCACCGTGGGCGTGAGCGACGCCGTGGTGAACTCCACCAGCTCCAGCTGGCGCTGCGGACGGTCGCGACGCACCAGGCGGAATCGCTCGGAGTTCACCGGCCAGTGCACATTGAGCAGGCGCTGATCCTTCCACTTGTCGGTAGGCACCTTGCGCACTGCCCGCTCACCGCGCGTGAACACATACAACGACTGCTGGTTCACCTCCTCCTCGCCCGGCATCGCATACTTGTACGACACCAGGGTGGGACGTGGGTTGGACAGCACGTTCACCAGATACAGCTCCTTCACCTTGCGCGCGTCGTTGCGCGACACCGTAAACGCGCGGGAATCGGGCGACCAGTCCACACGGGCCCGCACGCGCTCGTCGTTGCTGCGCGCGTTCTCCTGCTCGTCTTCTTCGTCGTCGTTCTGCTGCTGGTTGTTGCTCGACGTGTCGCGGAAGCCAAAACTGTGGTCCTTCTCGCCGTCCTGCGATACCTGAATCGTGTCACCGCTCGCGACGTCCACCACGAACAGGTTGTGCGCCCGAGCAAACGCAAACGCGGTGCTGTCCGGTGAAAAGTTGCGGAAGTCAGGTGTGCGACCACCTCCACCGCCGCCCTCTTCGCGCTCCTCGTCCGGCGCCACGGAATCGCGCTTCCAGATACCGAGACTCGTGAGTGACTCGCCCGCCAGATTCCACTCGTAGCGCGTGCTGTCCACCTGAAAACGAATGCGTTTGTGGTCCTTCGTGAAGTTCAGCGATGTGAACGGCAGCTTGCCGGGCTCGTATGGCTTCTTGTGCACGCGCGAGAGCTCCTGCGCCAGCTTCTCGTGGTCAAACAGCGGGCGCTTGACGCGGTTCCGCGGCACCACCAGAAAGAACGTGCCGCCGTTCCGATCACGCCAGTTGTAGAACATGGAATCCGTCTCGCCCAACCAGCGCGGCGCCACGGACGTGGAGAACGCCATGTTGCGCATGTTGGCGGTGCTGAATCGGTCCGCGAGCGTCCAGTTGGCGCGATTCACGCGCACCGCCTGCATCTCGACCTGCGGCGAAGGCCCCGCCTGCGCGGCGAGCGGTGATGCCGAGTGCAGCGTACCAATGACCGCCAGCGCGAAACTCGCTTTGAGCGAGCCAACCGTTGCCCGAGTGGCTGAGGCGGCGCGGAATGCAGGGAACGTCATGCGAAAGAGCTCCGGGGAGAGGATGGAAACGCGGGCAATGTCAAGGCGTTGCCCACGCGAGCAGCTCGGCGCAATATGCGCGCTCGACCCTGAACGTGCTTTTCTTTTCCCCGCCTTGCACCGCTGCTCCATGACCGCTGCTTCCCCGACTGCCGCTGACATCGTCCTGCGCGTGGCGCGCGAACTCAATCTCACCGTGGCGCAGGTGCGCGAGACGCTCGAGCTTTTCGACGCCGGCAACACGCTCCCGTTCATCGCGCGCTATCGCAAGGAAGCAACGGGCGGACTCGACGAAGTCCAGCTGCGGGACGTACAGGAACGCTCGGCCTACCTGACCGAACTCGAGGATCGGCGCGCCGCCATTCTCCGCAGCGTGGACGAGCAGGGCAAACTGGACGACGCCCTGCGTGCGGCCATTGGCAAGGCCGACACCAAGCAGGCGCTCGAGGATCTCTATCTGCCCTTCAAGCCCAAGCGTCGCACGCGGGCCATGATCGCCCGCGAACGCGGCCTCGCGCCGTTGGCCGCCGCGCTGTGGACAGGCGCGACGGACGAGGCGGTGCTGGAGATGGCCTCCACCCACCTCAACGATGACGTGGCGGACGTCGCCGCTGCCCTGCAGGGCGCGCGCGACATCCTCGCCGAGCAGGTGGCCGAGGACGCGACGGTGCGTGGCTGGGTGCGTGAGATCACCCGGGCGCAGGGGCGTGTGAAGAGCGTGGTGATCACAGGCAAAGAGAGCGACGCGTCGCGTTTCACGGACTACTTCGATTTTGACGAGTCGCTGGGCACCATTCCGAGCCATCGCATGCTCGCGATTCGCCGCGGAGAGGCGGAGGGCGAGCTCCAGTGGCAGGTGGTGGCGCCGGTGGAGCAGATCACGGGTCGCCTCACGCGCGAGGTCACTGAGGGACGTCGCGGCACCGCGCAGCTCACGATGGTGGCCACCGACGCGTACAAGCGACTGCTCGCCTCGGCCATCGAGGTCGAGTTGCGCGTGGAGCTCAAGACGCGTGCGGACGACGAGGCCATCACCATCTTTGGTCGCAATCTGGAGCAGCTGCTGCTCTCCGCGCCCGCTGGCGAGAAGCGCGTGATCGGCTTTGACCCCGGCTTCCGCACGGGTGTGAAGGTGGCGGTGGTGAGTGCCACCGGCGCGCTCGTGCACACCGACACGTTGTATCTGCACCAGGAAGACCGATTCGCGGGCGCGGTGCGCGCCATGGTGCAGCGCTTCACACCCGAGCTCATTGCGGTGGGCAACGGCACGGCCAGTCGCGAGACGGAAACGATTGTGAAGGCAGCGCTTCGCGAGCTCGACCCACCCCTGCCGCAAG
>JBBSPE010000128.1:0-12693 GCA_038259155.1 Gemmatimonadales bacterium
CGCGGGTGCCGACACGCTCACCATCGCGTTCGAAGGCGGCGACCGGTTTCAATCCGTGCTCAACACCGACGGCTTCTTCTCCAGCACGTTTCGTATCATGCCGGGTCAGGCGGAACTCGCCACCGCGTTGACGACGCGGCTCAGCGGCCGGTTTGGCGGCGACGGCACGCTCGCCGTGCAGATCACCGTGATTGGCTACCGACGCGTGCAGGGCACCCGCGGCGTGGCGTGCGAAATCACAGTGGATGCAACGGGGACGAGCGGGGCTCCCTGACGGGTGTTCGTGCGCGCCTAGTTGGACGCCGGCGCCTTCACAGGCGTGCTCAGCGTTGGCGGCACGGTCGTCTGGGCACGATTCGGCATGCGCCCCACGGTGAGCAACGAATCGAACGCCGCCACCTGCGTGGGTCCGAAGCTCGTCACGCTCACGATGGCCTTGGTGAGCGGATCGCTGAGTACCAGTCGTCCATCTTCGTAGCGCGTCAGCACAAACGGTACTTCATCGCCAGCATTCGCCAGCCGTCGCTTGCGTGTGAGCGCGCGCAACGAACCGCGCACAAACCCACTGGTGTTGGGCGCGAGGGTGGTGGCCAGCGTGTTGGTTTCGGCATCACGCACGTAGATGCCGCCGTCGGCCGCATCGGTGAACGTGAGCGAACGCGAAATCAGGGGCTTGGCCGTGGGTTCGACGAAGGCGCCAAAGCCGAACACGCGCGCCGAGATTGCCAGCACGAACGTGAACGCGATGAGCAACGCCGCCATCTTGAGTGCCGGCTTGGGCACGTCAAGATGATGCATGGCATCGCGACTGCCTGGTTCCGGCTCAAAGTGAATATTGGGCGTCATGATGTGGGCATCAGAACAGCGTCGTTGCCGCGCGTTGCTTCAACGGCGGCGGCAACCCGCGTCACCGGCAGGCCACTCGCGTCGGCGTCGGCGACGATGGCATCGCGCAGGATGCTGGCCACCGGCTCGCCATCGCGCAGACCACGCAGCACGGGCTGCGGGTTGGTGAAGGAGAACACGCGGCAGTGGGGCCAAAGTGCGATGTAGGCCAGCCGTTGTTCTGGCAGCAGCGTGAGCGAAATCTGACCAGACCCGTCGCGAAAACGGCCAAAGCCCGCGTCACGCAGTGCACGCAACGGCACGTTGATGGTCATGGGCAACACGATGCCGATCTTGAGCACGATACGCTTGCTGGTGATGGCGTACACGGTGGTGCGCGCCACGGCCCGACCGAGGAACTCAACCACTCCCACCACGAGGGCGCACATGGCCAATCGGAGAGCCAATCCCGCCAGAAAACCCTCGGCTACACCGCCGCTCAGAGATTCGACGAGCCACCAGCCGGTGACGAGCACGAGATAACCCATCACGAGCCCGCGATGGAACACGTGTTTGGATACGAGTGAGCCGTCCGGCGCGCCCTCCCACAGGAGATGCTCATCAGGCGGCAACGCGTGTGGTACCCCACGGATGTACACGGGCGTGGCCGGATGGCTGGCGCCCGCGGCATCCGCAGGTGACGGCGTGGGCATCAGAGCACAGGCTCCGCGCGGCCGGCCAGGGCATACAGCTGTCCACCGGCGAAGTAGGCCATGACGCGATCTTCTTCGAGCAGCGTGATCTGTGTGTCGCTCGCGATCGTGGGCACATTGGCGAACTGCGCCGACGTGATGGATCGCACGAGCAGACGATCATTGCCCCACAGCCCGAAATTGGGCCACTGCACGTAACCGGCGGGAAGCATGCGCCGCTCTTCGGAGCCGGCGAGCTGTACTTCGTAGTAGCGCACCTGCGGCTCGGAACGATCCACCCACACGTCCACCACCGTGCCTGCCACCTGCTTGTCCGCGGCAATCACCGGCAACCCGCGCGGATCAGGATCGTTGCTGGCAATCGTGAAGCCCGGGTGCGAACGCATTGGCACGATCTTGGCCTGGCCGTGCGCCGTGAGATCAGGCGTGTTGGAGCGGTTGGCCCACGCAGCAGGACCGATGCCGTCGATCATGGGATTGCCGGTGGGAATGATCGGCGACCCGTTGAACCCATCGGCCGGAACGGCCTTCAGCTCATATTCGGACATTACGGCAGCTCCTCAGGGTTCTGAGTGGGTGGCAACACGGGCACAACCACGATGGTCTCGACCGCCGCGATCACGGTAACCGTTTCGGGAACAGGAACCGTCCGCATGTGGGGAGCGTGGATGTACTCCTTTCGCGACGGCACAGGCGGCCACCCTTCACGAGGCCCCTGCGGTGATTCAAGCGGATAGCCTTCTCGCTTGTCTTCCCGGCGCAGGTAAATGATCAACCCCGCAAAGAAGAGCCAGAACGCGTACAGCGCGAGTGTCGCGCCATCGAGGTACTGCTCCATGGTCAGCTCCGGAAGTGGAGAGGTGAGACCGCGTCCATCACGCGGGGATGTCGGCGAGGCCGAACGGCCGGGCGACCGATTCTTCGCGCACCGCCATGCCTCGACGGCGCACGAGCGGGCCGAGAGCGATGAGTGTGGTGAAGAGTACAAAAATCTCGAGATGATATACCACGGAATATGGCACCGAGGGCACGCTCAACGCAGCACCCAGGGACCCGGTGGCCACCAGGTGGGACAGCCAGTCCTTGAGCACACCGCTCAACGCAAACGACGACCCCTCCGCCGTGGCGAAGACGGCGCCCCACGCACCAAGGGCGATGCCATGCTGCGACGGATCGCGCAGGCTCATGGCACTTGATAGCGTGCCCACACCAAAGAGCCCCTCGCCAAAGCCGATACCCATGGTGCCCAGTTGGAACAGGCGCACCGATTCGAGCGGACTGGCGAAGACCACGGCGGCGAATCCGCCCACGCCCACGAGTACGCCCATCGCCGCAAGACGAATGGGGTCGGTATCCCGCTTGAGCGCCCACGCCGCCAGGCCGAAGGCCGCGACGGCGCCGACCGCCATGATCGCGGTGAGTCCGGTGGTGGCTGACACCGACAAGCCCAGAATCTCGCCACCGTACGGCTCGAGCAGCACGTCCTGCAGGTTGAACGCGAAGAAACCGAGTCCGGACGCAACGAGCAGTCGGACGGCATTGCCACCGGCGGTGAACGTGCGCCACGCCTCACGGAACATGGGTCGGCGCTCGCCCTTCTGGTACGGCACCACACCGCGCACGCGCGCTTCCTGCTTCCACAACGACACGGTGTTGCAGATGATCGTGAACACGGCGGTGCCCTGCACCACCTGAATGAGGCGGTACGGCGTGAAGTCGCGCAGCAGCTGCTCCAGCACGAGTGCCGAGAGCAACGTGCCGAGCAGCATCATGAGATACATGAGCGCAATCACGCGGGGCCGCTTGTCCTCCGCGACCACGTCCGTGGCCAGCGCCAGGCCGGCGGTCTGCGTGGTGTGCGCACCGGCTCCCACCAACAGGAACGCGAGGCCGGTCAGCATCCACGCCGCCCACACCGGGGCCCGCTGCCCGGCCTCGCTCAGCACGAGCAGCGTGAACGGCATGATCGCGAGGCCGCCAAACTGCATGAGGGTGCCGATCCAGAGATACGGCACGCGCTTGAGGCCGAGCACACTGCGATGCGTATCCGACTTGAAGCCGACGAGCGCACGGAACGGCGCCACCAGCAGCGGAATCGCCAGCATGATGGCCACGATTGACGCGGGCACCTTGAGCTCCACGATCATCACGCGGTTCATCGTGCCCACGAACAACGTCTGCACCATGCCGACCGACAGCTGAAACAACGTCAGCCGCATCAGCTTGGACAACGGCAGGTCCGCCGTCGCCACGTCGGCGAACGGCATGTACTTGATCCCGATACGGGACCAAGTGCGAACCAACGCTGCGTTTACCCCACCGGCCATGCCTAGCCCCTCACCAGACGGGTTCGAGTCGGACGTCGGCCGGCAGGGCCTGCCGGTGCGGCGTGGTCAGGAACAAGCGCAGGAACACCAGACCGTTGGCCGCCTTGAGCGCCGCCACCCGAAGTCCTGTGAACAAGCCACCGGCCCGCTCGATGTCCCCCATGCGCTTGGTGTTCTGCCACATCGACTCCATGAGCTCCCAGATGCGCGGATTGTCGGTATCAATGGTGTCCGGAAACACCTGGCGGGCAATGAGGTTGGTGAGCGTGATGACCTTGCGGTCAAACACGTCCGGGTCCATCCCCATGTGCGCAAAGAACGGCCGGCGTGCGTGGTCCCGCACGTACATCGTGCAGAACACGGCCAGCAGAAAGAAACGGATCCACAGCTTGTTGCGGCCTTCAAGCAGCTCCGGATTGGAGCGCATGAGCACCGCGAACGCCTCGCCATGGCGGAACTCGTCCAGACACCAGTTCTCGAACCACTTGAAGATGGGGTGGAACCGCTTGTCCGGCTGCAGCTCGAAGTTTCGGTAAATCGTGATGTAGCGCGCGTACCCGATCTTTTCGGACAGATACGTGGCGTAGTAGATGAACTTGGGCTGGAAGAACGTGTACTTCTTGGCCTTCGTGAGAAACGAAAGGTCCACCGCCACGTTGAAGTCGTTCAGCGTGTGGTTGATGAACCCGGCATGCCGTCCCTCGTCGCGGCTCATGAAGCCGAACAGCTCGCGCACGTCCTGATTCTTCACGCGCTTCTTGATCTCCGCGTACAGGATGCAGCCGGAGAACTCGGCCGTCACGGAGCTCACGAGAAAATCCATGAACTGCTCACGCAACGCCGGATCCATGCTGTCGAAGTCGGCGTCGAACTCCTCGTTCCGCTTGAAGTGCGTGCGGTTGGGATCGTCGCGGAACTCCTTGAGGATCGCGTCCCACATCTCGCGGTTCTCCGGCGTGACCTTGAGCGCGTTCAGCTTCTCAAAGTCCGTGGTGTAGAACCGCGGCGTGAGGATGGCGTCGGACTGAGCCTGCTGGGTGCTCTCGTTGGGTGCGATCTTCGCCCGCAACGGTGCATCGGTTGTGGTTTCGTACATGGGTCGCTCCCGCCTCAGCCTTCGAATCCGACTTCGTACAGCGCCGAGATTTCGGTGCTGCCCACCAAGCGCACCAGCTGCCGTTTGAGCCAGCTGGCGCGGTACACGGTGGCCGTGCTTTCGAACGACTCCACCGTGCCGAACGGGATGCGACTGGGTGTGCCGTGTACCAGCACGGCATCGCCCGGGTCCACCACCACACCGTCCAGATCGACATGCGCGTGGAAGTGATCGTGCGTGGCCTCAAGGTCTACCGTGCAGCGCACGTCTGAACGCCGCGTGTTCACGTACCACAGCAGCCCGCCCACAACAGCCAGGGCTCCTGCCAGATAGCCGATCATGCCTGCTCTCCTGCGTGTGAAGCGGCGAGCGTCCTGGACACGGACGGCGACGCGTTCGGGATCAGTTCATAGGCCTGCGAGCGATAGAACCCGCGCTCCACCCGCTGGGTGCGACCGCTGGTCCAGCCCGACAGCGACGGCGTCGCCGCAATGGTGCTTCGCAGGCGCCGCTCCGAGGTGGGCACGATGCGTGGCGAGCGGTCACGATGGGGAAACAGCCGCCCCAGCGTCAACAGCGGGCCCAGAATCGGCGTCCACGGCGCGACCGTGTAAACGATGGGGCCGCGCGTGCGCTGCGCAAGGGCCACCAGCGACTCGATCTTGTGCGCGAGGTCGTAGTGGATGATGGACTCCATCGCCACCACGGCATCCATGGGTCCGTGCGACGGATCAAGCATGTCGCCGGCGTGAAACGCAATCCGGTCGGCGACGCCCGCCGTCTCCGCCCGCTCCCGACCGTAGCCCACCAAGGTGGGCGAGAGATCAATCGCCACCACGGACGCGCCGCGCTGCGCGAGATCCACCGCCAGCATGCCGGTGCCACAGCCGGCGTCGAGGACGCGCCAGCCGCTGAGATCGACGGGCAGGAACGACAACAGCGTGTGCCGCATGGTCTCGCGACCGGCACGCACCGTCGCCCGCACGCGCGACACCTTCTCGTCGCTCGTGAGCGCCTTCCAGCCGGCCACCGCCGTCCGGTCAAAATATTCACCAATCCAGGCCCGCCGCTCGAGGTACTTATCCGATGCGGCGTGCGAACCCCCTGTCAGCGTTCCCTCGAACGACGAACCAGGAATTGGCGAAACGGGCTCGGTCATCAATCGAACCCGAGCAGGTCAAAGATTTCGCGATCCTTGAGCGACGTGGCGTACAACGGCTCCACATCGTCGAGCATGGCCTTGGCCAGCTTCATGTACTCCTCCTGCACCGCGAGAATCTCCGGCGAGTCGTCCATTTCAAACACGGTGCACTTCTTGAGGCGGCTCTTGCGAATCGCATCGACGTCCTGAAAGTGCGCCAGCAGCTTGAGGCCCACGCGGTCGTTGAACTTGTCGATCTCGTCCGTCTCGCGCGCACGATTGGCCACCACGCCGCCCAGCCGGACCTTGTAGTTCTTGGCCTTGGCCGAAATCGCGGCGATGATGCGGTTCATCGCGAAGATGGAATCAAAATCGTTGGCCGTGACAATGATGCAGTAGTGCGCGTGCTGCAGCGGAGCCGCAAAGCCTCCGCACACCACGTCACCCAGCACGTCAAAGATCACGACGTCCGTGTCCTCGAGCAGGTGGTGCTCCTTGAGCAGCTTCACCGTCTGTCCGGTCACGTACCCGCCGCACCCGGTACCAGCGGGCGGCCCACCCGACTCGATGCACATCACGCCGTTGTATCCCTCGAACATGAAGTCCTCGGGACGCAGCTCCTCGCCGTGGAAGTCAACGGACTCCAGCACGTCGATCACCGTGGGCACCATGCGCTTGGTGAGCGTGAACGTGGAATCGTGTTTCGGGTCGCACCCGATCTGCAGCACGCGCTTGCCCAGCCGCGAAAACGCCGCGGACAGGTTGGAGGACGTGGTGGACTTGCCAATGCCGCCCTTGCCATAGACTGCCAGCACCAGCGCGCCTTCGATTTTCTGATCGGCGTCAAGGTGCACCTGCAGACTGCCTTCTCCATCTCCGACCGCATCCATGATCGGCAGTTTGATCGACGTTGCCACTCTACTCTCCCCAGATGCTTCGCTTGCGCGAAGGCTCAGGTTGCCGCATACACGCCTTCGAGACGGTCTTCCAATTCCGCGGCTGCATCACGCAGCGCGTCCAAGGTCGCCTCGTCGGGCGACCAGTACCCACGGTCGGTCGCCTCCAGCAGACGCTGAGCCATGCCCAGCGCGGCATTCGGATTCAGCTCGGCGAGCCGATCCCGCATGGTCTTGTCCAGCACGAACGTATTCGATACTTCCCCGTACACCCACTGTGGCACCGCCTGCTTCCCACCCGTGGCCGACCAACCCAGCGTCGTGCACACGTGACCCGTGAGATTGCGCGCGCCTTCATACCCGTACGCCAACTGCCCCTCATACCACTTGGGATTCAGCAGCTTGGTGCGACTCTCGAGCTCCACCTGCTCCTCGAGCGATCGCACCTTGCCCTGCGCCCCTGAATAATCACCCATGTACACGGCCGGTGTCTCCCCGCCGCGCTGCTGCGCAATCACACGCGTGACACCACCCAGCGATTCCACGTACTGGTCGATGTCCGTCGCGCCAAGATCCACCGAGTCGAGCCCCTGAAACGACACCTCGGCCGTGGCCAGGATCCGCTTCATGAGCGCCGGCTGCGCTACCGGCCGTCCGTTCACGCCATAGGCAAACGACTTGCGCTGCACGAACTGATCGGCGAGCTCGTCCTGATCCTCCCAGCGGCCCGTTTCAATGAGCAGGTTCACATTTGAACCATACGCTCCATCCGCATTCGAGAACACCCGGAGCGCCGCATCCTCCATCGTACAGCCGGTGTCGGCCATGGTGGCGAGCGCATGCTTGCGAATGAAGTTCTGAGACGGATCCTCGGGGGCCTCGGCACACAGCTGTGACGCTTCGGCGAGCAACCGCACCTGCAGCGGCAACAGGTCGCGAAAAATTCCGGACAACGTGATCACGACGTCCACACGTGGCCGGCCGAGTTGTGCCAGCGGCAGCAACCGCGCACCGCAGAGCCGCCCGACGGAATCAAACCGAGGCGCAACACCCATGAGCGCCATCACCTGCGCCAGCGGTGCGCCTTCACTCTTCATGTTGTCGGTGCCCCACAACACCACCGCCACTGTCTCGGGCAGCGCACCGGCATCCGCGACATGGCGCTGCAGCAGGCCGTCAGCCCGGGCACGACCTTCGAGCATGGCCATGGCACTTGGCACGCGATACGGGTCGAAGCCGTACACGTTGCGGCCCGTGGGCAGCACCGCCGGCTGGCGCAGCAGATCACCACCGGGCGCCGGCGGGAGATAGCGCGCGTCGAGCGCCCGCAGAATACCGGGCACCTCGTGGTCGTCACGGAGCAGCGGCTCCAACGTGTGCATGAACTGCAGATGCGCTTCGAGCGCACGCTCGTCACACACGGTCAGCCGCGCCTCGCGCGCCGCCGACCGCGTGGCGCGCAACGCATCGCTCACCGATCCGCCGTGCACCAGCCGCTCCACGCCCACCCGGGCGACCGCCATCGCATCACGCCGCATATCCGGCGTGGCATCGGCACCCGCCATCACGTCATCGAGCGGTGCGAGCTCCAGTTCGGGGCGCCCACCGCGCGCAATCTCCAGCTGCACATCGATCCGAGCCTCCGGCGGCATGCCCTCGCCCACCACGTGCAGGCCCAGCGGAATCAGCGCGTACTCCAGTTCGAGCAACCGCTCCCGCAACTCGGCCACGCGCGTGTCCATCTCGTCCAGCGTCCAGGTCGGCTCCGCCGACGCGAGCTCCACGGCCGCCGCCTGCTGCTGCACCAGACCGCGCAACGTGGCCGCGTCGTCCGACTGCGCACGATCGAGCGTGCGCCAGCGGTCGAGCGACGCCTTGAGTTCGAGCAGGCCCTTGTAGAGGCCCGCGTTGGTGATGGGCGGCGTGAGGTACGACACGAGTGTCGCATTGCCGCGGCGCTTGGCCAGCGTGCCTTCCGACGAGTTGTTGGAGGCGTACAGGTACACGTTCGGCAAGTCGCCAATGAGGCGATCAGGCCAGCAGCGATCGTCCAGGCCCGCTTGCTTGCCCGGCATGAACTCCAGCGCACCGTGCGTGCCAAAATGCAGCACCGAATGCGCCTTGAAGTCCTCGGCCAACCAGCGATAGAACGCACTGAACGCGTGCGTTGGCGAGAAGCCGCCTTCGAACAGCAGCCGCATGGGATCGCCCTCCCACCCGAACGACGGCTGCACACCAACGAACACGTTCCCCAGCTGCAGTCCCATCACGAACAACGACTGACCATCCGTGAGCTGCCTGCCGGGCGCGGGTCCCCACGTCTTCTCGATTTCCGGCAGCCAGCGTTCGCGGCGCACATGATCGTCGGTGGGAATGCGCGTGTGCACATTGGCCGGCGCGCCGAACTGCTCACGGTTGCCGTTGACAAGGCGTTCGCGCAGGTCGTCCGCACTGGACGGCAACTCCACGCTGTAGCCCTGCTCCTTGAGGGCCGCGAGCGTGCGCTGCAGCGACGGGAACACGGCCAGGTACGCCGCGCTGCCCGTGTTGCCGGCGTTGGGCGGAAAGTTGAACAGGATGATGGCGAGCTTGCGATCGGCCCGTGGCGTGCGGCGCAGTGCCACGAGGCGCGACACCCGTTCGGCCACGCGCTCCACACGCTCCGCGATCGGCTCCGAGGCTGCGGCGGCCGAACCGTCGGCCGCGCGCCCCTTGCCTCCGAACACGGTGGGCACAATGGCACCATCAAGCTCCGGAATTGCAACCTGCAGCGTGGCCTGCAGCGGGTTGAGCCCGCGCGCGTCGGCACGCCACTCCTCGATGGTCTGGAACTCGAGCGTCTGCAGCGAGATGTACGGCACGTCGAGCGCCGTCAGCACGGCCTGCGCAGCGTTCGCGTCGTTGTACGCGGGACCACCCACCAGCGAGAATCCGGTGAGGTTCACCATCGCATCAATGAGCGGACGGCCGCTGCGATCCTGAAAATACCGCTCGATGGCCGGGCGCGCATCGAGGGCCGAGGCGAACGCCGGAATCACGCGAATCCCTCGCGCCTCGAACGCGTGCACAATCGCTGCGTAGTGCGCGGTATTGCCGGCCAAGAGGTACGACCGCCCCACGAGCAGACCCACTGTGCCCGCACGGCCGGCCGCCGGCAGCGCGCCTTCGTCGTCGGTGATCCCACGACCCGGCAGCCCGGGATGCCACACGCCGGTCTCCGGGTACTGCTCGGGATCGCGCGGCGCGAGCGCACCCTTGAGCGACACGCGCGGCCCGCCAGCGAACCGATCAATGAGGTAGCGGATCATCTGCTCGATGTTGCTGTCCGAGCCCGCCAACCAGTACTGCAGCAGCAAGAGGTACGCGCGCACGTCCTGCGCCGCACCCGGAATGAACTTGAGGATGGCCGGTAACGTGCGCAGCGCCTTCATCTGCCGTTCGCCGCTCGACTTTCCGTCGCCACGCGAGCCGCGCAGCTTCTTGAGCAGCGTGAGCGGCGAGAACTTTGACCGCGCCGAATCGGCGCTCATGTCGAAGCGGCCCAGGCGCGTGCACTTGACCAGCTCAGGTGTGCACAGGGCGCACAACACAGCGTCCGCGTCGGCGCGACGCGCCTGCACGGCCGCCAGTACTTCGTTGGCGTATTCTTCCTGAAACAGCTGGGTGCAGGCAATGAAGTTGGCCTGCGCGATGTCAGCGCGTGCGCGCTCCGCCGCCGCGGGATCATTGTCCCAATCTGCGGCCACGTGCATGGACAGGGTCAGCCCCGGCAGGTCGCGCTGCAACGCGCGACGCGCCGTCTCGAACGCATCGGCGAGATGCGCATCGAGGGTCACGATGACAAAGCGCACCGGCACGGTGCGATCGGTCGAACGCGCGGCGCCCTTAGCGGCCATAGTACGCCTTGGCTTCGTAGAGCGTGTCCACCGAGATCGCGTCCAGTCCGTGCTCGAGCGCGTATCGCTCGGTGTTGCGGCGCGCTTTGCCACGCACGAAGAACGGAATCTTCTTGAGCTCCTTTTCCGCATCCGGCAACCAGCGGGCGTCCAGCGCCACTTCCGGCGCGGCGGTCGCCACTCCAGCGACGGCCGCAGCCGCAGTCTGCACCGCAGCAACCGTGGGCACCTCAAGCGAGTCCGGCGACGCCAGCTCCTCCACAGCCTCGAAGGCCTGCGTATCCGCCGCCACCGTGGCCGATCCGTGCACGCTGTGCAGGTGGCTGGGCGCCGCGCCGTCCGAGAACTCGAAGTCTTCGCGGAACATCTGCAGCAGGTGCTCCTCGAGGCCCATCATGAGCGGGTGCACCCACGTGTCAAAGATCACGTTCGCACCTTCGAAACCCATCTGTGGCGAGTACCGCGCTGGCACATCCTGCACGTGAATGGGGCTCGAAATCACCGCGCACGGCACACCCAGACGCTTGGCGATATGCCGTTCCATCTGCGTACCGAGCACCAGCTCAGGCGCCGCCTCGGCCACCGCCTTCTCCACGTCCAGGTAGTCGTCGCTGATGACCGCTTCCACGCCGTACTTCGCCGCGACCTCGCGAATGTCGCGCGCGAACTCTCGGCTGTACGTGCCCACACCCACCACGGTGAAACCCAGCTCATCCGCGGCAATGCGCGCGGCCGCCTTCACATGCGTGCCATCGCCAAAGATGAACACGCGCTTGCCGGTGAGGTACGTGGAGTCCACCGACCGCGAATACCACGGAAGCAGCGACTGCGACGAGTCCATGGTGGACGCACCGAGCCGCTCGCGCTCCAGCAGCGGCTGCACATCGATACCGGCGACCTCGCCCACTTCGAGAATGAACTCGCGCGTCGCTCCGATGCCGAGCGGCACCGACTTCACGGTGGGCATGCCGAAGCTCTTCTGCAGCCAGCGGCACGTCGTGTCGGCGATCTCGGGATAGAGGCAGACATTGAAATCGGCCTCGGGAATCTGCCGCAGCGACTCCGGCGTGGCGCCCAATGGCGCGACGACGTGCACATCAACGCCGAGATCACCGAGCAGTCGCGTGATCTCACGCACGTCATCACGATTCCGGAAGCCGAGCAGCGTGGGCCCCAGCAGGTTGGCGCGCGGGCGCCGCGTGGCGGGGCGCGGTTCACGCGGCGTACCGGGGGCCGGCACCGCTGGCAGCAGGAGGGTGCGCACGAGCTGGTAGAACGTCTCGCTGGCGCCCCAGTTTTCCTTCTTGGAATACGCGGGCAGTTCGAGGTTCACCACCGGAATCGGCAGTCCCATGCTCTGGGCGAGCGTTCCGGGCTGATCCTGGATCAACTCCGCGGTGCACGACTCTCCCACCAGCATGGCGCGCGGCTGAAACCGTGCGTAGGCCTCGCGCACGCACGTTTTCACCAACTCCGCCGTGTCACCGCCGAGGTCACGAGCCTGGAAGGTGGTGTAGGTGACGGGCGGCCGGCGATCGCGGCGTTCGATCATGGTGAACAGGAGATCCGCGTACGTGTCGCCCTGCGGCGCGTGCAGCACGTAGTGCACGCCCTCCATGGAGGTCGCAATGCGCATCGCGCCCACATGGGGCGGTCCTTCGTAGGTCCAGAGCGTGAGCTCCATGCGGTCGGGCTCCGTTACACCATGAGTCGCTGCGCCCCCCCGCGGGGGGGGGCGCCGAGGTAGAGCCGAGGAGGGGACGGGTCGTGGGGCTTCGGGGGCGGGGGGAGGAGTTAGA
>JBBSPE010000129.1:0-12690 GCA_038259155.1 Gemmatimonadales bacterium
CGTGGTGCGCGGCGTCTCCCGGCGAGGCGTGTGCGCCCGGCCGCAGACCCAGCATGAGCTCAAGGTCATTCCGCAGGCGATCCGCCCCCGGTCGATCTGCCTTGTTGACCACAAACACGTCGGCAATCTCCATCACGCCGGCCTTGAGCGTCTGGATCGAATCACCGGACTCCGGCACCAGCACCACAATGGTGGTATCGGCGGTGCGCGCCACGTCGAGTTCAGACTGGCCCACGCCCACCGTCTCGATGAGGATGATGTCGAGGCCGAACGCGTCGAGCACGTCACACACGTCGCGTGTGGCGCTCGCGAGCCCTCCGAGCGACCCGCGCGTGGCCATGGAGCGGATGTAGACGCCCGGATCGAGCGCCACGTCCTCCATGCGGATGCGGTCGCCGAGCAGCGCGCCGCCGGTGAATGGGGACGTGGGGTCGACCGCAATCACGCCCACCGTGCGACCGGCGTCCCGCCAGTGTCGGACGAGCTGGGCCGTGATGGTGCTCTTGCCCGCGCCCGGTGGACCCGTGATGCCGATGCGGCGCGCGTGGCCGAGACGCGCGTGCAGCGTGCTCGCCAACGCATCGAATCCGGTGCGATGATTCTCCATGATGGACACCGCCCGGGCCAGTGCGGCTGGCTTGCGCGCGTCGAAATCCACCAGCACGCGATCGATGGCCGCGTGGCCGGTATCGTAGGCGACCGCCGTCATCGCAGCTCCCCCGCCGCGCGCGACGACGGTTCGTCATGTTCGTCCCGAATCTCTCCCACAAGCTCCTCCAACAGATCCTCCAGCGTGACCAGCCCCGCGACGGCGCCCTCCGCGCTCCGCACAATCGCCATTTGTCGGCGAGCGCGCAGCATTTCATACAACAGGTCCGCGGCCGCCTTGGTCGTGGAGGCTTCGGTCACCGTGCGCAAGGCGGGCCGTTCCGCGCCCGACACCACGAACAGATCGAACGCGTGCAACATGCCGACCGGCTCATCCAACGTTCCCCGGTACAACGGAACACGGCTGAACTTGGATTGCGCAATCTGCCGCGAGAGTTCCTCAGCCGGCAATGATTCATCGAGCGCAAAGATCTCGGCGCGCGGTGTCATCACGTCACCGGCGGTCTTGCCGCTCAGGCGAACCACGCCTGAGATGATGGCGATCTCCTCGTTGGCATTGAGACCGTCCAGCGTTCCGTCCTGCAGCAACTCCTCGAGTCCTTCGCGCGACGCGTCGGACGCATCGGAGCGCGCAACGGCGACGGGCGACACCCAACGTGCAACCAGGCGCGCCAGCCGTCGGGCCAACAGACGCACCGGCGTAAGCGCGGCGGCGACCGCACGCAACATGGGCACGAACACCGGCACCAGTCTGGGAGCCCACCGGCGCGCAACCGACCGTGGCAGCAGCTGCCCGAAGGTCAGCACCAACAGGGCAAGCAGCGCGCCATCTCGCGCGAGCGCCCAGGGCGCACCATGATTGAGCAGCGTGAGCCCGGCGCCAGCGAGGAACACCACCAAGGCCACACCAGTGCCCGCGCTGAGCAACAGCCGACGCGGCTGCTCCACGAATCGCTGCGCCGGCTGCGGGTCCTCGTCTTCATCACGCTCGATCCACGAACGCAGCCACAGCCGGTTCACCGCGCGCACGGCGGTGGCGCCGGCGGTCAGCAGCGCGACCAAGAGCGTTGCGCTCAGCAGAATCAGCACGCGTGTCAGCACGTGACACCTCTGGCGGCACGGTTCATATCGTGAGCTCCGACGGGTCCTGACGTCGCTCCAGAAACACCCGTTCCACTTTGCGCCGCACGACGCGCTCCACGACCACACGGAAGCTGTCAATCTCCAACCGGTCGCCGGCGCGCGGCACGCGGCCGAGCGTCTCGAAGATCAGCCCACCCAAGGTGTTCACCTCATCGCGGCGGAAGTCGTGCTCGAGCGCATCCGACAGGTCTTCGAGCGTGAGGCGACCCGACACCCAGTAGCGCACGCCCTCCTCGGAGGTGATCTCGCGCTCCTCGACGTCATATTCGTCGCGAATCTCCCCCACGAGCTCCTCAAGAATGTCCTCGATGGTCACCATGCCCTCCGTGCCACCGTACTCGTCAACAACGATCGCGATGTGCGATTGCGCCGACTTGAAGTCGCGCAGCTGGTCTGCAATGCGCTTGGTGGACGGGATGTACGCGCCTTCGCGCACGAGCGACGCCCAGCCGGCCGCTGGCTCCTCATCGTCGATCACGGCCGCGAGCAGGTCCTTCGCGTACAGGATGCCCACGATGTCATCCACCGTGTCCACGAAGATGGGGATTCGGGAGTGATGCGCGCTGCGCACGCGGTCCACGACCTCGTTCCACGGCGTGTCCCGCTCGAGCGCCACCATGTCCACGCGGGGGACCATCACGTCGCTCACCGAGGTCTCACCAAAGTCGAACACGCCGAGCAGCAGATCCCGCGCCACCAGTGACACGGTCGGTTCGGCCTCCACGACCTGTCGGAACTGCTCGGCGGCTGTCTCGCGTGCGTCGGTGTCAGCGTCCGCCGGCGTGAGGACCGAGTCAAACACCCGGTCCAGCCAGCCACCAATCTGCACCACAGGCCACAGCACCCGTTCCACCAGTCGTGTGAAAGGCGCCAGTCGCGCCGCCGCCGTCTCGCCGAGCATGTCGCCCAGCGCGCGGGCCGCCGCTTCGGTGACCAAAATGGAGAGTGTGGCAGCCACGAGCAGCCCGAGCACCCGCCACGGCAGGTTGCCCGCGTCGAAGGAAAGCGCGGCCGCCACACCACCGCCGGTGATGCCGTGGGCCGCGGCCCTCAGAAAAGCGAGCGCGCGGTGCGCCCGCTCGCGCGCCGGCAGAGGCCGCGCACCGTCGAGACCGCGTCGGTTTCGCAGTTCGATCTCACCATCCGGTGTGGCCAGGCTTGGGACCCCGGAGAGCAGCGCGCCGTCGGCGACCGCCGCCATCGCCGCCACCGCGCTACTGGCGGCCGCGATACTCCATGCAAGCAGGCTCATGACCGGCGCGCATGCGCGCGGCGCCACCGGGCGAGCAGCTGCTCTTGTCGCAACCACATGGGGGACCCTTCGCGTGAGGCGTCCGTGGGATGGTCCCAGCCACATGCGTGCAGCGCTCCGTGCACCACCAGCCGCGCCAGCTCGTCACGCACACCCACGCCCCATTCACGGGCCTGCCGGCGGGCAACGTCCGGGCAGATATAGATATCGGCCACCAGCACGCCCGACCCGTCGTCACCCAGCGCGAACGTGATCACGTCCGTGGCACCGCGGTGACCGAGGTGTGTCCGGTTGAGCGCGGCCATCGCACGGGACGACACGAGGGTGATGCTGAGCATCGCGCTCGGGACATCCTCTGCACGCAGCACGCGCCGCGCGAGATCCGCGAGTCGCGAAGCGGAGACGGGCGTGCGCACGTTGTCGAGCGACACCGCCACCGCATGTTGTGCACTCAACGCCCGAGGCCCTGTACCACCAGTGGCGCGACTGGCCCCATCCGCCGAGCGGCGCGCTCGCGCCGTCACGAAACGGAGAGCATGGGCGTGGTGAGCTTGCTCGCGCCCGTGCTCGACACGCCGTCCGGACCCGGATAGTCGATGCGGCCGTGACGCATGGCCACAAGTACGCGAACGAACTCGTCCTTCACGGTCTCAATTTGTGCGAGGGTTATTGGCGCATGACGCAGCTGCCCTTGTTCAATGCGCGAACGTACGATGCCATCAACCACGTCGCGAATGCGCGGTGCGGTGGGCTCCTGTAGCACGCGGGTGGCCGCTTCCACGCCATCAGCGAGCATGCAGATCGACGTTTCGACACTGCGTGGTGATGGGCCGGGATAGGCGAACTCACCACTCTGGTTCGCGTTGGCATCCCGCTCCTTCGCCTTCTCAAGGAAATACGTAATCGGTCCCGTCCCGTGGTGTTCGGCGATGAATGCCCGGACGGATCGGGGCACCTTGTACTGCGCTGCCAGCGCCAGACCCTCTCGCACGTGATTGCGAATAATGGCGGCGCTGGCTGCCGGCTTGAGCTTGTCGTGCGGATTGCGACCGCGCGGCTGGTTTTCAACGAAGTAGCCGGGTTTGCCCAGCTTGCCGATGTCATGGTAGTACGTGCCCACCCGCGCGAGCAGCGCGTTCGCCCCCACGGCGCGTGCGGCCGATTCCACGAGATTGGCCATCGCGAGCGTATGGGCCCACGTACCGGGTGCCTCGACCGCGAGTCGACGCAGCAACGGACGATTGAGGTCGGACCATTCCAGCAGCTTGAGATAGGTGTCAACACCGCACGCCTCCTCGGCCGGCGACAGCAGCGCCATGGCCAACGCCACGGAGACCACGGCATTCAGCGCGCCCAAAGCGATCGCCTGCAACACGTCACCGGCCGTCCAGCCGAAGGCGAGCCCGGAAATGAGCGCGGCGCCGGTGTACGCGCCGGCCAGCGCGACGATGGACCACACAAACTGCGTGCGACGCTCAAGCGCGCGAACGCTGAACGCCGCCGATGCACCGCCCACGAGCACGAAGAACAGAATCGGTGTGCCGCGGAAAGCGGGTTGTACGCCGATGAGGACTGCCACCACCAGCGCGCAGACGAGCGCGATCCGCGAGTCGAACAAGATGCTGATGAGCAGCGCGGCAACGCCCACTGGCACGAGTGCGCCAGGCGCCACATTCACCCGCAGCGCGACGGCCGCGCCGAGCAGCACGATCACCACGCAGAGCGCGAGGACGGCCAGCGATCGCTGATGCGCGTACACAGCCGGCCGGTAGTACGCGAGCGTGACCACGAACACCGACACGACGGCCAGATTGAGGAGGAAGGCACCCAGCAGGCGGAGCCCCTGGCCAGTGCCACCGGCGCCGTCACGCGTGATGTCCCGCAAGGCGACCAGTCGCGCCCGATCCTCCTCACGCACGATCTCATGCGCGTCGATGATCTTCTCGCCGCTGCGCACTTCGAACCGCCACGGCTGCACCCGCGCCATGGCCTCGTCACGTCGCGATTGGGTGGTGCTTGAGTCCGGCCGGAGCGATGGCAGGAACACCCCCACGAGCAGCGCCTGATAGGCCCCGTCGGCGACCGCCGACGATCCGTCAGGGTGCAGCAAACGTGCGGCACGCAGCACGTCGGTCCACGACGAGACCGCGTCCGCGTCCATTGAACGCTCCGCGCCTCGGC
The DNA here is from genome assembly GCA_038259155.1 of Gemmatimonadales bacterium. Classification (GTDB taxonomy): domain Bacteria; phylum Gemmatimonadota; class Gemmatimonadetes; order Gemmatimonadales; family Gemmatimonadaceae; genus JAABRT01. Next base: position 5,186 of record JBBSPE010000129.1, read on the forward strand.
GTACCACCCGGACCGGTCCCGTGATACCGTCGAGCGCGCGCGCCGGGGCAATGCCGTCAGGCAGCGTCCGTTCAAAGGTGCGTCGCACCGCCGCGAAGGCGGCCGCCCGCTGGCTCGGAAACGCCAGCCACCCGGCCTCCTCCGTGGTGAGCGCGATGCCCAGCCCGCGCGCCACACCCTGCACTGTGAGGCCGGCCGAATCTCCCGTTGCCGGGCCGCCAACCCGACGCACCGAATCAAGCGCCGCCGCGAGCCGCGACACGTGGCGCCGAACAGAATCCAATGCCGTGCTGTCGAAGACGAAGAGCGGTGGCACAGCGTCGGCGACACGCTGCCGCTCGCGTGCTACCTCCGCCTCCGGCCGCGGCACCCGAAACGCGAACGGCGCGATGACAGTCGCGTCCGCAACGCTCCCCACTTCGTAGATCGGGGTGCGCAACCCTTCGCCCGGTGGAAGGAGCAGGACCGTGCACAGCGCGAGACAGACGGCGAGCACAATGCCCGGAGCGTGGCGCGTGAAAGCGCTGCGCTCCGGTGGCACCGACGTCCTGGTGGGCGTCGATGGGAGGGGATCACCCGCCTGCGGCATCCTCGTTGTAGGCGCGAATGATGTCGCGCACGAGTCGATGGCGCACCACATCGGCCTCGGTGAAATAGTGGAAGGCAATGCCCTCGATGCCGTGGAGGATACGCTCGATCTGCATCAACCCGGATTCTTCACGCTTGGGCAGGTCCACCTGCGTCTTGTCACCCGTGATCACGATCTTCGAGTTCACACCAAGCCGGGTGAGGAACATCTTCATCTGCAGGTGCGTGGCGTTCTGCGCCTCGTCGAGAATCACGAAGGCATCACCGAGCGTGCGCCCGCGCATGAAGGCGAGCGGTGCGACTTCGATGGTGCGCGCCTCGATCGCCTTCTGGATGCGTTCGTACGGCATGAGATCATCGAGCGCGTCGTAGAGTGGACGCAGATACGGATCCACTTTGGCCTGCATGTCGCCCGGCAGAAACCCGAGGCTCTCGCCCGCTTCCACAGCCGGGCGGGCGAGCACGATGCGACGCACGCGCTTGCGCATGAGCGCGTCCACCGCTGCCGCCACGGCCAGATAGGTCTTGCCCGTTCCAGCAGGACCAATTCCCACCACGATGTCGTGCTCCAGGATCTGCTGCAGATATTGCGCCTGGCCCGGCGTCTTGGCCTTGATCACCTTGCGTGCACCCGGCAACACGAGCGCGCCGCCCGCGCGCGCGCCGGTATCCTCAGGCCGTTCTTCCAGACTCAATCGCAGCACATCGTCCGGCAGCAGCGTGTTGCCGTCGCGCACGCTGCCGACCATGCCGAGCGCGATGGACTCGCCGCGCATCGCATCGTCCGCTTCGCCGGTGAGCGTGAGGGCATCGCCGCGCAGCGCGACCCGCGTGTTGGACACGCGCGCGAGCTCCACGAGATTTGCGTCGTTGACGCCAGCCAGCACGAGCTGGTCCACGCCCTCAATGGGCACGCGCACGGTGGTGGGTGTGCCGGTCATTCGTGAGCCTCGGTTGGTGCCTGCGTGGGACGCCGCGCCGCCACCTGCAGCGACAGGTCGAGCAGGTCGTCGGGGGGGACCGGCGACGGCGCGCCTTCAAACAACGCACGCGCCGCCGTTGTCTTGGGGAACGCGATCACATCACGCAAGGAGGTGCAGCCGGCCAAGAGCATGGAGATGCGATCGAGGCCGAACGCAATGCCACCGTGCGGCGGCGCACCCGAACGCAGCGCCTCGAGGAGAAAGCCAAAGCGCAATTGGGCCGTTGCGTCGTCAATGCCCAGCAGGCTGAAGATGCGCGACTGCAACGCGGGATCGCTGATACGAATACTGCCGCCGCCGAGTTCAAGGCCGTCGTACACAATATCGTACGCCAGCGCCCGTGCACGCTCCGGCGCCGTTGCGAGCAACGGTAGGTCGTCGGGATGCGGTGCGGTGAACGGATGATGCACGGCACCGAGCGCACCGGTGACGGGATCCTTCTCGAACATGGGGAAGTCGGTCACCACGACGAATGCGTGGCGATCTGCGGGGATGAGTCCGAGGCTCTGCGCGACTGCCTGCCGCACGCGGTCGAGCGCGGGTGACGCGAGGTGATCCGCACCGGCGACATACAGTCCCAGATCTCCGCTCTGCAGGCCGAGCGCATCGCCCGCGTCGTCCGCGAGCGACTTGCCCAGCTTGCCTTCAAGTCCCGCGTCGGAACGCTTCACAACCAACAACCCACTCGCGCCTGCCTTCTTCGCGAGCTGCTCAAGTTCGTCCGTCTGCTTGCGCGACATCGCGGCACCGGCGGGCACTCGCAGTCCGCGCACGCGCTCACCGCGCGCGATCGCCGCCTGCAGAAACGGCAGATCACTGGCGGCGAACACCGTTGTCACATCGCGCAGCTGCAGATCGTAGCGCAGGTCGGGACGATCACAGCCGTAGTGCTCCATCGCGTGCGCATACGTCATGCGGGGAAACGGAGCAACGGCGGGAACTCCGGCCGTTTCCCACAGCGTGGCGATGAGCGACTCGGCGATCGCAAGCACGTCCTCCTGCGCGACGAACGACGCCTCGATGTCGATCTGCGTGAACTCCGGCTGCCGATCGGCGCGCAGATCCTCATCCCGGAAGCAGCGCGCGATCTGAAAGTACCGATCAAAACCAGCGCACATGAACAACTGCTTGTAGATCTGCGGCGACTGGGGCAGCGCATAGAACTCGCCGGGATGCACACGACTGGGCACGAGGTAGTCGCGCGCGCCCTCGGGCGTCGGCTTGGTGAGGATGGGGGTCTCGAGCTCCAGAAAGCCCCGGGTGTCAAGGAACCGGCGCGTGGCCTGCGTGAGGCGATGGCGCAGCACGAGATTGTGCTGCAGCTCACTGCGCCGGAGGTCGAGGTAGCGATGCCGAAGTCTGAGCTCCTCAGCGGGTAGCTTGTCGCCCTTGGCCGGCGCAACGGGAAACGCCGGTGTCGCCGCCGGTCCCACCACCGTGAGGGCCGTGACCTGCACGTCCACCTCCCCCGTGGCCATGTCCAGGTTGCGCGGCGCCGGCGCACGCTCAACGACCGTGCCTTCCACGAGCACAACCGTTTCCACGCCGACCGCGGCGGCGGCAGCCAACGTGGCCGCATCGCTCCACGCCGGGCCGAACGCCAGCTGCACCAGTCCCGACCGGTCGCGCAAATCGAGGAAGACCAGTCCCCCGAGGTCGCGGCTTCGGTGAATCCACCCGCCCAGCTTGACCACCTGCCCCGTGTCACTCGCCCGCAGGCTGCCACACGTATGTGTGCGCAGCGAGGTGCGCAGCGATTGCGGCACGCCTTCTGTCGCCGACTCCGACTCCGGTACCGACACACTCACGCAACATCTCCAGGCGCGCTCGCGCCAACCTGCGGGGAAAGAAGGGATCAGGTCCGACGGGCGAAGGGCCGCCCGCGGCCGTCGCGCACCTGACGGACTCAGCTCGCCTCGGCGCGCCTCAGGATCTCGCGAAAGTGCTCTGCATCGGGCGCCAGACGCAGGGCCGACATGGCCGATCTATCGTTGAAGAGATGCGACCAAAGGCGCAAGGATTCGAGATGCACCCCCGGGGCGTCAGCCGGCGACGCCACCAGAAAGACGAGCTCCACCGGTCGGCCGTCGGACGCGCCAAAGGCGATCGGCACCTCGAGACGCACGGCGGACATCTGCAAATCCTGCACGAAGCGACTCCGGGCATGGGGCAGGGCAATCCCGTCGCCGAGGGCCGTGGTGAACTGCGCTTCGCGCTTGCGGACGTCCACCAGCAACCCATCACGCGCCGGGCCGGCCGGTACGGCCAACGCCACGAGCTCCGCCAGCACCGCATCCTTGTCGGAGGCTGCGCTGTGCACCGCGATCCGATCAGGGGTCAGGAGGTCGGCGATTGGCAACAGGGTCCCGGATAACATGCGTTTTCGTAACCTAATCCCGGCGCCACGCTCGGGGAAGCAATTTGCTTGCCGACTGGACGTGGGACGCTTAACCTCAACCATATGCGCCGCAAGCTCTTGTGCGGGCTTGCGGCAACGACGGCCTGGCTGTGCATCAGCGCCGCCGCCGAGGCCCAGCCTGTTCCCGCCCGTGACCTTTGGGATTTTCCGCTTGGCGCGGTCGGGGCGCCGGCGGCTCTCGCTGTCGAAGCCGGAGTCGGTCTGTGGAATCCCGCCACCATGGCGCTGCCCGCGGACATGCGATGGCGCGCTGGCGTGGCGTCGCTGTCCACCGGGGTCGATCAGGGTGTCGAGGGACAACTCCTCGGTCTGTCCGTTCGACGGGTCTCCGGCCTTTCGCTTGGCCTGTCTGTCGCGCGGGCGGCGGTTACGGGACTGGTGCGGACCGAGACGGATCCGCAAAGTTTGGGCTCGTTGCGCTATGAAAGTTGGCTCGCGTCGGTGACCGCCGCCCGTCCCGTGACAGACTGGTTGACCGTGGGTGTCGCCGCGCGATGGCGTCAGGGCCGGGCCGAACGCGAAGTCCGCTCCGCAGTGGCGGCCGATCTCGGCGCGATTGCCCGGTATGCGCCGTGGTGGGACGCGCGTTTGGCCATCGGCTCGTTCCTGTGGCGTCCGGGACGCGAGGTGGACGATCGGCCCATCGTCACGTTGGCGGCCGACGCGCGGGTACTCGGTACTGATGTCCTGCGCGAGGTGCGCGTCGGTGTGGCGGCGCAGGGCGCGACGCGTGGTCAGGTCAATCTGACCACGCGGGAGTTCGGCCCATTCGCCAGCGGTCGCTACGGTCCAGTAGAGGCCCGCGTCGCGCTGCCGACCGTGCGGAGCGGTTCCGAACGACTCGCGCGCGTTCGCTTTTCGCTGGCGCTGCACCTCGCCCGATTTCAGGTGGGCGTCGGTCGGGAAGACGCCAATGTCGGCCTTGGCCCGCTGTACCAGTTCACGTTCAGTTCCTTTGGCAAGTGAACCGCAAGTGAGAATCAAGTGAGAATCAAGTGAGCAGTCTTTCCATCGCGACCGTCACACACGACCCGATCACGGCACCGCGGCAGGCCGACGCATGAGTGGCGTGCCGATGATCGCCGACACCACGATGCAGAACCTCCTGGACCTCGCGCCCGACGAGGCGCTGGCGGCGCTTGGCGCGTTCCTGTCCGCGGAGGGCGAAGCCTCGTATCGGGCCGCGCAGATCTTCGCGCGGCTGTGGCAGCGCCCGGTCGCGTCATTTGAAGAGATGACAGAGTTGCCGAAGCCGTTGCGGCAGCAGCTCGCGGCGCGATTCAGCCTGCCACGTCTGGCGCTCCAGGAGCGACAGCAGTCGAATGACGGCACCCAGAAGTTCCTGTTTCGCCTGCACGACGGCCAGGCAATCGAGACGGTGGCCATCCCGGAAGGCAACCGGCTCACCCTGTGTATCTCGTCGCAGGCGGGCTGCGCCCTGCAGTGCGCGTTCTGCGCCACGGGTGCCATGGGATTCCAGCGCAATCTCACGCCATCGGAAATCGCGGGTCAGGTGCGCGAACTGCGCCTGCTCGAGGACCCGCTGCTCGCCACCAACATCGTATTCATGGGCATGGGCGAGCCGCTCATGAACTGGCCGGCGGTCGATCGCGTACTCACACTATTGAACGACCCGCGCGCGCTGGGTATCGGCGCGCGCCACATCACCATCTCCACCGTGGGTGTGCTCCCCGGCATCGAAGCCCTCGCGGCGCGCCGCGAGCAGTTTCGACTGGCAATTTCAATTCACGCGCCCAGCGATGAACTCCGCCGCCAGCTCATGCCGGTGAACATCAAGTATCCCCTCTCAGAGGTGATTCGTGCGGCCGCGACGTTCGACCGGCGCGTGACGTTCGAGTACGTCATGCTCAACGGTGTGAATGATCATCAGGAACACGCCGCGATGCTGGCCACGCTCGCGCGGGAGTGCCGCGCGTTCGTGAACCTCATCCCACTGCACCCGGGCGGCTCACTTGGCTTCACCCCAACGCCATCAGGGCGCATGACCGCTTTCGCCCGCGCCGTGCGCGGCCGTGGCGTCGAGGTTGCCATTCGCAAGAGTCGCGGCCTGGACATTGCCGCCGCGTGTGGACAGCTACGGACGGAACGGTTGGGTCGGCGGCTTCCAGTCCAGTCCCAGCACGACGATCACGTCAACGTAGGGTAGCGTTTCGGGGGCCGCACGCACGGTCCCCACGCCGAGCGCGCGCTTGATGCGCTCGCCGAGTGCGAGACGTCCGGGCGCGACCTCAATGGTTGTGGCGGTGAGCGGGACGTCTTCGGCGTTGGCGTAGTCCACGACATCGTAGCCGTAGTCGCGCAGCACGAAAGTGCCGCGACGAGCCAGCCCCGATGTTTCCGTGCCGTTGAGCACGCGCACCCGCACGCGCTCGCCCGCCGGCGCCGTCGCCGCCGTGTCGCGCGGTGCTGTCCGCAAGGGCGACGAGCCGACGGTCAACGCTCCACCATCGGTCGCCGACATCTGGCGCCACGCAACCGCACCTCCTGTGGCGACAAGCAGCGCGGCACCAACGGCCGCTGCGATCGCCGTTCTCGTCATCACCGCACCACGTCCCAGAGCGCCACGGTTTCGCGAGCAAGGCCCTTGCCCTCGCGCAGCGCCCACTCGAGGCGCAGCCGAACGACCTGACGAAACACCGCATCGAACTTGACCGGCACCAGGTTGGCGAGAAACGCGCGATCCGCCTGCATGAACGAACGGCCGGGTTCGAGGAAGTCCGCCATGTAGAGCGCCCGTCCGACGGACGACCAGCCCGTCCATCCCGTCGTATGCCACCGCACGGCATCGAGCACATCCTGACGCGACTCGCCATCGCGCAGCAGCCAACGTGCCGCGGCGGAACCGTGCAGCATGCCCGAAGGCCGCGAGGGGTCGTCGGCGTTGGCGCGGAGCACCGCATCGTCGGCGTCGCGCAGTGCGTCGTGCCATCGGCCTGCGTCGTGCCACGCTTGTCGCTCATCCGCACTCAGCGACATCCCGTCGCTCCATGCATCGAGCAGCGCCGTCACACGCGCGATATGCGCGCGTCGTTTGTCGCTGGCCACGGCCCACTTCGGCAGCTTGGGCGCCGCGCCAGGGTGCGACCTCGGCAGCACCTTCGCGTTCGACGCCGAACTGGACACGCCAGGCGATTCGGCCAATGATTTGGCCGACGATTTGGACAACGATTTTTCCGACGAGCGTTCCGACGATTTGGACACCGCCTCGCTCACGCGTCCATGGCGGCCCGCAGGGAGGCCGCCAGGTTCACGGCCGCGTCCACCGACTGCTCCGCCGCACGCACGATCGCGCTCCCCACGATCACCCCATCGCCGAGATCTGCCGCGGCGCGTGCCTGCTCGGGTGTCGAAATGCCGAAGCCGATGCAGATCGGGAGCGTGGTCGCCGCGCGCAACCGCGCGACCGATTCCGGCAGATCGGACGACAGGGCATCCTGCTCTCCCGTCACGCCAAGCCGGGAGATGAGGTACACGAAACCGCCGCCGTGCCGTCC
>JBBSPE010000130.1:0-12547 GCA_038259155.1 Gemmatimonadales bacterium
AGGTCGGTGGTGTCGTGCCGTGTGGCATCGGGGACATCATCGTGCGCCTGAGGCCCCGTGACATGATCCGCCACGATGCACGTGGCGGCGAAGCCGGGCTCGATGTCCTGCAGCTGCACGTCAATGCGCACAGCTGAGCCGTCGGCCAGTCGCACCGTCACCGAGCGGTGCGGCGCCGGCGCGGGGCGCCAGGGGCCGCGCAGCCGACGGAACTGCTCGATGCTGTCCTCGTCTGCCTGAAATCGATAGTCGCGCACTTACGGCCAGGTGGGGATGCGACCCGGTGTCCACGGCGCGCCCGCGGCCTCGGCTCTGGTTTCGAGTGTGTGCAGGTCTCCCTCGATGATCGCGCGCAACCGGGCGAGCAACGGCGGGAAATCGTGCGTCACAATGGCGAACTGCTCGCGCTGCGTGCCCGTGGGTGCGTTCTGCGTGCCCCAGTGGCCGCTCACCACGCTGTTGAGCCGGTCCACCAGTCCGTCCACCGTGGCTTCCACCAGGCGGCTTGGCAGGTTATCGCCGGTGAGGTCCACGCGCAGGCTGTCGAGGCGTCGCTCGAGTGCCACCGCGTCGCGCTGCAACGCCTCGGACGGCACGAGCGTCTGCTGCAGCGCCGACTGCAGCGCGGTGACGCGTGCGCTGGTCTCGGTGAGCAGCGACATCGTGCCCATGACCGCGCGCTGCAGGCGGGCCGTGGCGAGACGGAAGTCGCGCACCTCCGTGGACGTCGCCACCGTGGCCGTGAAGCTTGGCGGCGGCTCGGCCGTGAAGGTCTGGTTGCCGTAGTCGCGCAACGTGCCGTCCGGTTGGCGAATGGCGAGGTTCACCGTGTACGGGCCGGGCGTGACCAGCGGACCGCGCCCGCCGCCACGGCTTGCACCGCCTCCGCCGCCACCGCCAAACCGGCCGCCCTCGGCGGCGCCGCCGCCGGCCGAGATCGGCGACTGGCCGGAATAGCGCAGGTCCCACGTGACCTGATGCATACCGGAGCGAGCCGGACCATCAAGGCGCCGCACGATGCGTCCGTCGGCGTCGGTGATGGTGAGCACCGCCGCAGCACTCTCCTCGAGCGCCTCGGCGCGCAGTGTCTCGAGCGTGACCTGCGGAACGTCTTCACCGCGGCGCGCGATGGCCTGCTCGCGCTGTGTGCGCTGCGCGGCCATGGTACGCGGCTCGGTGCGCACGAGGTAGGTGATTGTCGTACCGGTGCCCGGGTTGGGCGTGGAGAAGTGCGACGCACCCCACGACCCGGCGTTGCTGGTGCGCTCCGGCAACCACATGTCGGTGCTGATGTTCGGTAGCAGCACCGCGGCTGTGCGCATGAGCTCCGGCTGCTGCACGAGCGTGCGCAGCACGGTGAGATCGTCCATGATGTAGAAGCCGCGTCCGAACGTGGCCACCACGAGATCGTCTTCGCGCTTGTGGATGGCCAGATCGCGCATCTGGATGGTGGGCAGACCGCCACGCAGGCGCGTCCACGCTGCACCGCCGTCGGTGCTCACGTACAGGGCGAACTCCGTGCCCGCGAACAGCAGCTTGGGCTCCTTGGGATCTTCCACAAAGCCGTACACCGACCCGCGCTCCGGCAGGTTGTTGCTGATGTTCGTCCACGTGGCGCCGCGATCGGTGGTCTTGAGCAGATACGGCTTGAAGTCGCCGGAGCGGTGGTTGTTGAACACCGCGTAGGCGACGTTCGCGTCATGCTGCGAGGCAAACACGCGCTGCACGTACGTGGTGTCGGGTACACCGGGAAACTTCGCGACCTTGCGCCACGTGGTGCCGCCGTCCTCGGTGACCTGAATGAGGCCGTCGTCCGTGCCCGCATAGAGCAGGCCGTCCTGCAGCGGCGACTCGCTGAGCGAGATGAGCGTGCCGTAGAACGACGTGCTGGCCCACTTGTCGATCGCCTCGGGGCCCCAGAGGCGCCCCATCATCTTGAGCTGATTGCGGTCGATGGCCTGCGTGAGATCGCCGCTGATGGCACGCCATGTGTCGCCGCGATCGTCGGAGCGCCACACGCGCTGCGAGCCCACGTACAGACGGTTGTGATCGTGCGGCGAGATGATGATGGGCGTGTCCCAGTACCAGCGCGACGCATCGTCTCCGGGTGCAGGCATGGGGCGAATGGGGATGTTCTCCCCGGTGCGACGATCGTGGCGCACCATGCCGCCGTTCTGCGACTCACCGTAGACGATGTTCTCATCGGTGGGGTCCACCTGTGCACGGAAGCCGTCACCGCCCACGATCGTGCGCCAGTCACTGTTCTGGATGCCGCTGGCGTCGGCGGTGCGCGAGGGGCCGCCCACGGTGTTGTTGTCCTGCGTACCGCCGTACACGTTGTAGAACGGCGCCGCGTTGTCGAGCGCCACCGTATAGAACTGCGACAGCGGCAGGTTGCCAAACCAGCGCCAGTTCTCGCCGCGATCGTACGCTTCGTACAATCCGCCGTCGCTGCCGATCATGATGTGGTCTGGATTGGTGCGGTCGATCCACACCACGTGGTCATCCACGTGTTTGTTGCGGCCGGGAACGCGCGTCCATGTGCGCCCCGCATCCTCGCTCACCGACGTGTTGGTTTCCACCATGTACACGCGATCACGATCGGTGGGGTCCGGGAAAATCTCCTGATAGAACAGGCCAAGTCCGGTCTGCGTGCTCATCTTCGACCAGCTCGCACCGGAGTTGGTGGAGCGAAAGAATCCGCCGGTGGTGCCGTTGGCCTCAATGGTCGCGTATACGACGTCGGGATCGGCCGGCGAAATCGCGAGACCGATGCGGCCGAGGTCACCGGTGGGCACGCCGGTGCGCACTTTGGTCCAGGTCTTGCCACCGTCGGTGGAGCGGTGCAGCGCCGACTCCGGGCCGCCGTGGATCTGACCCCATACCTTCCGCTCGCGCTGGAACGTGGACGCGAGGAGCAGGTCGGGGTTGCGCGGGTCCATCTGCACGTCGTTCACACCGGTCCACTCGCCACCACCCAGGAGCTTCTCCCATGTGGTGCCGCCATCCGTGGTCTTGTACAGTCCACGATCGCCGCCGCCTGACCACAGCGGACCGATCGCCGCCACATACACCACGTCGCTGTTCCGCGGATCAATGACAATGCGCCCGATGTGCTCGCTGTTCTTGAGCCCGACATTCGTGAACGTGCGTCCGTCGTCAATGGACTTGTACACGCCGTCCCCGTAGGCCACCGACCGCAGCGAGTTGTTCTCACCGGAGCCCACCCACACGGTGCTCGGCACCTTTTCGTCGATCACGACCGTGCCAATGGAGAACGAGTTCTCCGAGTCAAAAATGGGCGAGAACGTCACGCCGGCATTCTCGGTTTTCCAGAGCCCGCCCGACGCGGTGGCCACGTACCACGTGTTGGGCTGCCGCGGATGGATGGCCACGTCGCTGATGCGGCCGGAGGTGCTGCCGGGCCCGATGCTGCGAAAGCGCAGACCATCCAGCGGCAGACGACCGGCGGCGGAATCAGGGCTGGCGTTCGGCCCACCGGCGGGGGCGCCACCGCGCCGACCCTGCGCGGATAGCGAAGCAGACGACCAGGGCGCGACCGGCGCACTGGCTGAAGCAAGGAGCGCCACCAACAGCGTGGCGCCGAATGAACGGAAGGAAACAGGCATCTCGGTCCGGGTAGTGATTGGCAGGAAGCAACTCCCCAAACTACGTCCCGGACCGAGCCATGTTGAGCGCTGCCCGCCGACTCCGCGCCGGTCTGTGATGCCTGCCCGGTTACAGCGACCAGCCGCTCCGATACTCGCGCGTCAGGAAGGCGTTCAACGGTTCATTGTTGGTGAAGCGCATGGCTGCGGCGTCATAGAGCACCTTTTTCCCCTGGCCCTCACGCAGCGCCGCCATGCCCAGCAGCATGGTCTCATTCAACTCGGCGGCGTAGGAGAAGGGCGAGCTCACTTCGGCCTCACCCTTGCACGCGGCAATCCAGTTGGCTTCGTGACGCCCCTCGACGCGCGGCACCGTGCGCGGCACCGCCTCCGCGTCGGCAGCCACAGACTCCGGGTACACCTTCGGATTGTTGCCGTACGTCTCGTACGTGAGGATGCCCTTGCTGCCAATGAACACGCCGCCGCCGCCGTCGCCGAGGGGCAGGGAAACGTCGTCTGGGAGAAACGGAGGGCGCGGCGGCATGAGGCCGCCGTCGAACCAAAGCATGCGGACCGGCCCGCGGTCGCCCACGGCGGGAAACTCGTAGTCCACCTGCGTGGCCAGCGGATAGCTCGCCGGATCCTTGGACCCGCCACCCCACGGCGAGCTCGAGGCCGAGATGGCCGTGGGCTGCGTGAGTCCGAGCGCCCAGTAGGCCTGGTCCACCAAGTGCGCTCCCATGTCGCCGAGCGAGCCCACGCCGAAGTTGGTCCAGCCGCGCCACGTGAACGGGTGGTAGGCCGGATGGTAGGGAATGAGCGGTGCCGGTCCACAGTACAGGTCCCAGTCCATGCCGGGCGGTGGTGTCTGCGGATTCTCCGCCATCGCCCGCAGCACGGCCACTTCCACCGTGCGGGCGTTCCAGCCCGGCGGACGCGCGGGATCGGGTGGACGTACAGCCGGCATGTCCGAGCCCGGCCGAGGAATACCTTGGGCCCAATAGCCCACCGGTCGGTCGGTCCAGATCTGCACGTCGCCGATGGGGCCGAGCACGCCGGAGCGCACGATCTCCACGACGCGGCGCGTGCCCTCCATGGAGTGCCCTTGGTTGCCCATCTGCGTGACCACACCACTCGACTTGGCGAGCCGGCCCAAGTGACGTGACTCGTGCACCGAGAACGTGAGTGGCTTCTGTACGTACACGTGCTTGCCCAGCTGCATGGCCGCACTGGCGATCACGGCGTGCAGGTGGTCCGGCGTGGCAATGAGCACCGCGTCGATGTCCTTGCGCTCCTCGAGCATCTTGCGGAAGTCGGCATACTTGGCCGCCTTGGTGTAGGCCGCCTGCAGCCGGGTTGCCTCTTCCGACACCTTGCCATCGCGCGGTCGCAGCCGACCCGCGAGCGAGCGCTCAACGTAGGCGAAGTCCACGTCGCACACGGCCACGATGTTTTCGCCGAGCATGCCGGCCATGTTGTTCATGCCCATGCCGCCAATGCCGACGCAGGCGATGTTGAGCATGGCGCTGGGTGCACCGGTGGCGAGTCCGCCGGTGGCGAGCGCGGTCGGGGCGCCGGCGATCAGATGCCGCGGCAGGACCATTGCGCCCAACCCGAGGGTCGCCGCGTGGCCGAGGAAGCCTCGGCGGGAGGAGAGAGTGACCATGTGGGAGACGCTACGCTCCGCGTGCGCCCGCGTCAAATCGCCGGTCGGCAAGTACCGCAGGCGGTACCCGTACGAGAATGTCCGCCTGGTTGTGCTATTCGCCGCCGGGCATGCCGCGGACAAATCGCGCCACCTCCACCGGTCCGTCGCTCCACACGAGCGTGTCCGCCTGCACGCGGAGGCCCAGTGGGCGTTCCAGCAGTGCCAGCAGCCGCGACTCGATGGTCATGGCCGTTCCCTCTGGACACGCCATTTTGGTACCCATGGGCTGACGCGCCGCGAGTGTGGTCCCGCGCAGCACGCCTGACGCGCTGAAGCGGTTGCAGCCGCTGTTGCCAGCGAATCGGCCGTCGGCACGGTCCCAGCTGAACGTCGCGGGCGAATCGGCGGGCACCGTGATGGGCGCGCTGTCGCCGACAAGCGTCACGAGGCGCCAGTTGTCGGCCGCGATGGCATCCTGCGTGCGAAGCGCCGCGCAGCTGGCATCGCGCTCCACCCGATCGAGCGAATCAATCACGACGGTCACGGCGGTGCCGCCTTCCATGGCGGGGAGTTCGTCCAAGTGTGCGCGCACGCGTACCGGCACCGGCTGTCCGGGGCGCACGCCGGACGAGCTGTAGGCGCGCTCGAGGGCGAGATAGTCGCCGCCGTTCGCGACGGGAAACTGCAGCCCGCTGCCGCATTCAATGAACGTCGCGGCGTCGGCCATGTAGGCGAACGCGCCAACGAGTCGTGCGGGATGGATGATGACGATTGGCTGGGCCACCGGTGCCAGCCGGTAGTTCAGCTTGGAATCGATCGGGTTGCCCTCCGGGTCGAGCATCTGGAGGGCTCCGTCGGGGTCCACGGCAAACTGGCCCGGCACGTCGGCGCTGCCGCGCAGCTGCACGCGCGTGCGGCCATCAGACAGGATCCACCGACCGAAGTCGGAGAAGATCGTGTCACCGTCAGCGGCCGCACCGAGGTAGGCCCCCTGACTGCGGTACGTGCCGTTGGGGAAGAGCGTGAGCGACGTGCGCACACCGTCACAGTCGGCGCAGGGGATGTCGCCGGTCCAGCTCGACGGGCCGTCGAGCTGGGTCAGGTCGCGTGTCGGCAGGGACGGTGCGCCGCCCGATGCGGCCGCTCCAGGCGACTCCCCGCCGTCCGAGCCGCCACTGGCGCACGCGCCAGCCAGAACAAGCATTGCGAGACCAGACCACCGCGCGGCACGCCGCATGAGCACCTCCAAATGGGAAAACAGGGTTTGCCAGACAACATAGCCGCGCTCAGGATCGGGGGTTGAGCGGTCGAGATTCCCGCGCATGCCTGCCTCCGCCGCCGCGCTCTCGGGGTCCAACTCCGGACGCCGGTTGGGCAATGCCGTCCTCGCGTACCTCGCCGTGACCACGCTGCTCGTCACGTGGGCACCGTTTGCTTTTCAGACGCGCCTGATGCACGGCGTGACGAGTCTGTGGAGCGCCTCGGATCTGGTGCTCAACGTCGTGATGTTCCTGCCGCTTGGGTTCTTCTGGAAGGCCGCACGGGCGAGAAATCATGTCTCGGCCTGGTGGCAAGCCGGATTGCTGGGCGCGCTGTTCAGCCTCGGGATCGAGCTGGGACAGCTCTGTCTCGCGGAACGCTTCACAAGCGGGCTGGACGTGGTGACCAACGGGTTCGGGGCGGCGCTTGGTGCAAGGGCGTTTGACGCTGTGCGGCCTCGCGTGCATCTGGGCGCGCAAGCCGTGTCGGCGCTGGCGCTCGAACTGCCGTTGACCGGATTGGTGGGCTTGCTCGTACCGCTGCTGTGGTCGGCGGGATTCGCAAGCGGCGACACCAACCGCCTGTGGCTCCTCCTGCCGGTGGCGGCGTTCGGCGGCGCGATTCTCGGTGCCGTACACGGCGCCTATCTGCAGCCTACCGGCCGCGTGGGGCGTCCAGCGCTGCTGCTGGCTGTCTCCGGCTGGTTCGTGGCTGCGGCGGCGCCGGGCGCGGCGACGCAACCCGACGTGCTGCTCGCCGGCAGCACGCTGGCGAATGGCGCTGCGTGGTTGGGCAGCGCGGCGTTGTCTCGCGCGCGCAGGCGCCGAGGTGAACAGCGCCTGGAGATTCCCACGCTACGTATGGTGCTGCCGCTGTTCGCGGTATACCTGGCGCTGTCGGCGCTCTGGCCATTGGACGCTGTGGACGGCGTCTGGCGAGGCGCGTGGATGCTGGCACCCGCCCGCGCGGAACTCACCACCCGCCTGCTGATGCAGGCGATCGAGTATTGCGCCGGCTTTACCATCGTAGGGTACGTCACGGCAGAGCTGCACGGTCGTGAGTACTCGCGCTTCCGCGCCGTGGCGCGACGGGTCTTCGCGTCCTGCGTCTCGTTGGTGCTCCTGTTGGAAATCGCGCGCGGTTGGAACACAACGGTTGGGGCGAGCGCGGCGCTTGGCGTGCTGGCGCTTGCGGCCGGCGTGTTCGGCGGGTGGCTCTATCACCTGCAGCGCGCCCACGTGCGCACGTTGTTGTCTCGGCCCGTGTCCACGCTCGGTCTGCTGCGGGAGTAGCCCGAGCGACGGTTGTCACGTGCGCGATCAGCCACTCTGTATGGCACGACGCCGCGACGCAGCGGGAACCGATCCGTGCGTGCCAGCACTACGTTTACCGGAGACGCAACGGACCCCGCGCAGTCGTGCGCTCGGTGCCGGAGCCTGGATCACCGGAGACGTCATCATGTCGATTCGCCCAGTAAGTCGTGTTGCCATGGCACAGCCAACCATGGAGGGCGCCGGCGTGCACCTGCACCGGGCGTTCGGGTTCGGCGACACGTCGGAGACCGATCCGTTCCTGCTGTTCGACGACTTTCGCAATGAGCGGCCGCAAGACTACCTGAACGGATTCCCGTGGCATCCGCACCGCGGGATCGAGACCATCACGTACGTGCTCGCCGGCGCCGTCAAGCACGAGGACAACCTCGGCAACAGTGGCGTGCTCGGCGCGGGGGACGTGCAGTGGATGACGGCCGGGCGGGGCATTTTGCACCACGAGATGCCACGCGGCGACCCGAGTGGTCGCATGCACGGCTTTCAGTTGTGGGCCAACCTGCCGGGCGCACAGAAAATGACGGCGCCGCGCTATCAGGACGTCGCGTCAGCGCACATCCCGGAGATCACGGACGACGACGGCACGACCGTGCGGGTGATCTGCGGGGAGTTCTGGGGACAGCGCGGTCCGGTGGACGGCATCGCCGCCGATCCCAACTATCTCGACATCTCGGTGCCGCCCAACACGCGCAAGGTGCTGCCGGTGGACACATATCGCCGCGCGTTTGCCTATGTGTTCGAGGGCGAGGCGTCTTTCCGGAATGCGTCCGACCCGTTCGGCGTGCTCACGGAGCAGACCGCTGGCGACGACGACACGGCCATTCGTGATCGCAGCGGCAATCGGTCGCTTGTGGTGTTTGGCACGGGCGACGAAATCGTGGTGCAATCGGGTCCGCAGGGCGTGCGGTTCCTGCTCATTTCCGGGCGTCCGATCGAGGAGCCGATCGCATGGTACGGGCCGATTGTGATGAACACCGACCGGGAAATTGAGCAGGCGTTAGGCGAACTGCGAGACGGGACGTTCATCCAGCGCGGCTGACGTCTGGTCGGATGACGGATGGTGGTCGGCCGCGTGCTCGGGCATCGCGGCGGCCGCCTCGAGGCCGCGAACAAGGTCGGCGAAAATATCGTCCACGTGTTCCACTCCCACGCTCAGGCGCAGCAGACGCGCACTGATGCCATGCGCCTCGCGCACCGCGGGGTCCACCACGCGGTGCGTAAGGCTGGCCGGGTGCTGAATGAGCGTGTCGGTGCACCCCAGTGAGACGGCGGGCGTGATCAGGCGGAGCGCCGCCATCAAACGCGCGGGCGCGTCCGGGTCGGGTGACGCCAGTTCGAACGCGAGCGTGCTACCCGGCCCCATCAACTCGCGACCGAGCACGCCGCGTGGGTCGGTGCCGGGAGAGCCGGGAAAGTGCACGTCACTCACGCCCGGGTGCGCCTGCAACTGCCTCGCAATGTGAATGGCGTTCTCCTGCGCACGCTCAACACGCAGCGCCAAGGTGGACAACCCGCGGTGGAGCAGGTAGGCCGCGAGCGGATGCAGCACGCTGCCCGTGAGCAACCGCACCTGTCGGAGTGCCGCGATCCAGGCGTCGTCGTTGCTGCTCACCACGCCGGCCAGCACGTCGCCATGGCCCGCGAGCGCCTTGGTGGCGCTGTGCAGCACGAGTGTCGCCCCGTGTTCCAGCGGGCGGAGCAGAATGGGCGTCGCGAACGTGGCGTCCACCATGACAGGCACACCATTCGCCTGTGCCACCACGTGGGAAATGTCCACCAGCTGCAGCGTGGGGTTGGCCGGGGTCTCAATGAGCACGAGTGCCGTGTCGGACCGGCAGGCGTCGCGTACACCGTCGGGCGACGCGAACGTCACGTCCAGTCCCAACATGCCACTCGCGAGCAGGTGGTCGGCGCTGCCGTAGAGTGGGCGCACGGCAACCACATGGGAGCCACGTCCACGCGCCACCATAAGCGCTGCAGTGTAAGCCGCCATCCCAGACGCGAACGCGACCGTGGCCTCGGCGCCCTCGAGCGAGGCGATCGCGCGCTCCGTTCGCGCCACGGTGGGATTGTACAGCCGACTGTACACGGCGGAGCCACTCGGCACGCCCCCAGCCACCAGCGCGTCGATGGACGCGATGCCCGCCTCCAGGTCCGGCACCGGGTAGGTGCTGGAGAGGTCGATGGGCGGCGCGTGCACACCCAATCCACTCAAGTCATCGCGCCCACCGTGCACGGCGAGGGTGTTGACGTGTTCGCGGCCGGCGTCGCGATTCGATTGCGGGAGCTTGCGTGACTGGATCATGCACCTAATTTGGCATGATCTTCGTTCTGGGGAACAAATGCCGCAGAGTATTCGGAAAGTGATGGACAGGGAGCCGCTGGACCGCATTGATCGCGAGTTGGTCGCCCTTCTGCAGCAGAATGCGCGGTTGAGCAACAAGCAGCTGGCGGCGAGGATTGGGCTGGCTGAGTCGAGCACGCTCGCCCGGGTGCGTCGGCTGGAGCAGCGAGAGGTGATTCGCGGCTACCACGCCGAAGTGGCGCCTTGGGCGCTCGGCATCAGCCTGCAGGCGCTGGTGGCGGCGCGCCTCGTGCGGCACTCGCGAGAGGTTGTGGAGCGCTTTGGCGAGCACTGTCAGCGGCTGCCGCAGGTGTTGGCCACCTATCACATCGGTGGTACCGACGACTTCCTGATCCACGTGGGGGTGACCGACTCGGACGCGCTGCGCGAGTTCATCCTCACGTCCATCAGTACGCGATCGGAAGTCACGCACATTGAGACGCACCTGATCTTCGACACGCGACGCGGAGTGGCGTCGGTGGGTGCGGCGCTTCGAGGAACGGGCTCGCGCGATCGAGCATAGCTGCGACGCGCGCGACGCGGCGCGTGGTGACGGTGCGATCTGTCGCTCGCGATGCCGATGCCGATGCGTGCGCGAAGCACCTCCAAAATCAGAAGCGCGCGCGAAGTCCCAGCGAGAGCGTCCGTCCAGGCACGATTGTGATGTTGTCCGGTTCGCCCACCTGTGTGTTCAGCAGGTTCTCGCCCGAAGCCTGCAGCGTGAAGCCGCCGGGCAACTCGCGTGTGAGCACGCTGTTCACCCGCGTGACGCCGGGATACACCAGCCAGTACTGGCGGAGCGATGCCCCCACCAGCGACGCGGCCGGTTTGCCGGGTGTGACATACACCGCAGATGCCGCCACGCGATCATATCCCACCCAGTCCTCCGCGCGCGAGACCTGCACCGTGGCGCCCCAGCCGCGATGCGCGTAGCGCGCGAGCAACCCCATGGTGCGAGAGGGCACGTCCAGCATGCGATCCCCCGGCCGCAGTTCACCCGTGTACCCGCGGCGTATATCGCGCACTCGGCTGTCCACAAGCGCGAACGATCCCTGCAGAAGGAACGGGCCGCCGCGCAGCGTGGCCTCGAGTTCCCATCCGCGGTTGTCGATGGCGCCCACGTTCTGCATCTGCAGCGCGAGATTCCGTCCGAGCGGGTCGCCGGGGCGCGGTAGGCCCGGTGTGGCCGACGGCGCCAGCACGGTCACGGCTTGTACGAGCCCCGACGCGCGCTGGTCAAATCGCGTTACATGCAGCGCGGCGCGTCGCCCCGCGAACAGATCCACGCCGAACTCGGTGCCCGCCTGCTCCTCGGGGTCCAGATCCGGATTGGCCAACAGTCGCTGCCGCGCCACCGACGTGCCCCCCACCGTGGTGCGGGGTGGCCGGATGCCTTTGCCGTACGCCCCTCGCAGCTTGAGCGTGTACGGTTCAGCGTCGATCACATACGACGCGCCCAACATGGGCAGTACGGTCACCAACGCGTCCTCCGTGAATCCGGCGCTGCGTTCCAGTCGCGTGCCACCAGTCACGAAGAATCGATTGCGCCATCCGAGATCGAGCTGCGCCACGGCACCCGAGGTTTGCCGCCACACGGTGTTGAACGTCGCGCTGTCGGCGGGCCGGCGGGGATCGGCGATCACGGCATTGGATGAGGTCTCGCGCAAGACGGCGTGCTCGGCGGACAGCGTGAGGGTGCGCCGCCAGATCTCGCTCCCCGTGGTTCGTGATGATGAGGCGCGAAGCGATGTGCGCATGGCGGAGCCCTCCGCGGCGCGCAGCGCGGAATCGGAGGACGACGGAAGTGGTACGCCGCTGGCCGGCGACCCGTCGAGCGCATACATGTCCACACCCACGATGGCCTTGTGTGTCCACAACGCATTCGTGTGCAGCGTACCCGTGAGTCCCGCCGTGAACTGCTGCAGGGCCTGCCGCTGCACTCGGTCGAGCTGGAATCGCGCGGCGAGCGAATCGCGAATGCGATCTTCGACGCGCGGGAAGCGCAGCGAGTCGGGCACCACGATCGCGGCGCGCAGCGCGTCACGCAGAATCGGGTTGCTCGACGACGCCACATCCGAAATGCCGAGGCGCGCGGAGCCTTCGAGAATGGCGTTGCGCCCGATGAGTCGCGCGCGTCCGCTGGCCGCCAGGCGCTGGCTCTCGCCCGCCGGCACAAACGCGCCGAGTCGCGCGGAGGTGACGCTTCCGTTGGCGGCGCGCGAAATGTCGCCCCGCTGACCCGTCACCGTGACTTCCTGTCCGAGTGCACCAGACTCGGCGAACGCACTGCTCACGAATGCGCTCTGGGCGCGCAGTCGCAGACCGGGCGTGTCGCGCGCGTTTGACGGCTGCCGCGTCA
>JBBSPE010000131.1:0-12478 GCA_038259155.1 Gemmatimonadales bacterium
AAGTTCCGGCTACGGCGCCAGTAGTTGAGCGCCACGAGGATGGCCCACAGGGCGAGCAACTGTCCGAGTTCCACGCCCACGTTGAAGGCGATGAGGTTGGGAATCAGTCCGTCGTTCGCGAGTTCGAAGTCGAGCATCTTGGTGGCGAGGCCGAGACCATGGCACAAGCCGAAGAACATGGTCGCGGCTCGTGGGTCTGGCGCCGTGCCGAACCAGCGCGCCAACAGGCCGAGGTTGTCCAGCGCCTTGTAGGCTACCGATGCGCCGATCACCGCGTCAATCAGGTACGCGTTGATGCTGACGCCCGTCAGCACGCCGGTCAGCAGCGTGATGGAATGTCCGACCGCAAAGAGCGTGACGTATGTCGCCACATCGCGCAGACGGTAGAGCCAGAATACCACGCCCGCGAGAAAGAGCAGGTGGTCGTAGCCGGTGACCATGTGCTTCGCGCCCAGGTACACGAACGGGACAATCCGCGTGCCAAACGTCTCGAGGATGTAGCCCTTGTCGCCGGCGGTGACGCCATGGGCGTGGGCGATGGCGGGCCACAGGAGCGCGACGACGGCAATGGGAAGCGACGGCCACAACCGTACAGGCGTGAAGCGAACCAGAACGGGCGAGTCTGAGCCCAAGATTGACAGGTCCGGAGGACCGCCCAGCGAGAGCGAGGCCTGCGCCACGCCGAACACCAGTTGGTTTTCGTCGAGGCGTTCAAACTCAAGTACATTTCGCTTCATCCTGCCTCGCCTATTCCGAATCACGTGGGCATGTCGCCGTCTCCCGCTCAAGCCGCTCCGTGGCAGCGCGCAGCAGTGAATCAGCAGGCACGCCGAGCAAGGACCCCAGATCGCGCCATTCTGCACCAACTCGCACCCAGCGTCCGTCGGCGAAGAATCGCGTCGAATCGATACCGCCGTCGAGCGCATCGCGCATGGCGCGCGCGAGCATGAGAACTGCCAGCCGAGACGGACCAGCAGCAGGCGTCGTGGTCGGACCGCCCGCGTTGGCGAGCTTTCGATGAGCGCCGCACGTCTCTTCCGCGAGCGTGTGCCCGAATGAGCCGCCAATCGCGATCGCGAAGGCCTCGCCCGCCAGGAAACTGACTGGTGGGCTGCCCGGTGTATCCGCGTACATCAGATGTCCGAGTTCGTGCGGATCGACCCCCCCGGCCGTTATGGGGCTGACAAGCATCGACGGCGTAGACATCAAGAACGCGTAGAAGGGGCTCGTGGCTCGGCGCACTCCGAGCCAACCCATGCTGGTGTCCCGGGGTGGACCAAGCAGCACGTCCAGCTCTCGTGGTGCCGTGGCCCGCCCGAAGCCTCGCCGTGCAACGGAGAGCTCGGCAAACTGTTTCTGCAGCACCTCGTATCGAACAGCGCCTGCGTTAGCTGCGACAGTGCGGAGCCTGACGCCGACGGCCGGGCTCGGCAACCCAATAGTCTCCGCGATGGCGCCGGCAAACGTCGAACTGTCGGATCCGAAACGCGCCGCGACCACTCGGACGACCCATTGCACGGTGTCGGCGTTGCGGGTCGAATCTTCGCGATGGTCCACCATCGTGAGAAACAACAACGTGTCGCCTGCTCCTGCAGTCGGCCGAAGCAGGCTGTCCGCACGAACCACAACCTCCAGCGGCATCTTCGGCCGGTGCATGGCAAACACAACATCCACGAGCTGGAATACTGAGTCCGCAGGCATCGGTTCCCCCAAGGCGAGCCGGGCAACGCCGGTGAGGTGCCACCGCATCCATGCGTTTGCCATGGGACACAGACTCTCGTTCCCGTCCCGAACCCCGGCGGACACGTTCACATTGCCGACAAGGCGGTTCGCCGGCAGAGTCCAACACGATCCGACCGGGAGGCTCCTGCCGACGGGTGGCTGCGCACCAAGTGCACTGACCGCTGCCACAGTGCCCACTAGCAGGCCACGGACATTCGTGCGGCGCGTCCGGCGCGCGGGCATTGTCAACGCACGTCGCTCTGAGCTGACGATGCGCGTCAGACTCAGGAAGTCGATTGCGCATGCGAGCGCGGCGCGGCTCCATTCCACGCGTGCAGTCCGACTGTCGTGCTTCCCGGGCTGCGAGTTCCGTTGCGTGCGCGACGCCATCATGACGGCAAGGTATCCGCCCTCCACTTCCGTGTCCACTCGGCAGCGGGAGCTTTGGGCGCAGCAGAACAGGGTCATCAATTCGACATCCAGCCGAATGCTGGCGCACCGCACCCGGACGCGCGATGGACCTACTGCCGCTCGGACTCGAGATTGACGATCAACCTCTCCATCTCCGCAATCTCCCGCCGCTGCGCCTCGATAATGCCATCGGCCAGTTCGCGCACCCGGGGATCGGTGATGGTCGCCCGCTCACTGGTGAGAATCGCGATCGAGTGGTGGGGGATCATGGCCTTCATCCACGACACGTCCTCCACCGTAGCCTGGCTGCGGACGAGCCACAGTGAGCCGGCGAACACGAGAAGACTGCCTACCACTATGGCCAGGTTGCGCTTCGGCTTGTCGTACATCGACCACATGAAGCCGAGCATGATGAGCGCCATCGTGGCCCCCATGAGCAGCGCCATGTACGCACGCGTCTCGCTGAAGAAGACGTGGTCGAGCGCATAGGTATTCAGGTACATCAGTCCGAACATCACGAGTGTGGACGTGGCGATCATCGCGGCGAACCGGGGATATTTCTGCATATCTGGCCTCTGGGTCGAGCGGAGAGGAGTTGGGCAGCGAACGACCGGCAAACGCTCCTGGCAGCGATCCACTCCCCTGTTGAACCCTACGGCGGCAGGCCGATACACACTGCTGGCCACGCGGAGCAATTGTCCCTCCCCCGTAGGAGATACATCTCCGCAGCGGCGCAGGGGCGGCGCAGGAGAGGCGCACCAGCAGGCTAGGCCGCACGACTCGCTCCCGGGATTCGCTATATTTCAAGGCTATGCCCCACACGCCGGACGCCCCCGACCTCCTTGCCCAGATCGAGGCCGCCACCGCCCTGCTCGAGTCGCTGGCCGCCGATCGCGCCCGCCTGCTCGACGTACCGGTGGACGAACGCACGCGATTTCTGCGCGCCGCCGGTGAGGTCTCGCGACCTGACGCCGTGCTCCGCCGCCAGCTCGTAAAAGCCACCAAGCGCCGCAAAAAGACCGAGCGACAGGAACGCATTCAAGAGGCCGAGTCACAGCTCCAGAGCACCGGCATTCGTGCGCTGCGGCGTCAGACGGTGTTCACCACGCCCAACTACCAGCTCCCAGCCGGCGACGATCAGGATACGGTCAGCGATCCGGACTTCCGCGAGGCGCTCGAACCGCAGCATTGCTACGTGTGCAAGCAGCGCTTTGACGTGCTGCACCACTTCTACGACCAGCTCTGCCCCACCTGCGCCGAGATCAACTTCATGAAGCGCTCCGAACTGGCGGACCTCACGGGACGCGTGGCGCTGCTCACGGGCGGCCGCGTGAAAATCGGCTATCAAGCGGGCATCAAGCTGCTGCGCGCGGGCGCGCACCTCATTGTCACCACACGCTTCCCCCGCGACTCGGCCACGCGCTACGCGGCCGAACCGGATTTCGCCGAGTGGGGACACCGGTTGGAAATCTTCGGGCTCGACCTGCGGCACACGCCCAGCGTGGAGGCGTTCTGCCGACAGCTGCTGGAGACGCACGAACGCCTCGACTTCATCGTGAACAACGCCTGCCAGACCGTGCGGCGTCCGCCGGATTTCTACCGGCACATGATGGAGCAGGAGCTTGCCGCGATTGATTCCATGCCGGCGTCGGTACAGCAACTGCTCGGTGCCTACGAAGGCGTGCGTGGCTACGACATGCTGCCTGACGGTTCGTCTGATTCAACACAGACAGCGCTCATGGCGGGCGCGCGCGACCCGCAGGACCAGGCGCGTCTGGACGAACGGGCGCGCGAACTGTCCAAGGTGGCCGGCATCACGCACGCGGCCGCGCTCTCGCAGATCGCGCTGCTCCCCGAGGATGTCGCGCCGGGTGCGCAGCTGTTTCCGGAAGGACGGTTGGATCAGGACCTGCAGCAGGTGGACCTGCGCGATCGCAACTCGTGGCGCATGCTCATGGCCGATGTGCCGAGCGTGGAGCTGCTCGAGGTGCAGCTTGTGAATGCGGTGGCGCCGTTCCTCATCAACGCACGTCTCAAGCCACTCATGCTGCGCACGCCCAACCGCGACAAACACATTGTGAACGTGTCGGCGGTGGAGGGGCAGTTCTATCGCAAGTTCAAGACCACGCGCCACCCGCACACGAACATGGCGAAGGCGGCGCTCAACATGATGACGCGCACGTCGGCGGCCGACTACCACACGGACGGCATTCACATGAACGCCGTGGACACGGGCTGGGTGACGGACGAGGACCCGGCGGAGATCGCCGCGCGCAAGGTGGCCGAACATCGGTTTCATCCGCCGCTGGATATTGTGGACGGCGCCGCACGCATTGTTGATCCCATCATCGCCGGCATCAATACGGGCGCGCACGTGTGGGGCCAGTTCCTCAAGGACTACACGCCCACGGACTGGTAGCGGCGGTCGCAGCGTTCGCCGCAACGGCGGTGCCGCCGGAGGCGCCAGGCCGCTCCGGCTATCCGTCCACCATCGCCACCACGCGGCTGCGCACCAACTCCTCGAACTTACCGGTGGTGCCGCACGGTACCGGGTCGGTGGAGGAACCGGCGATGTCGCGCGCGCCACCCACCATGGCGATGCGCAGCGTGGAATGGGTGCTGTCTTTTGGCGTCACGAACGCGTACACCGTGATGTACACGCGCCAGCTGTCGGCGTTGAGGCCGGTCATGCCGCGACCACAGTTCAGAAACTCCGAGATGCGCGTGTTCGCGAACCGACGCATGCTCGACACGTTGCTCGCGCCGATCACTCCCTGCGTGGAGTCCCGCACGTCCGCAGTCACCTTGAGTTCATCGAACAGGCGCTCGACGGCGCGGTACGTGGCGGCAGGTGACGCATTGATCTCCACGACCGTGGCGAGCGAATCAATGGAGACGGTGCCCGGATGGCCGAGGATGCCCAGGCGAATCGCGCCGCGCTGGGCGTGCGCCGTGTGGCCGCACAGCACGAGCGCGAACGCAACGGCCGCCGCGGCGGCCCCGCGCATTTGACGGCGCCCGATGGAAACTGCGCGCGTGAGCGACGAACTCGGCGACCGGTGCGAACGCATCAGACTCTCGGGTGCAAGGTGACCACCACGTGCGGAGGTCCAACATGGCATCAACGGTGCTGCATGGTCGCGATCCAGAACGCGACCGACGGCACATTTTGCTACACGTCCGTCGCAGGCACCGGTTTTGTCCACTTCTTCACCACCACCACGATCAACCCTGTACCCAGCACGAGAAACACCACCGGCAGCCAGTACACCAGCAGATTGATGCCCTCCGCGCGCGGCTCCAGCAGGATCCACTGGCCGTACTTGGCCACGAAGTAGTCGAGCACCTGCTCTTCACTCTGGCCACTGGCCATCTGTTCCCGCACGAGCGCCTTCATCTGCGTGGCCAGATCGGCCGGCGAGTCCTGAATGGACTCTCCCTGACACACCGGGCAGCGCAGCACCTTGGACACGGCCTTCACGCGTTCATCGAGCACCGGGTCCTTTCCGGGCAGCGGCGTTTGCGTGTTGCCGTCCAGCGAGCCCGCGGCGGTGTTTCCAGTCGCGCCTACAACCCCTGGCTCAGCGGGCTGTGCACCGGCACCATGCCATGGCGCAAGCAGCACGACCGCAGCCCACAACGTGATCGTCGTCAGACGCGACCGGGTGGCACGGCGACGGATCACGATCCGTCGCCGCCTGCGGGGAGCGTGCGGGAGACCGGAGCGTCGGAGCCCACGGGCTGCGACGGACCATTCGCCTTGAGCAGCGAGTCGAGCAGCACGCGCATGTCGGCGGGATTCACGGCGCCCACGAACTTGTGCGCCACCTGCCCACGCTGGTCCACGACAAACGTTTCGGGCACACCATACAGCCCGTAGTCAATCGCCACCCGTGCGCCGGGATCGGAGAGGGCGGGATACGCCTGGCCGCCCATTTGCGAGAGCCAGCGCAGGCCGGCCTCTTCTTTGTCATTGTACAACAGCCCGAAGAACTTCACGCCGTCGGGCGCATACTCACTCGCCGTCATGGACAGCCCTTCGTGCTCCACTCGGCACTCGAGACACCACGACGCCCAGAAGTTCACCACCACGATCTCACCACGATGCTCGGCCATGCGCACCGTGTCGCCGACCTCCATGCGCAGCATGGGGTCGGCACCGGTCGCAAACACGCCACGCGTGAACGCGGGCGCGTCTCGACCCGGCAACGGCGAGTTGATCTGGCGCGGATCGCGCGTCATGCCGAACGAGAGCAGCGCGATGGTGGGCACGCCGACACCGGCGGTGAGCAACAGCGCGCGCTTCCAGTTCATGGCCATGATCAGCCCGTGTGCGTGGGAAGAGTTGGTGCCTGCTGCATTTGCTGCATGGGTACGGCGGCGCCGGGGAACGTTGCGTCGGCTCCGCCACGCGCGCCGGTGGACACGGGGCGCACGTACCCAACCGCGCGCGGTGCACGTTTGGACTGCGGCCACGCGGACACCACCGCGCCGAGCGCGATGACCAGTCCGCCAACCCAGATCCACGGCACGAACGGCTCAAGGATCACCTTGATGGTGGCGGACTGCCCGTCCTGCGTGAACGCCATGAGGTTGATGTACACGTCGCCCGTGGGACGACTGCGCACCGCTGGCGTGGGCACGGGCTGCTGCTGGGCTTTGTAGAAGTTCATGCGCGGATCCATGGTGCCCACCACTTCGCCATCACGCAGGATCTCGACGTCTGCGCCCACCACTTCACGCTGCGGTTCATCGCGACCCCACATCTGCACGAAGCGCACGGACAGATCACCCTTCACCGCCATGGTCTCGCCCGGCTTGAGCGTGGCGTCGCGCTCGAAGCGGAAGCTCGACGAGGCGGTGACCGCCGCCGCCACCATGATGATGCCCAGATGGGCGAGATACCCACCGTAGCGACGGCGATTGGACGTGACCAACCGAGCGAGCGCCACCGGGAACGCCTCGTTGTGCGCACGAACGCGAGCCTGTGCACCAACGGCGTACTCCCGCAGGTTGCACACGAGCGCGAAGCCTGCGAGCGAGAAGGCGGCAATGCCGTAGACATCGCGCATGCCGAGCGCGAGCGACAGCGCCACGATCGCGAGCGCCGTGCCACCGGGCAGCAGGAACGCCTGGCGCAGCTGCTCGCGTGAGGCGGCCTTCCACGGCAACGACGGACCCACGCCCATGAGGAACAACAGCGCCACACAAATGGGGATGGTCATTTTGTTGAAGAACGGCGCGCCAATCGTCACCTGCGACCCGTTGAACAGGTCAGCGAGCAATGGGAAGAGCGTGCCGAACACCACCACGAACGTGAAGCCGGTCAGGAACAGATTGTTGAACAGGAACACCGTTTCACGCGAAGCCGCAGAATCCAGGTGGCCTTCGCTGCGCAGCCCCTCGCTGTTGCCGCCCACAAGCACGAGCGACGTGATCAGGCAGAACGCCATGAACGCGAGAAAGTAGTAGCCAATGGTACCGGTGGTGAACGCGTGCACGGACGAAATGATGCCCGACCGCGTGAGGAACGTGCCCAGAATGGTGAGCAGGAACGTGCTCACAATAAGGTTCACGTTCCACAGCTTGAGCATGCCGCGCCGCTCCTGCACCATGGCCGAGTGCAGGAAGGCAGTGGCCGTGAGCCACGGCATGAACGACGCGTTCTCAACGGGATCCCAGGCCCAGTAACCGCCCCAACCCAGCACTTCGTACGACCACCACATGCCGGCGATGATGGCAAGCGAGAGAAACGCCCAGGCACTGAGAGTCCAACGCCGCGTGAGCTTGATCCAGTCACCGGAGTGGATTTCACCGGACAGCAACGCACCCACGGCAAACGCGAACGGCACCGTCATGCCCACGTAACCCAGATACAACAGCGGCGGATGCACACCCATGAGGATGTGGTTCTGCAGCAGGGGGTTGGGCCCCGGACCGTCGAACGGCACCGGACTCACGAGCCCCCATGGATTGGCGGGGCCAACGAGCAGAATGAAGAAGTACAGCGAGACGGTCATGAGCGCGACCGACGACCACGGCACCAGTCCACCGGGACGATTGCGGTTGAGGTACACCACCACCGCGCTGTACATCGCCAGCACCCATCCCCAGAACAAAATGGAGCCCTCGAGCGCGCCCCACAGCGAGATGATGGTGTAGAACAACGGCGTGGAGCGACTGCCCACCTGCGCCACGTAGTCCACGCTGAAGTCGTGCGTGACGAGCGCGTAGATCATGGCACCCGTGGCGAGTGTCATCAGCGCGAAGATCACGTACACCGCCTGGAAGGCGCTCGCCACCAGCGACGGACGGCGCCGCGTCAGGCCCATGACGGCCGCCCCGATGCCGTACACCGACATGACCAGCGCCATCCACACCGCTGCCAGTCCCAACACACGCGTCACGCGCCGGTGCTCCGCATCAGAGTCTTGTCGAGGCGCTCCGGATGCTGCTCACCTTCGGTGGGCGCCCGGTATTCGTTGGAGTGCTTCACCATGAGGCTGTGCGACTGGAACACTCCGCTGCGTGCGTACTTGCCCTCCACCACCACGCCAATCCCCGCGCGGAACATCTGCGGCGGCGCGCCGGTGGAATGCACTTCGATTTCCTGCGTCCCGTCGGTCACGCGAAACCGCAGGTCGAGCGCATCAGCGTTCCACACCACGGAGCCCGGCACCACCTGGCCGCCCAGACGCACAGGACGATCGATCACGCCGTCGCCCTTGGCGATGAGTTCGTTGGGCGTGAGGAAGTAGACGATGTTGTCCTCGAGGCCGCCCCACATGAGGTAGCTGAACGCGCCCACGAGCACGACCAGCGCGCCAATCGCCAGCGGCTTGCGCGACGGATTGCGCGACGACGGGGCACGCGACGGTGTGGGGCCGGCAGCGGGCGGGACGTTGGATTCGGGAGAGTCACTCATCGATTGGATCCAGCTGAGGAAGAGGACGTAGCGTTGCGGCGGGTCGTACGCACCAGGCGCACGGTGTATCCCAGCAGCACCACCCACGTCACCGCATACGCGGCGATCACATACGGCCACGAATTCACCACCATGCCGTTCATGCGCGCACCCCGCCACGGAGGCCGTCGTTCACGTTGGCCGCGACACCACGGGTAAGCGCCGCTTCATCCTGACTCCGTTCCAGCGCGAATTCCGCACGGAGACCACGGTACCGCCAGGCAATGAACACAATGAGCACGAGCAGGAAGGCGATAGCGTTGGCCCGGAGGCCCCACGCGTAGGTGGGGTCGACCGTGCTGGGCGTGGATTGCATCTGATGCAGCGTGCGCCACCATTTCACGGACATGTACACGATGGGAACGTTGAGCGCGCCCAGAATACCCACCGCCGCACTCCAGCGCCCTCGGCGCTCAGGATCGTCGGTGAGGCCGCGCAGAGCGAGATACCCCACATACACCAGAAAGAGCACGGCCGTGGACGTCAGTCGCGCATCCCACGTCCACCACACACCCCACGTGGGCCGCCCCCAGATGGAGCCGAGCACCAAGGTGAGACCGGTGAGCACGGCGCCGACTTCGGCCGCGGCCGCCGCCATAAGGTCGGCCTGTTCGTTCCGCTTCCACAAGTAGCGCACGCTCTGGATAAAGACGAACAGGAACGCCAGAAACGCGTTCCACGCCGCGGGCACGTGCACGTACATGATCTTCTGCAGGTGCCCCATGTCCCGATCCGGCGCGGACGCCATCACGAAGAACACCTGCGCGGCGATCACCGCCACGGGCGTGAGCCAAGTAAGTGCCACCAGCCACGAGGGGGGCGGCGAGGATTCGAGTTGGGTGGTCATGCGTCAATGACGAATTGGAAGGCCCACGTCGCGGCCACGAGAAAGATGGCATCAAATGCCACCAAGAGTCGAATCCACGCCCGGCTGTCACCCATGGGATCACCCACGAGCAGCGACGCCGTCGCGCCACTGGCGGCAATAAGTACGGGCACCAGCATGGGGAACAGCAACAACGGCAACAACACCTCGCGAGACCGGCTTCGACTGGCCATGGCTGCATACAGCGTGCCAAGCGCCACGAACCCAACCGTCCCGAGCACCAGCACCAGTAGCACCGTCAGCCAGCGCTCAGGAAACGCCACCTGATAGAGTACGGCTGTCAACGGCAATGTGATGAGTTCAACGAGAAAGACGAACGCCAGGTTCGCGAGAAGTTTGCCCACGTACAAGGCCCAGCGTTCGCCCGGGTACAGCAGCAGCTGCTCCAGGGCCCCCGCCTCGAGCTCCAGCTGGTAGCTCCGATTGAACGCCAGCACCCCACTGAACAGGATGGTGAGCCACAAGACGCCAGCGGCAGCATTGCGCAGCCCCTCCGCGTCCGGACCAAGCGCAAACCCGAAAAACAGCAGAATCAGGCACGCCATGGCCACCACGGCGTTGAAATTCGACTTGGAGCGCCGCTCCGCCGTGAGGTCCTTCCAGGCCACGGCCTTTACGCGCCCCCAGTCGCCACGCAGGGAGGCCGCCAGTGAGAGCTCCGACATCAGGCCACGCTTCCAACGGGCAACTCGTTCGCCAGCGGCCTATGAGTGAGCCGTGGCTCATCGCCAAGCAACCCGTCGTGCATGGCGAGTGTGCGATCGGGCAGCCCGTCGGCCCGTGACAGATCGTGCGCCACCAAGAGCACGCCTCCACCACGCGCCACCGTCTCCCGGATGAGCGTGTTCACCAAGCTCGCTCCCTCGGGATCGAGCGAGTTGTAGGGTTCGTCCAACAGCAGCACCTTGGGCTCGCGCAGCAGCAGTCGCGCAATGGAAAGGCGGCGCTGCATACCCGACGACATGTTGCGCGCCCGTTCGCCCCCCTCGCGGCCAAGCCCCACGCGATCGAGCGCCCGCTGCAGCGTGGTTGGGCTCGCATCGGCGCCAAGCATGCGGGCAGCGAAGTGCAGGTTCTCGAGGGCCGTGAGGTCGCCGTACACCCCGGGCTCGGTGGACAGGAGGGCGACGGCCGAGCGGACGCGCTGCGTGTCACGCAGGATGTCGGCGCCCCAGACGGTGCCATGGCCACGCGTGGGTCGTAGCGCCGTGGCCGCGACGCGAAGGAGCGTGCTCTTGCCACTGCCGTTGTGCCCCATGATGGCCAGCACTTCGCCCGCATGCACCTGCGCCGACACCCCACGCACTGCCCAGCGCCGTCCATAACGATGGGCGATATCGGTCAGCGAAATGGCAGGGAAGGCAGGCAAAGAATCGCTCGGGGACGGAAGGAGGGCTACCGCCCGCAATCTAGCGCGCGTGTGGGCCGCGGTCGCCACCGGCGCCGCGCCATTTCCGGCATCGAGAGATCCCGCCGTCGGACTGTACAATATTCACGTCGCCGGTCAATTTTGGTCCATGGCCAATCCCAGTGCGTCCAAGTCGATTCCCTGCCCCTCCTGCGGCGCGTCCGCGAGCGGCAAGTTCTGCAATGAATGCGGTAGTTCCCTCGTGGTGCCCGTGTGCCGCAACTGTGCCACCGCGCTTCCGGCCGGTGCCCGGTTCTGCAATGCGTGTGGCACGCCGCTCGGTGCGGCGGCACCGGCCGCGGGCCGTGCCGGCGCGGGAGCTACAACTGGAGCTGCACCGGGAGCCGCGCCCAGCGGATCGCTGGCGAGCTACGCGCCCTGGGGCATCGCCGCGCTCGGGCTCGTGGCCGTGCTCGCCTACTTCTCGGGCCGCGGGACGGGCGGCACGGAGGGCGCGACGCCGGCCAACGGCGGTCTGCCACCCGGCGCAGCGCCCTTCGCCCAAGGCGGTGGTTCGGGCGCAGCGCCGGACATCTCGAACATGTCGCCGCGCGAACGCGCCGGCCGCTTGTATGACCGGATCATGCGCTACGCCGAGGAGGGGAAGCGGGACAGCGTACTCTTCTTTTCGCCCATGGCCATGGCCAGCTTCGAGATGCTGGGCGAGGAAATGGACCTGGACGCGCGCTACGACTTTGGTCGCGTGGCCACGGAGGCCGGTGTCTTCGATGTCGCGGCGGCGCAGGCAGACACCATTCTGATGTCCGCCCCGACACATCTGTTGGGGCTCTCGCTCGCCGCGCGCGCGGCGCAGGCGCAGGGCAACGATGCACTGGCTCAAAAATCCTGGAAGCAGTTCCTGGCGTCCAAGGACACGGAGCTGCTCAAGAACCTGCCCGAGTATCAGGCGCATGCGGGTGACATTGAAGCCGCCACGCGGGTGGCGCAGGGCAGCTGACCCCCGGCTGACGGGCGAAGTTAGAAGAAGAAGCGCTTGAGCCCCGTTCGGTCCGGTCGGTCCACGCGCATGAGACGCCAGTAAAGCAGAAAGCCGGACACCGTCAGGCCGAGCAGCACGAGGCCCCAC
>JBBSPE010000132.1:0-12375 GCA_038259155.1 Gemmatimonadales bacterium
ACGGCCCCACGGGAGAGTTCGGTTTGTCGGAGATCATCATCCACGAGGACGAGAACTTCGAACGCGCCCTCAAGCGCTTCAAGAAGAAGGTCGAGAAGGCCGGTATCCTGTCCGACCTGCGCAAGCATCGGCACTACGAGAAGCCGAGTGAGAAGCGCAAGCGCAAGCTCAACGCCGCGATTCGCAAGAACCGTCGCACACGCGCCTGAGTTCGGCCCGCATGGCCGAACTCGCGCCGCTGTTCGCGCGCATTCAGGATGAACTCACGACGGCGCGGCGTGCCCAGGACAAACCGGCGCTGCTGTTGCTGAGCACGGTGCTCGCTGATCTGCGCAATCGAGAGCTCGAATCGTCGCAGCCGCTCACCGACGATGACGTGATCGATGTCGTGCGCAAGGGGATCAAGCGGCGCAGAGAGTCACAGGCCATGTATGAAACGGGCGGGCGTCCCGAGCTTGCGGCGCAGGAGGCCGCGGAGGCCGCCGCTTTGTCGCTGTACCTCCCGCCCGCTGTCTCCGACGACGACCTGCGGGCTGCCATACGCGCTGCCATCGCCGGCGGCGCAGCAAACATCGGGGCCGTCATGGGCCGCGTCATGCCGCAGTTCAAGGGACGGGCCGATGGCAGCCAGATCAGTGCCATTGCCAAGGAAGAGCTCGCGAACGCCTGAGTATTCGGGGTTTGCCGTACAGAGGCACCCATGAACGGCCACGCGCTCGCCATCCTCGAACTCAGCCGCGTGCTCGCGCACGTGAGTCAGCGCGCGCACTCCACTCCCGGCGCCGCCGCCGTTCGCGCACTCGCCCCCGCCACGCAGTTGGACGCAGTCCAAGCCGAACACCGGCGGGTGAGCGCCATGCGCACGTTGCTCGCCAGCGAACCCGCGTGGACGGCCGAGCAGATTCCGGACCTCGCCGCCCCCCTCGCGCGCCTTCGCGTGGAGGGCGCGAGCTGGACCGCCGCGGAGTTGCTGCAGGGCGCCGTGTTCCTGCGCTCCTCTCGCCGGATGCGTGAGGCGCTCAACGAACCGCGGCGCAACGCCATGGCCCGGGCCGTGCTGCAATCGTTCGCCGACGCCCTCGTGAGCCAGCGCGGGCTCGAAGAGGCCATCGGGCGCTGCATCAGTGACGACGGTGCCGTCCGCGACGACGCCAGTCCTGCGCTCCGGAAGATCCGTCAGGAGCTGCGTCGGGCGGAGGGCGAGCTCGTGCGGCTGCTCGAACGCGAGATGGGCAAGTTGGAGGCACACCACCAGGTAAGCGATGCGTCGGTCACCATGCGCAATGGCCGATGGGTGATGCCCGTGCGGCGCGAGGCGCGCGTGATCGTGGGCGGGTTGGTGCACGACACCTCGGGCACCGGCGCCACGCTCTTTGTCGAACCGCCTGCCGCCGTGGAGTTCGGCAACCGACTGCGGGAGCTCGAAGTGGACGAGCAGCGCGAGATCGAGCGCATTCTGCGCGATCTCACCGCACTGTTGCATCCATTGCACGCGCCGCTTCGCGCGGCGTTCGCGGCGATGGTCGCGCTCGACAGCCTGTACGCGCGGGCACGGTACGCGCTTGATGTACACGCCGGCGACGTGGAGTTCGTGACACCAGCGGGGGGCTGTGAGTTCGTGCACGCGCGACATCCGCTGCTGCTCGCGCAGGGCATCGACGTCGTGCCGTTCACGCTCGCGCTCACCGCTCACGAACGGACGCTGCTCGTATCCGGACCCAACACCGGCGGCAAGACCGTGCTGCTCAAGGCCATCGGCCTGCTCGCCATCCTCGCGCAGTGCGGCGTTCCTGTGCCGGTCGCCGGTGGCAGCACCCTGCCGGTGTTCGACGACGTGTTCGCCGACGTGGGCGATGAGCAGTCGCTCGAGGCAAGCCTGAGCACGTTCAGCGCGCACCTCAAGAATCAGGGCGAGATCCTGCAGCGCGCCACGCCCAACTCGCTGGTGCTCATGGACGAGGTGGGCTCCGGTACCGATCCGTCCGAAGGCGCAGCGCTCGGCGGCGCCATCCTGGAGACGCTCACTCGGCGCGGCGCCATGACGGTGGCCACCACACACCTCGGGCAGCTCAAGTTGCTGGCCACCGAGGTGCCAGGCGTCATCAACGCGTCGCTGCAGTTCGATGCGGTACGCCTCGCGCCGACGTATCGCCTGATCAAGGGCGTACCGGGGCGTTCATACGGCATCTCCATTGCGCGACGCCTCGCGCTGCCGGAGGACGTGCTCACACTCGCGGAGTCGCGCTTGCCCACCGGGGAGCGCGACCTCGCGCTGCTGCTCGCCGACGTCGAGGCGCGCGAAGCGACACTCGCAGCACGTGAGACTGACGCCGATCGCGAAGCGCAACGCATCCAGTCTCGCATCGCGACGGTGAGCGACCGCGAGAAGAAGGCGCGCGAGAAGGAACGTGAACTCGAGCGCGCCTCTCGCCAGGACGCGCGCAAACACCTGCTGGAAGCGCGCGCGGAGGTGGAGCGCGCGATCGCCGCCGTCAAGGCGGCGGCCGCCGAGGCCGACATCAGTTCGGACCGCATTGATCAGAAGGCACGCGAGGCGCGACGCGCGATTGAAGACGCCGCCGCTGGCCAACAACAAGCGGTCGCGGACATGGACGCGCGCGCTTCGCGATCGCGCTCCGGCCAACGCGGGACAACCGGCAGCACCACGTCCGGAACGCGCGCCGCGGCGGGTTCACCGCCAGCGCGGCCAATCGCGGTGGGCGATGCCGTGCTCGTGGGCACGCTCGATGACAAGGCCGGTACCGTGGTCGAGGTGCGCGGAGTGTCGGCACGCGTGCTGGTGGGTTCGCTCACGTTGTCGGTGCCCACCACCACGCTCACGCGCACGTCCGCGCCGCCACCGCCTGCCGTGCGCGTACCGATCATGGGGGACGTGCCCGAGGTCGATCCCGTGCGGGAAGTCGATCTGCGCGGCATGCGTGTAGACGAACTCGAGATCGCGCTCATGCAGGCGCTCGATGCGGCCGTGCGCAACGACCTGCGGGAAATGCGCATCATCCACGGCAAGGGCACCGGCGCATTGCGCGAGCGCGTGGGCGAAATGCTGCGTGGTGATTCGCGCGTGGCCACGCACCGACTGGGGGCATGGAACGAAGGCGGCGCTGGTGTGACCGTGGCCGAACTCCGTTAGGGTGCGCGTCGCATGATTCCCGACGAAGTGGTGGAGCGCGTGCGCGAGGCGGCCGACATCGCGCAGGTCATCGGCGAGTTCGTGAAGCTGCGCCGCGTCGGCACCGACTTTCGCGGGCCGTGCCCGTTTCATCAGGGCAAGAACGCCAACTTCTCCGTGTCGCCCAAACGTGGGCAGTACCACTGTTTCGTATGCAACGAGAGCGGTGACATCATCACCTTTCTGCGCAAGCGTCTCGGGCTCGACTTCACGGCCGCCGTCAAGCTGCTCGGCGAAAAGGTGGGCATCGAGGTCATCGACACGCCGGCGCGCGCACACGCGCCCGACCCCAACGAACCCAACTGGTCGGCTCTTGCCAGCGCGAGTGAGTTCTTCACCGCCCAGTTGCGCGATGAGGACGTTGGTGCCGAGGCGCGCGCCTATCTGGCCGGACGCGGGCTGGACGATACCGCCGTTGAACGTTTCGGCCTCGGCTTCGCGCCGCGCGACGGCCACGCGCTCCTGCGCCATCTCGGCACGCTGGGCTTCGATCACGAACGCCTGCGCGAATCGGGGCTGCTCGTTGTGCGCGACGATGAACAAACCACGCGTCCGCGATTTCGCGGCCGGCTCATGTTCCCGATTCACGACGAGCTCGGCCGTGCTGTCGCGTTCGGTGGTCGGGCCATGGCTGATGAGGTGCCCAAGTACCTCAACTCGGCGGAGTCAGGTGTCTTTCAGAAGCGTCGCGTGCTCTACGGCATGGACCAGGCACGACATGCGGCGCGGCGCGCCCAGCGACTGCTCGTGGTTGAGGGCTACCTCGATGTGATCCGCGTGGCGCTCGCCGGGCTTGAGGAAGTCGTAGCCCCGCTCGGCACGGCGCTCACTGAGGAGCAGGCCGCGCTGATCGTGCGATACGCGCCCGAGGTGTTTCTGCTGTACGACTCGGATGAGGCGGGACTCAAGGCCACGTTCCGGTCCGGCCTCGAGCTGCTGCGCCACGGTGCGGCGGTCCGTGTGGTCGCGCTGCCGGAGGGCGAGGATCCCGACAGCTACGTGCGGTCGCGAGGACTGCCCGCACTCGAAGCGGCGTTGCGCGACGCGATGGACTTTTTCGATGTGCAGGTGCAGCTGCTGGCCCGAAAGGGATGGTTTGCGGACCTCCATCACCGACGGCGCGCGGTGGACAAACTCCTGCCGACCATTCGCGCCGCGAAGGATCCAATCACCCGCGATCTGTATATCGCGCGGCTGGCGGAGGCAGCGTCGCTTGACAAGGCGCTCATCTCGCAGGAAGCCGACGCACCAACGCCACCGCCCACGCGCGGACGCAGTCTCGCCGTACGGACCCCGGAGGAGGGACCGCCGGAGCATGTGACGTCGGGGCCGCAGGCGGATGAGGCGCCGAGCATCCCCAAGCGTGAGTGGGTGCCCAACGGTCAGTGGAAGGGTCGGCGCAAACAGGGGCCCGAATGGCTGGCGACCTCATCCGTGCCACGCGCCACTCCAGACGACGAACCGGTCGAGCGGGAGCTGTTGCGCGTGATGCTGCGTGACCGGGGCAGCGTGGAACGGCTGGCGGAGCGTTTTGGTCCGGACGGCTTCCGCGATGCACGCTACGCGACGCTCTTCCGCGCGCTGCTGGCCCATTCCCCCTCAGCCGAACTCAACGAGGTGCTGGAGGGTCTCGATCAGTCGCTGCACGAGCTCGCAGAGTCGTTGCTGGCGCAGGTGGAAGCCCCGTCCGACATCGAGTGGAGCCTCATGAAGCTCCAGCGTCGCGACCTGGAGGCGCGCATGGCGGAACTCCAGACAGGCA
Source organism: Gemmatimonadales bacterium (assembly GCA_038259155.1). Taxonomy (GTDB): domain Bacteria; phylum Gemmatimonadota; class Gemmatimonadetes; order Gemmatimonadales; family Gemmatimonadaceae; genus JAABRT01. The sequence goes on from JBBSPE010000132.1 coordinate 4,953, forward strand.
TTTCGCAAACCGGCGGCGACGAACAGCGCGCGCTCATGGCGGAGAAGGCCGCGCTCGCCCGGGAGCGTCAGCGCCTCCTGCACCCCGGCGGCGAGGGCCGCGGCGCGGGCTAGTGGCGGGCCTTGGCGGCGTTCTCGCTCCGTACGCTATGTTCCGGAGGGTGTCCTTGCTGGTTTCCGTTCAGAATGGAGGGTAGGCGTGCAGCCGGAACTCGTGGCGTTGCTGGCAGTGCAGGAAGATGACGGAGCAATTCGATCGATCGAGCAGGAGCTGGCGGTGCTGGCTCCACGCGAAGCCTCGCTCGACAAGGCGAGGCAGCGCGCCAACGATGAAGTGGAGCGTGCACGCCTCGCCATCGAGCGGGAGACGGAGCGCTATCGGACGCTCGATGCGCGCATCACCGACCATCGGGAGAAGCACGAGCGCAATCTTGCCACGCTCGATCAGGCCCGAAAGCTGCGCGAAGCGACCGCCGCGATGGCGCAGGTGGAGATGGCGCGGCGCGTGCTGGCGGAAGAAGAGAGCGAACTGGCCGGTATGGCTCGTCGGCTCGGTGAAATGACGTCCGCCCAGGAGGCCCATCGCCAGGCAGCGGAGGCACTCGACGTGGAACAGACCGAGACCCGAGCGGAGTTGGCGGCCGAACGCGAGCGGTTGTCGGCGTCCCTCAAGGCTGCACGAGCCGTGCGCGACGGCAAGACGGCGGCGGTGAGCCCCGGCCTGCTCTCGCGGTACGAGCGCATTTCCACGCGGCGCAAGAGCGAAGCGCTGTACGCGATCCGGGGTCTGACCTGCGGCGCCTGCGACACCGCGATTCCGCTGCAGCGCCGAAATGCGCTCATGGTGGCGGGTCTCATTGATGTGTGTGAGGCGTGCGGCGTGTTGTTGTACGCGAATCCAGAGCCGCCGCCGGCGCCAGTCGAGGCCGAGTCCGCGACCTGACGCCGACTGGGTGACCTCCTGCCCATCGGTGTGCCGACGTGTGATCGCGGCGTACCGGTTGGCATGCCTCAATTTGCTGCGTGCCCAGAATGCTGTCAGCATCGCTCCGGTACAACGCCCCACGGTGCGTCGCGCAGTTTGTGCTGCGCCACCGGTTCGTCGGCTGATCGCGCTGTTCACCACCTGACTCGCCCGACACCCTTCGCCATGACTCCGGCCACCAACGTGCCTCTGGCGCAACGCGTACGTCCCGCGCCGCAGTGGATCGCGCCTCCTGTGCCGGTCGTGCAGGAGGTCGAAACGCTGCAGGCCGCGCTGAACCTGCCGCCCGTCGTGTGCGCGCTGCTGGCCACGCGCGGCTACGGTGACGTGGAGCGGGCCCGAGAATACCTGCGACCGCGCCTCGAGCAGATTGCCGCGCCGGACACCTTGCTCGATTGCGATCGCACCGTTGACCGCCTGCAGCGTGCCATCGAGAACGGGGAGACCATTTTCGTGCACGGCGATTACGACGTGGACGGCATGGCCTCGACGGCACTGCTGACGCGCGTCCTGCGCGGCCTCGGCGCACGCTCGGTGGTGCCGTTCGTACCCCACCGCCTCACGGATGGCTACGATCTTGGTGCCGGCGGCGTAGCGGCGGCGCGGGCTGCTGGTGCGCACCTCGTGGTCACCTGCGACTGCGGCACGTCGGCCCACGAACACGTGGCCGCGCTCATGGCGCATGGCATCGACGTGATTGTCACGGATCATCACCTGCCGGGCCACGGGCTGCCGCCGGCGTACGCGGTGGTGAATCCTCGGAGACCCGGCTGCCCGTCGCCCGACAAGGATCTCGCGGCCGTCGGCGTCGTGTACAAGATCGCGCTCGCACTTTGCGCGGCCATGGGCGCATCACCGGGGTTGGCCCACGCCCAACTCGACCTTGTGGCGCTGGCAACGATTGCTGATGTGGCGCCGTTGCGTGGCGAGAACCGGGTGCTGGTGCGTTACGGGCTGCGATTGCTGGCGGAAACCACGCACCCCGGCCTGCGGGCGCTGGTTCGCGCCGCCGCGCTGGAGGGCAAGGCGCTCACGGCCGGTCGCGTGGGATTCGTGTTGGCGCCACGTCTGAATGCCGCCGGGCGAATCGGCGATGCGAAGCGCGGTCTCGCGCTCCTCCTCGCGGAAACCGAGGCCGAGGCGAACGTGATCGCGCGCGAGTTGGAGGAACTCAATCGGGATCGGCAGGGCATCGACCAGGCAGTGCTCGCTGAAGCCATGCGACAGGTGGACGCATGCAATCTCGACAGCACCTACGGGCTGGTGCTGGCCAATCGCGGCTGGCACGCTGGCGTGATCGGTATCGTGGCGTCGCGCGTGGTGGAGCAGACCGGCCGTCCCACCGTGCTGGTGGCCGTTGACGGCGGCATCGGCAAGGGCTCGGGGCGATCGATTCCATCGTTCGACCTGCACGCCGCGCTGGGTGCCTGTTCCGATTGCTTCACGCGCTACGGCGGACACCGCGCGGCTGCTGGCCTCACCATGTCGGAAGAGCGGCTGCCGGCCTTTCGCGAGCAGTTTGCCGCACATGCCGCGTCGGTGCTCACGGCGTCCGATCTCGTGCCGCAACTGCGCATCGATCTGCGGGTGACGCCGGAACAGATCGGCGACGATTTCGAGAAGCTGCTGCGCCATTTCGAGCCCTTCGGTATCGGCAATGCGGCGCCCATGCTGTCGCTGGAGGGCGTTCGACTGGCCGGACCGGTGCGGCGAGTGGGCAAGAACGGTCTCCGCATGTCGTTCGTACTGCCCACCGGCACGGTGGACGGCATTGCCTGGGGATTGCCCGCCGAGCACGCACAGCTCGTTCCCGCATCATCACTCGACGTGGCCTTTCGGCTCGAGCGTGATGACTACCGCGGCGGCTCGGCGCTGCAGTTGCGCGTCCAGGCCGTGCGCAACGCCCAGGGCGGCTAGCCGTGCGCATCGTCTCGGGCATGTGGCGTGGACGTCGCATCGAGGCACCGCGGGGCACGCTTGTGCGCCCCACGGCCGATCGCGTCCGGGAGGCATGGATGAGCATCGTGCATCAAGAGCTGGCGGACGCCCTGGTGCTCGACCTGTGCGCCGGATCCGGCGCGCTGGGACTGGAGGCGCTTTCGCGGGGCGCTGCCCGCGCGGATTTCGTGGAGCAGGCGGCCGCGTCGCTGCGGGTCTTGGAACTGAACATTTCGACGCTTGCTGCGGGCGATCGGGCGCGTGTGGTGCGTGCCGATGCCGTGCGGCACGTGGCGGGACTGGCCGCCGGCGCATACGATGTGGCGTTCGCCGATCCCCCGTACGCCAACGAGACGGCCGTCGCGTTGGCCAACCAGTGGCTGCAGGTGCCGTTCGCGCACGTGTTGGGGATCGAGCATGCGTCCTCCGTGGTGCTGCCCGGATCTGGCCGCACGCGCCACTACGGCGACACCGCCATTACGTTCTACCGATGACGCCGTCCACCCCCGCTCCCCGCCTCGCGCTCTACGCCGGATCATTCGATCCGTTCACTCACGGGCACGCGGACATCATGCGACGCTCGCTCGTGTTCGCGGACGAGTTGGTTGTGGCGGTCGCCTTGAACGTGAAGAAGCAGTCGCTCTTCACCACCGAGGAGCGGGTGGCGTTTGTTCGCGCGGCGGCCGGAGACGAGCCGCGCATCTCGGTGCGCGCATTCAATGGCCTGCTGGTGGATCTGGCGCGGGAGCTCAATGCGACGATGCTGGTGCGTGGATTGCGTGCCGTGAGTGATTTCGAGCACGAGTACCAGATGGCGCTCATGAACCGTCATCTGTCGCCCGGGTTGGAGACCGTGTTCATGGCGCCATCCAACGAGACCAGCTACATCAGCTCGAGCATGGTGCGTGAGGCGGCCCGATTCGGTGGCGACGTTTCGGCGCTGGTGCATCCGGTCGTGGCCACAGCGCTCCGTGAGCGTTTTGCGCGCGGCGCGGAGTAGGCAGGTGTTCGCGGGTGCCGCACCGCGAGTGAGCCCGTGACGCATCCGTTCCTCGAGGCGCTGGCGACGCGGGCCGGCGCTGTGCCCCGCACGATCCTCTTTCCTGAGGCCGCAGACCCACGCACCCGTGATGCCATGGCCACGCTCACAGCGCGCGGTACGGTGCGCCCCGTGCCGGTAGAGGGCGCCGCCGATGATCCGCGCCTCGAGCAGGTCGCGGATCTGCTGCACGCCCGACGCGCCGCACGGGGCCTGACGCTGCACGCGGCGCGCGAGCTCGCCCGCGACCCACTCATGTTCGCCGATGGACTCGTGGCGCTGGGCCAGGCCGATGGCTGCGTTGCCGGCGCGGTGTACACCACCGCCGATGTGATTCGTGCGGCGCTCTGGACCATTGGCACTGCACCAGGTGTGCGCACGATTTCGAGCGCGTTCTACATGATCACACCGTCGTTTCGTGAGGCCGGCACGGAGGTGCTCACCTTCACCGACTGCGCCGTGGTGCCCGAGCCGACCGCCGAACAGCTGGCGGATATTGCACTGGCCGCAGCGGATGACCGACTCCGCATCGTTGGCGACACCCCGCGCGTGGCCATGCTCTCATTCAGCACGCGCGGCAGCGCCGATGGCGAATCCGTGCGCCGCGTCCGGGAGGCGACGGAGCGCGTGCGAGCGGCGCGGCCGGACCTCCTGGTGGACGGCGAGCTGCAGGTGGACGCCGCCCTTATCGCGGCCGTTGGGGAGCGCAAGGCACCGGGCTCTGCGGTTGCTGGTCGTGCCAACGTGCTGGTGTTCCCCTCGCTTGACGCAGGGAACGTGGGCTACAAGCTCGTGGAACGTCTCGCGGGTGCGCAGGCCATTGGCCCCATTCTTCAGGGGCTCGCGCGACCAGCCAGCGACCTTTCGCGCGGGGCGACGGCGGACGACATTGTACATGTGGCCGCGATCACCGCCTTGCAGGCGGCGCGCGGTCCGCAACGCTGAGTCGAACGGACTCCCATCCCAGACGTTGGAGAGGTGCATGGCTTTCACGTTCGAACGAACGGATGATCTGCTGTCCATTGCCGTAGACGGACAGCTCGTGGTGGGCAACCGGCAGGAGTTCAAGCAGCTGGTGCTCGATCAGGTGGAGCAGGGGGCGCGGCGCGTCCTCATCGATTTCACGGACACGGGATACATCGACAGCTCCGGACTTGGTGCTCTGGTCTCGCTCGGCAAGCGCATTCGCGAGCACGGCGGTGAGTTGCGGCTTGCCGGCCTCAACGAAGATCTGCGCACGCTCTTCGAGCTTACGCGCCTCGACACCCTGTTCCGGCTGCACGACTCGAGCGATGACGCCCGCGAAGGTTTCTAGGGGCGCCGGGGACAGCGGTACGTCTGTCCTGGAATGGCAGATCGCGTCCAAGGTGGACGAGATCGACGCGATTGTTGCGGCCGTGTGCGCCGCGTGCGCGGTCGCTGGCTTTCCCGACAAGGTGTGCCGCCTCAACGTTCCCGTTTCGCTCACTGAGGCGCTCGCGAACGCCATCGAGCAGGGCAACGGCAACGATCCGACGCGTGTCGTGCGTGTGCTCGCGCGCATTGATCTGGTCGGGCTGTGTGTCGAGGTCACGGACGAAGGTGCGGGCTTTGACACGCAGGCGGTGCGTGCCCGGTGTCACGAACAGAGTTGGGTTGATCGCGAGGACGGCCGCGGCGTGTTTCTCATGCACGCGCTCATGGACAACGTGGAGACGTGGTGCGACGTGGGTCATACCGTCCGCCTCACGTTGCGCTGGCCGTGAACACACTCAGCGCCGTGCTGGTGGCGTATCGAACGGCCTCCGGTCGGGACGCCGCTCTCTGGGAGTTCGGCGCCGCCGATCGGACGCCGATGCTCGTCGCGGTCACTGACCGCGCCGGTGTCCTCGCGCTCGCTGCGCCGGAGGGAGGTGCACACGCAATTGAGCAGTGGGCGTCCGACCGTGGGTGGCGCGCGTATGCGGTTGGTACCGCGTTGCTCCCCGCATTCGTCGTGGTGGGGCCAGCGGCGCCGTTCACGGAGACCGGCCTCGAGCCGGCGGTACGCCCGGCGAATGATCAGGCCCCATCCACTCTGGACACCGCCGATCGATTCCTCATCGCGCTGCTCCCCCGCGTGCGTCGTCTCGTGCAGGAGCGCGACGGGGCCACAGCGGAACTCGCCGAGCGATACGAGGAGATCAGCTTGCTCTACGCGATTGGCGAACTGCTCGGGGGTGGCGCGTCCGTCGAGTCGGTGGCCTTCACCGTGCTGCGGGAACTTGCCCAGACGGTGGGCGCCCCGCGCGGCGCGATCATGCTGCACGACCCGGTGCGCGATCTGCTCGTGCCAACCGCGCTGCTCGGCGTCGAACCGTCCACCATGTCCACGGTGTCGGCGCGCGACACCAGATTGGCAGCGGTGCGCGCGTTCGTCACGGGCGAGGCGTGCACCGAGGAGGGCGGCGCGTTGGCGCAGCGAAGTGCACCGTTGCTCTCGTCGGACGGTGGTCCGCTGTTGGCCGTGCCAATCCGTCGCACGTCCATGGACGGCACCACCTCGCTCGGTACCGTCCTGTTGGCGGGCCGCGCCGGTGACGCGCCGTTCACCGCCGGCGATCGCAAACTGGTCATGGCCATCGCCTCGCAAGTGGGCACGGCGCTGCACAACGCGCGGCTCGTGCGTGCTGCACTCGACCAGGAACAGCTCGCGCGTGAAATGCGCCTTGCACACGACCTGCAACTCAAGCTGCTGCCGCCGCCACATATCGTGGGGCCCGAAGCACGCGCGGCGGCACGCGTGGTTCCGGCCGAGAGTGTCGGTGGTGACTTCTACCTGCTGGCGCGACTTGCGGCAGACCGGACGGGTGTGGTGATCGGTGATGTGTCCGGACACGGTTACCAAGCGGCGCTCGTCATGGCGCTGGCCATGAGCGCGGCCGCCATCCACGTGCAGGCCGTTGTGGACCCAGCGGTGGCGCTCGATGCGGTGCGTCGCTCCCTCGCCGACGAGCTCGATTCCACCGAGATGTCGATCACGCTGTTCTACGGCGTGCTCGATGAAGCCGATGGGGTGTTGCGTTTTGCCAACGCCGGCCATCCGCACGCGTTCGTGCAGCGCGCCAACGGCGCCTGCGAACGCCTGGCGGCTTCAATACCGCCGTTGGGTTTCGCCGACGGTCCCATAGCCGGGAGTGTGGTGCCGCTGTCGCCCGGTGACCGCCTGGTGCTGTTCACCGACGGTGTGACCGATGCGCGCAACGCCGCGGGCGATCGATTTGGCGAGCCGGCGGTTCTGGCGGCGTGCGCCTGCGGGCCCGACGCGACGCCGGATGACGTGCTCGATGCCGTGTTCGAGTCGGTACGCGCGTTTGTTGGCGACACGCCACTGCTGGACGATCTCGCCGTGGTCGTGGTGGACCGGGTCGGCCACACCGCGCGACGCAACGTCGCACCGTCGCTCGCGCCTTTGCGCGCACAACGCGCACCGGCGTGACTGAG
>JBBSPE010000133.1:0-11860 GCA_038259155.1 Gemmatimonadales bacterium
CGCTCGGCTTCATCGGCACCGACACGGTGTTGTTTGCCGATACGGACGACGCCACGGGATTGATGCAGGTGGTCGCGTACACACTTTCGCCGGTGGCCGCACTCGATTGATGTCGCGCAGGGCGCACGCGCGCGCTAGCATCACACATGCCCGCGACCGCTCCCCCGCTACCGCAACACACGCTGCCCGAGGCGCAGGCCACGCTCAAGCGCCTGTTCGGCTATGATGATTTCCGCCGCCCGCAGAAGCCCGCCATCGAAGCGGCGCTCGCGGGTCGCGACGCGCTCGTGGTGCTCCCCACGGGTGGCGGCAAGTCGCTGTGCTATCAGGTGCCCGCACTCATGCGCGAAGGGCTGACGGTGGTGATTTCGCCGCTCATCTCGCTCATGAAGGACCAGGTGGACGCGCTCGAGCGCCGCGGCCTGTCCGCGGCGTTCATCAACAGCACTCTGGGGGCGAACGCGGTCGCCGAGCGCATGCACCGGGCGCAGCGCGGTGAATTGAAGCTGCTCTACCTTGCACCTGAACGCATGGACGCGGGACGCACGCTCACACAGCTCGCGGATATCGGCGTCGCACTGCTCGCGGTGGACGAGGCGCACTGCATCAGCGAGTGGGGGCACGACTTTCGTCCCGCCTACCGCCGCATCGGGCGCATTCGTCACGGTCTCGGCAACCCGCAGACCATCGCGCTCACGGCCACGGCCACCCCCAGCGTGCGTGACGACATCGTGCGGCAGCTCCAGCTGCGCGATCCCGCCATTGTCGTGGGCGGGTTCGATCGCACCAACCTGTCGTATCACGTCATTCGCACGCGCACTCAGGCAGACAAAGACAAAGGGGCCATCGTCGCCATCGTCAATCATCCCGGCGCGGCCATTGTCTACGCGCCCACGCGCAAGGCCGTGGAGCGCCTGACGCACGTGCTCACCAAGGCGAAGATCGGCGCGGTGGCGTATCACGCGGGACTCGACGAATCGCACCGGCGCCGCGCGCAGGATGCGTTCATGGGAGAAGCCGCGCGGGTGATCGTGGCCACGAGCGCCTTCGGCATGGGCATCGACAAACCGGACGTCCGCCTGGTGGTGCATCACGCCATGCCCGGTTCGTTGGAGGCGTACTATCAAGAGGCGGGACGAGCGGGTCGCGATGGCAAGGATTCGGTGTGTGTGCTGCTGCACGCCTATACGGATCGCTTCACCCACGAGTTCTTCCTGGACGCGGCGCATCCCGGGCGCGCCGCCGTGGAAACCGTCTGGCGCACGCTGCGCAACGCCGTCGATCCGGAAGGTGTCGCCCCACTCTCTTTCGACGAACTGGCCGCGCGCGCCAACACGGTGAACGAACGTCACGTGCACGCGGCCGTGCGCGTACTCGCCCAGCATGGCTGCCTGCTCGTGGAGCCGCCCGCCCCGAATCGCGTGCTGGTGCGGCTCATGGCCACGCCCGCTCGCATCGCGGAGGAACTGGTGGGCGACCGGGCCTTTGATCGGGAAGTGCTGCGGGCGCTCTGGCGCGCGGTCGGCCCGCGCCTTCAGAACGGCGCCTCCATTGACCTCGATGGCCTGCCGCCCGGTTTCGGTGGCGCATCCGGTGTGCTGCCCGTGCTCGAACGCCTGCAGGCGAAGCAGTTCATCACATGGCAGCGCACAGGGGGCGGATTCCGCCTCGATGGCCAGGCGGTGGTCGGCAACTCGCCGCCGGTGGACTGGGGCCTGCTCGACCGCCGACGCGCCAACGACGTGGCCCGGCTGGACGCCATGCAGGAATACGCGCAGACGAAAGATTGTCGTCGAGCCTTCGTGCTGCGTTACTTTGGAGATCCGGACGTGCGTACCGACTGCGGCGCGTGCGATCGCTGCCTCGGCACCGCCGAAGACCCGCCTGCTCCATCCAAGCGCAAACGCGCCCGCGCGCGCGCCCGCTGAAACCCATTGCCATGCCTGCCACCTGCGCCACATTACGCACCGATCACGTGTCGCCGCTGCCGGCGTGTGCGCGGCGGTGTTGATCGCATCGGGCTGCAACACGCGTGACCCCGAGAGCGCGGATCTCATTTTGCTCAACGGTCAGGTCTACACCATGTCCTGGCCAGACCCGGAACCGGACGGCACCCCTAATTCCCGTGCACCGTTTCGCGACGGTGAGTGGCGCGCCGATGCCACCGCCATCGCCATCAAGGGCGACCGCATCATGTGGGTTGGTCGCGACGAGGGCGCGCGCGCCTGGCGCGGCGCGGACACGCGCATGATCGACCTCGAGGGGGCCACCGTGATTCCGGGTCTGCACGACGCGCATGGGCACGTGGGAGAGTTCGGCGCGGCGCTGTCGCGAGTCAATCTCGAGGGCGTGGCCACGCCTGCGGAAGCGATCGAGCGCGTGCGACGGGTGGCCGACTCACTGCCGGCCGGGAGCTGGATCTTGGGGCAGGGATGGGACGAAGGCGCGTGGGCCCGCCGCTACCCCGCCGCCGGCATGCTCTCGCGCGCCTTTCCCGACCACTTCGTCTATCTCCGGTCGCTGCACGGCTTCGCCGGCTGGGCCAACGACTCCGTACTCGCCCGCGCCGGCATCACCGACTCCAGCCCCGATCCCGTTGGCGGGAGCGTGCTCCGAACCCGCCAAGGCATTGCCACCGGGATCGTGCTCAACCGGGCGGTCGCGCTGCTCGACGGCGTGGTCCCGCCACTCACGGTTGACCAGGCCGCGGACAATCTCACACGCGCCCTCGATTCCCTCGCGCGCGCCGGCTACACCATGGTGGACGACGCCGGGGTCGACAGTCTGCACCTCGAGGCCTATCTCCGACTCGCCGAACGCGATTCGCTCCCGGTTCGGGTCTACGCCATGCTCTCGGCACGCGACTCAGCGCTGACGCGCTGGTGGATCGGAACGGGTCCGGACACCAGCACCGCGCGACACCTCACAATTCGAAGCGTCAAGGCGTACTACGACGGCTCGCTCGGCTCCCGCAGCGCGCAATTGCTCGACGACTACGCCGACTCCGCGGGCTATCGCGGCGTGAGCGGCACCGGCTACGGGTTCGACACCGCCGTCGTGTCCGCACTCATGCGTGCAGGATTTCAGGCATCTGTGCACGCGATCGGTGATGCTGGCAATCGGGAAACCATCAACTTTCTCGAATCGGTGATGCAGGGCAACTCGTCCACGCGGCCGCTGCGCCACCGCATCGAACACGCCCAGATACTCACCCCGGTGGACGCGCAGCGCATGGCGGACCTCGGCCTCATCGCCTCCATGCAGCCACCGCACGCGCTCGAGGACGCGCCATGGGTGAAAGACCGACTCGGCCCAACACGGGTGCTGGGGGCGTATGCCTGGCGCACCTTGCGCCGGAACGGTGCGACGGTGGCCTTTGGCAGCGACTTCCCGGGGTCCGGGTTCAATCCGTGGTACGGCTTCTACGCCGCCGTCACTCGGCGCGACACCACCGAGACACCAGGCGAGCCGTTGGTTCCGGACGAAACGTTTTCCATCGAAGAAGCCGTTCGTGCGTATACCTCATGGGCGGCCTACGCCACCTTCAATGAGAACTCCGGCGGCGTGATCGTCGCCGGCCGCTGGGCCGACCTCACCGTCCTCGACCGGGATCCGTTTCGCACGTCCCCCGATCACGAGTGGCTTGAGGCTGGCATTCGCTACACGATCGTGGGCGGCCGCCTTCTGTGGTCTGCAGACCCCGCGCCGCCCCTCACGCCACGCTAAATACCCACGCTTCATGGATGACAGTCTCTACTTCAATGAGTCCCACCTCGCCGTCCGCGAGATGGTCCGCGCCTTTGCCCAGGAGCATGTAGCCCCCGTGGCGGCCCGCCACGACGCCGACTCCACGTTCCCGTGGGAGAATATCAAGCGGATGGGCGAGCTCGGCCTGCTCGGCGTCCCTTGGGCCGAGGAGCTCGGCGGTGCCGGCTTCGACACGATCGCGTTCATGCTCACGATCGAGGAACTCGCGAAAGTGGACGCATCTCACTCCATCACCGTATCGGCCCACACCACGCTCGGCACGTCGCCCATCGTCTATTTCGGGACACCGGAGCAGCAGCAGCGCTACGTGCCCACGCTGGCGGCCGGCAAGGTACTGGGTGGCTTCGGTTTGACGGAGGAATCCGCCGGCAGCGATGCCGGCGGCACCCGCACCACCGCGGTGCGCAAGAACGGGCACTACGTCCTGAACGGCTCCAAGCGTTTCATCACCCACGCGGGTGTTGGCGAGGTGTTCGTGGTCACGGCCGTCACCAACCCGGAGAAGGGCACCAAGGGCATCTCCTCCTTCATCCTGACGAAAGATTCGTGTGACCTCGAGGCCTGCCGAACCGTTGGCATTGGCCACGACGAATCGTTGCCCAACATGGCCGGCTTCAAGTCTGGCAAGAAAGAGGACAAACTCGGCTGGCGCTCCTCGGATACGCGCGAACTCCTGTTCGACAACGTGGAGGTGCCGGCCGAGAATCTGTTGGGGGTCGAGGGGCTCGGGTTTGTGAATTTCATGAAGACGCTCGACGCCGGCCGCATTGGTATTGCGGCCCTCTCCGTGGGCATCGCGCAGGGAGCGCTCGACGAGGCGCTCAAGTACGCGTCCATGCGCAAACAGTTCGGACAGGCCATCGCCACGTTTCAGGGCGTGCAGTTCCAGCTCTCGGACATCGCGACCGAGATCGAGGCCGGTCGGCACCTCGTCTACCATGCCGCGTGGCTCTCGCAGAACGGCAAGCCGTTCGGCAAGGAGGCCGCGATGGCCAAGCTCTTCTGCTCGGAACTCGCCATGCGGGCCACGATCAAGGCCATCCAGATCCATGGCGGCTACGGCTACACCAAGGAGTATCCCGTCGAGCGCTTCATGCGCGACGCCAAGATCTGCGAGATCGGTGAGGGTACCAGCGAGATCCAGCGCATCGTGATCGCCCGTCACCTGCTCAAGGAACTGGCGGGCTGAGGCGGGTTAGCATTAGGTTCAAGGGTTGCAACAGGCGGTCAGGTTGACCGTTTGCGCAGCTGAAGGTCCCGATGGCCCGCGCGACTCGCGGGCCCTCGTTGTTTCGGCGGGTGTCGTCCGGGGTCAGCGTGCCCACGGCGACACCGTCGCACACCCCGTTCCGTGTTCCGTGCCAGCTCTTCGATCGCACGCCATCACGCTTCTCTCCGTCCTTCGTCGCCCGTCGCGCGCACTTCGCGTGCGCACCGGGTCTGTGGCTGTTGGTGCGCATCGCATTGGATGTCGCGCCGCCACCGAAGGGTCGGGCGTGCATGGAGTGGACGATCACACGGTAACGGTGGAGAGACCCGCCCTACCCGCAGGCGAGGCGCACTCGGCGCCCCTGTGCTGTCCATCGCCCTTTGCCCAACGTCCGGATCGGGCGCGTGCGGAGTCGCCGCGCCCCCGACCGACGTGGACACTCGATGAAACGCGAGATTCTCGTCAACGCGAACCCGCGGGAAACCCGGGTCGCCATCCTCGAGGACGACCTCCTCGTTGAACTGCTGGTCGACCGGCCCGATGCTCGGCGCATGGTCGGCGATGTCTACCTTGGCAAGGTCGAGGCGGTGCTTCCTGGCATTCAGGCCGCCTTCGTCAATATCGGGACCGAAAAAGCCGCGTTTCTCCACGCGTCCGACATTGTCGTCCCCGATGGCGAGGCCGACCCTGATGACGACGATGACGAAGACGACGCGCCCGGTGGTGGCCGCCGCGAGCGTCGTGAGCTGCCGCCTATCCAGGACGTGCTCAAGCGCGGCCAGGACCTCGTCGTGCAGGTGTCCAAGGAGCCCATCAGCACCAAGGGCCCGCGCGTCACGGCGCAGGTGTCGCTCGCCGGTCGGTTTCTCGTCTACATGCCCTTCGCCAGTCGCGTTGGTGTGAGTCGGAAAATCGGCGAACGCAGCGAGCGTCAGCGACTGCGGCAGATGCTCACCGAGCTCATGCCAGCCGACGCCGGCGGCGTGATTGTGCGCACCGTGAGTGAAGACGCCACCCGCGAGGTGTTTGAGCGTGAGCTCAACTCGCTGATCGCCGCCTGGAAGCGCATCAAGCGCAAAAACCAGTTCCTGCGTGCGCCGGCGCTCATCCATCGCGAGACCAACGTGACGCGCGGTCTCGTGCGCGACGTGTTCTCCAGCAAGGTGGACTCGCTCACGGTGGACTCGCGGCAGGTATTCAACGAGATCGTGGAGTACCTCACCGGGATCGCCCCCGATCTCGTGGACCGCGTCAAGCTGTACGAGGCACCGGTGCCTCTGTTCGACAAGTTTGATATCGAGAAGGAAATCCGCGACCTGTTCAAGCGGCGGTGTGACCTGCCGAGCGGCGGCTACCTCATCATTGAGCAGACCGAGGCGCTCGTGTCCATCGACGTGAACTCGGGCCGCTACACCGGCAAGAAGGACCCCGAAAAGACGATCTTCCGCACAAACAGTGAGTCGGCCAAGGAGATCGCGCGGCAGCTCCGGTTGCGCGATGTGGGCGGCATCATCGTGTGCGACTTCATCGACATGGAGACGCAGGCCAATCGTGACCGGGTGGTGCAGGAGCTCCGCACCCATCTCGGCCGCGATCGTGCGCGCACCAAGGCGTTCGCGGTGAGCGAGCTCGGGCTCATCGAGATGACGCGACAGCGGGTGCGGCAAAGCCACTACCAGAGCATGACCGAGGCGTGCCCGACGTGCGCCGGCTCCGGGCGGGTGTTCACGCCGGAAACCATCGTCCGGCGGCTCGAGCGGGCCGTCACGCGCATGGGTGCCGAGGGGAGGAAGGAGGCGATGCTGCTGCGCATGCATCCCGACATCGCCCTGCACGTGCTGGAGGAAGAGCGGGATCTGCTGCGGCGCCTCGAGAAGGCCGCAGGATTTTCCATGGAAATGCGCGATGACCCGCTGCTCAAGCCGGACGAGTACCGGCTGGTGGTGAAGGGGGCGGAGCGCGACGTGACGCAGCAATACGCAATGGCCTGACGGGTCGCCTCGTCGGCCGCCGATTCGCCCCCAACTCCTTTGTACGGCGCACGTTGACAGCCTCGTGCTCCCGAGATAGGTTTCTGGGCTTGATATGGTCGCCGTCCCTCTTGGAGGGCGACCCCACCCGAGGGTGCGCCGTCCTGCGACGCGCGGCCTTCCCGAAAGTCCAGAGCATATGAGCTACGCGATCATCCGTACCGGCGGCAAGCAGTTCCGGGCAGAACCGGGCAAAACCCTGCGCATTCCTTCGCTGATGGGCGACGCGGGCGCGTCCGTCGAGTTCAACGAAGTGCTGCTTGGCTCCGATGGCACCACTACGCGCACGGGCGTTCCCACGCTCGCCGGCGCCAGTGTCACTGCCGAAATCGTGAAGCATGGCAAGGACGACAAGATCGTCGTGTTCAAGTTCCGGCGCCGCAAGAACTACGCGCGCAAGCAGGGTCACCGCCAGAAGTTCACCGAAGTCCGCATCAAGGACATCGTCCTCGGCTAACCGTTGCGGCGCCGCGCACTGCGCGCGACGCCTTGGAGATAGACATGGCTCACAAGAAAGGCGTCGGTTCTTCCCGCAACGGACGCAACTCGAATCCACAGTACCGTGGTGTGAAGAAGTTCGGTGGCGAATTCGTCACCGCCGGCAACATCATCGTGCGGCAGTGTGGCACCAAGTGGCACCCGGGTCGCAATGTCGGCTTGGGTACCGACTACACCATCTACTCGCTCGTTGACGGCGTGGTGCAGTTCGAGCACAAGAACAAGAAGCGCCTCAAGATCTCCGTGATCCCCGTCGAGTACGAGATCGAGATCGAACCGGTGATGGACGACGCGCCCGCTGCCGAGGCCGCAACCGCCTGACGGCTCGACCGTGGCGTTCTCGCCTTCTGCTGTGCACAAGCGGCCCCCGTTCCTTCGAACGGGGGCCGCTTGCATATTGTGGCGGGCCGCGAAAATCGGCGCAACTCCGGCGCTCCGCGTCCGTAGGGCGGGGACCCCCTTTCATCTCGGAGAGTAGCGCATGGCGATCTGGAACAAGCTCAAGGACGGCATCGACAAGGCCAATCGGGTCGCGCAGGACGCCCTCGACGAAGGCAAGCTGCGCATGGACGCCCGGCGCACCCGCCAAGCCGCCGACAAGGCCGCCGAGGCGCTTGGCTACGCCGTGTTTCGCGCGTGGGAGCAGGGACGGTCCATGGAGGCTGAATCGCTTGACCGACTCGCTCGAGCGCTGCGGGACCACGAGCAGGAAGCTGCCCGCCTCGAGCAGGCGGCCCAGCAGTCCACTGACTGGCGTCGGACTCGTGAGGAGCCAGGTGACCCCGACTCGGCGCCTGCCCCCCCGGCGGCCGACGCCCCTTCGGGGGACGCCCCGGCGCCCGCCCCCTCCTCGGCCCCCCCGGATCTGCCGCCCACGTGACACGTGCCGTTCCGGTCACTCTTAACGCCCCTTGCCTGGGTGCGTCTACTGGCGTGTGCAGATGACCGAGGCGGACCGGGCCAGGGACGCGGCGGAGGACCAGGCGCTCATCGAGCGCTGGCGCGCCGGCGATCAGCGGGCCGCGACAGAGCTCGTCGAGCGACATGCGACGGCTCTCTCGCGATTCGCCCTCAGCCTCGGCGTGCGGGATGATCTCGATGAGTTGGTGCAGGACACGTTCGTGCGGGCGTTCTCGGCACTGGATTCGTTTCGCGCGGATAGTTCGCTTCGTACGTGGCTGTTCACCATCGAGCGACGTCTGGTGCTCGATCGACGCCGTGCCGCGCGGCGTCGGCCCGACGTGGTGGAAGTGCAGGCGGGCGACGCGGCGACGGAGTATCACGCGCTGGACGGACTCGTCGCCAACGAGACCGCAACGCAGGTGCGACAGGCGCTCGCACGACTGTCACCCATGCAGCGGGATGTCTTTCTGCTGCGCGTGCAGGAAGGCAGGGCGTACAAGGAAATCGCGGAGATTCTCGGGTCCACCGAAGGGGCGGCTCGAGTGCATTATCACAACGCGCTTCGCGCGGTGAAGGAGTGGATTCATGATTGAGTGCACGAACGTCGAAATGCAGGATCAGCTGCCCGACCTCATCGCCGGCGCGCTGTCGCCCGATGCGCGCGCGCTGGCCGAGGCGCATCGGGCGTTGTGCGCGGCCTGTCAGGCCGAGTACGAGTTGCTGCAGATGGTGCGCCGTATGCGGCCCGCTCCGGCACGCGTGAACATTGCGGCAATCGTCGCTGCGCTGCCCGCTGCCGGCGCGCAGGACTCCGCGACTCGCAGCGACACACGGCCATTCCGCGTCATCACCGGCGGGCAGGCGCAGAGCGCGCCATCCCTCAAGCGGCCGGCCCGTACCGCCCGTCCGCGGCCCGTATTTGGCGCCGCGTTCATGCGCTACGCTGCGGCGGTTACGCTGGTCGCCATTGGCGGGTTGTCGTTGATCATGGCCGATCGCACGCCGTCCCTGGTATCGGCTGAGCAGCAGGTGGCCAACAGCATCCTCTCGGGCACGCCGTTTGACGTGGCCATGATGCCGGAGTCCGCTATGCCGTACGATCCCAATACGGTACCGGTGCAGCCTGTCGTGTCGGTCGCACCGGCGGTGCTGCCCATTCAGGAACTCTCGGCCTACAGTGACGAAGAGCTCACGCTGCTCATGGAGCAGCTGGAGGCCTGGGACGGTGCAACGCACGTGGATTCGACAAGCACCGTGCCGGTGAGTGGCGGCACGCCCTTTCAGGGAGGGTCGTGACCATGCGTTCAATGTCATGCAGTTGGCGCTGGATCGCGAGCGTCGGCCTTGGGCTTGCCGTCTGCTCGAGCGCACCGGTCGCGACGGCGTTGGCGCAGGGCGGGGCTCCACCCAGCCGCCAGTCGCGCGGCGGGTCGTCCTCACGAAGCGATCGCGGACGTGCGATCGAGGCGGAGTTGCAGCACCGTATCGGTGTGATGATGCGCGAACGGCTCGGGCTCACGGAGGAACAGGTCAAGCGGCTCGAGTCGGTCACGGTCAAGCTCGAACGCGAACGCCGTCAGGTGCGCGGTGAGGAGTTTCGCCTCCGCATGGGGCTCCGCAGCCAGCTGCTCGCCGGCGATTTGGCGTCCAACGACACCGTGGCCATGCTGCTCGACCGCATGCCCGAGATCGAGCGGCGCAAGATCGATCTCATGGCGGCGGAGCAGCGCGAGCTGGCGCAGTTCCTGACGCCGATTCAGCGGGCGCGGTATCTCGCGCTCCAGGACGAGATTCGACGCAACATGGAGCAGATCCGCAACCGACGCTCGTCGTCGGACGGCAAGCCGGGGGATGATAAGTCGGGCAGCGGGGGCAGGCCGCCCGGCGATCAACCGTATTAGCTTTCGGTGATGCGCTTCTGGCGTCGTGCTCACCCGCTCGGTCTGATTTTGGGCCTGTGGTCGATTCTCCTGATCGGAGAGCCGTCCTGGGTGCACACGTGTCCAACGGCGCCCAGAGCGGCTTCGTCGCCGACTGCCCATCACGCCGCCAGCGCATCGCGAGCTGCACCGGCCGCGGGACATGGGCACACGCCGGACATCGCGAGCGAGCACGATGTGCACGGTGTCTCGCAGGCGGCGGCGGGGCAGGGGGCTCCTGAATCCGGCTCACACGGCTCGCATGATTCGGGCGACTGCGATTGCGTTGGTGTCTGCGCCTGTGCCGCCATGCCGTCCACACCGCGTGTCACCATCGCGTTGGTGGCCACACCCCGTGCCGTGTCGGCGCCGAGCATCGTTCGGCGCGATGCCATCGTGCCCACCGCTCGCGCAACGCGCGCGCTTCTTCCGTGGCCCAACGCGCCTCCCGTCCGCTCCTGACCCGTTGACCTGATCGCCGCCGGCGCGTTCGTTGCGCCGCCGCCATCGGGAATCGGGTCCACTGCGCGCACGCGACGCCCACCAACTCCGGTGGGACGTTTGCCACGTGTCGCCGCACACACGGACGGAACATTGCCACGCGCTACGCGGGCGATGTTCGTGGAGCCATCAGTCATGCCCAGATTCCTCCGCCTCACCGGCGGAAGCGCCGCATCAGGCGCATTGCTCGCGTTGTTCTCTCTGTTCTCGCTGTTCTCGTTGTCGCTGACACCCATCAGCGTCGCGGTCGCGCAACCTCCTGCATCAACCGCGTCCGGGACCGGTTCGCCGCCGAATGCGACTGCGTCGCTCTCCGGCACGGTGCGATCTGCCCGCGAGGGGGCACCGCTCGTGGGCGTGCTCATCGACGTCCCAGGCACTCGACATTTCACAATGAGCGACGGGTCCGGCGTCTGGCGGCTTGACGGCGTACCGGTAGGGCGCACGCTGCTCCGCGCACGGCGCATCGGGTTGGACACGCTGACCCGTGCCGTCGAGCTGACAGCGCAAGGCGTCGCTGGTGTGGAGCTCACGATGCAGGATGCGGCGACGATCGTGGCACCGGTGGTCGTGAGCGCCACCCGCGAGGTGCAACGACGGGTGGAGAACTCCGCCACCATCGACGTGATCGGCGGCGCCGAGCTGCGACTGGCTCGTGCCTCTCACCCGGCACAGGTCATGAAACGCATTCCCGGCGTGTATGTGTCGCAGCTCTCGGGCGAGGGCCATTCCATGGCCATTCGTCAGCCGATCACCACCAAGCCGATGTATCTCTACCTCGAAGACGGCGTCCCGACGCGGGCAACGGGCTTCTTCAACCACAACGCGCTGTACGAAGTGAACCTGCCGCAGGCCGGTGGACTCGAAGTGTTGAAGGGCCCGGGCACGGCGTTGTACGGCAGTGATGCCATTGGCGGCGTGGTGAACGCGCTCACGCGGGAAGCGCCGGCCACTCCCAGTGCCGAGATCAGCCTGGAAGGCGGGCGGTTTGGCTTCGAGCGCGTGTTGCTCACGGGCGGCACGAGCACGGC
>JBBSPE010000134.1:0-11856 GCA_038259155.1 Gemmatimonadales bacterium
AATACTTGTACACCCACCACGCTGGGCCCGTCCACGGCCGGCCAGCCCGCGCCGCGCGCAGCATCTGCACGATGCCGCCGAACAGCAGCGCGCCGAGCACGATGGCGCTTGCGAGGTAGAGCAGGCCGAACGCTCCAACCCACCACGGCAGCAGGGTGAGGAAAAACAGGATCACCGTGTACCAGAGCATCTGGTGCATGGTCTCCCGCTCACCCCACACGAGCGGCGCCATGGGCACGCCGGCGCGTGAGTAGTCCACCTGCTTCATGAGCGCCAGCGCCCAGAAATGCGGCGGCGTCCAGTAGAACACGATCAGGAACATGGTGATCGCCACGAGATCGAGTGATCCGGTGACGGCGGCGTAGCCCACCAGCGGTGGGAATGCGCCGGCTGCGCCGCCGATCACGATGTTCTGTGGCGACGTGCGCTTGAGCCAGCGCGTGTAGATGAACACGTAGAAGTAGAAGCCCGCGAGCGCGAGACTGGCCGACAGCACATTCACAAACCACGCCAACATCCACGTGGCGGCCACAGCGCACGCCACGCCAAACGCCAGCACCTGTTGCGGCGACATGCGGCCACTGGGAATCGGTCGGAGGCGCGTGCGCGCCATCACGTCGTCAATGTCGCGGTCGAGATACATGTTCACCGCGTTTGCCCCGCCCGCCATGAGGTAGCCGCCGAGCATCACGAGCAGCACCGTCCAGATGGACGGAGAGCCAGCGGCGTACATGGGGGCCGCGGTGGTCACCAGCAACAGCGAGATGATGCGCGGCTTCGTGAGCGCGATCAGATCCTGCCGCAGCGTGGGCGTGGGACGTGCCGCAATCGCAGCGGCGCGCGCGGCGACCGCTTTGGCCGAGGGATCGGTGGGGGAACCGTCCGGCGACCCGTCGTCCAGCAGCACAGTGGTCACGCGCGTGCCTGCGCGGGAGTAGCGACCGACGCGGAACTGCTGGCTGCACCGGCGCGTGACGCGAGCACCGTGCGGCCGGACGCGATGCGCGCGAGGTACAGCATGATCACAGCACTCACCCAGATCGCGATGCCCGTGGCCTGATGCAACGAACGCACCACGCCGGGGAATCCACCGGTCACCATCCAACCGGCCCACACGATCTGCATGAGGCCAAAGGCCATCGCCGCCCACGCGGCCGCGCGAACGGCGCTCGGCTCGCCGCGCTTCCGGAAAATGAACGGCAGGCTGGTGAGGTGAAGCACCAACAGGTACGCGAGAATGCGATGCGTGAGCTGCACGTGCTGCGCGCCACCACCCAGCGAGCCGGGGCCACACAGCGGGAATCCGGCACAGGCGATCGCGGCGTCGGGGATCTTGGCGGTGAGTCCACCGAGAATCACCACGAGCAGCGCCAGCACGGCCGCGCCCATCGCACCGCCAACGGCTTTGCGCGTGCCCGACCCGTTGGACACCGACGCCGCGCCCAACCCGCCGGCGCGCATCACGGCCACGAGACCGGCCGCCAGCGTCGTGGCCGCAATCAGCTTGTGGACAACGGTTGCCCACGGCGCGTTGTGAAACTTCACCGTCACCGCGCCAAACAACGCGGCGAACAGCGCGACGCCCAGCATGAGCGACTGCGCACGCAACACGCCGCCCTTGCCCGTGGTACCCGGCGCGCGCCGATGCTGCCAGGCGGTGAGCACGGCAGCGGAAATCGACACGAGCAGCAGCACGGCGAGGTAGCGGTGAAACACCTCGATGATCAGGTCCACGCGTTCGAGCGGCGGAAACCACCGACCAAAACACTTGGGCCAATGGTCACCGCATCCCATGCCGGAGCCGGAAATGCGGACGATGGCACCAAACACCACGTGGACCAAGGCGACGCCGAGTGCGACGTAGCTCGTGGTGCGGACGGCTGAGGGCACGCGCTCAGCGTTCATGACGAGCACTCCACGCTGGCGGTGGTGGTGGCCGTCGTGGTGGTCGCGACCGATCGCGGCGCGAGCGCCTCGGGGTGTCGCAGGTCCCAAGCCCACATGAACAGCCACACCAGAATCACGGCGGGCAGCACGACCCACGCAATCTCTAGCGGGCGGGACGCAGGCCGCAGCCGTCCGGCCGCTCGGCCGGCCTCCGCCGGGCCACCCACGGGCAAGGCGCCCGGAAACAGGACGGCCTTGAGGATGAACAGCTGCGCCACCGCAACCAGCGCGACCGCCAACCAGAATATGAAATCGGATCCAGCCAATGACATGGACATCTGAGAGCATCAGGGCGCCGTGGCGCCACCTCGGTAACTGGTCAGGAAATAACCTGTGAAAGTTCGCCCCCGTGCATGGGAGCGGCAAGCGTACTACCTTCGCGAACGTATGCCCTCACCCACGAATCGTGCCTCCGATCCCGCGGCCGTCACCACCGCGAAGGAGCTGCCTCGGCAGCTTGGTCTCTTCTCCGCCATGGCGGTGCTTGTCGGCTCCACCATTGGATCGGGCATTTTCCGGTCGCCAGCGGGCATCGCGGATCGCCTTCCGGGCCCCGCTCCCCTGCTCATTGTGTGGAGCGTGGGCGGTCTGTTCGCCCTCTGTGGCGCCCTCACGCTGGCCGAACTGGCCGGCGCGCTGCCGCAGACGGGCGGTATGTATGCGTACATAAGAGAAGGTTGGGGACGGCTCCCGGCGTTCCTGTTCGGGTGGACGGAACTGCTGATCATCCGGGCGGCGGCGCTGGGCGCGATCTCCATCACCTTCGCTGAATACGCGGTGCGCGGGCTCGGCTTGGACCCGAGTATGGAGCCGTACGCTACCTACGCGCGCTTTCTGGCGGCCGGTACCCTGGTGCTCATGGCCGTGATCAACATCGTGGGGCTGCGCTGGGGCTCGATGGTGCAGAACGTGACCACGATCGCCAAGTATGGCGGGCTGCTGCTCATCATCCTGCTCGCCTTCGCCCTGGGTCTGCCCAAGACCGGTGGAAATTTCACGCCGGCGGTTCCGCCCGGCAGCTTCTCGATCGGGGCGTTCGGGCTGGCGCTGGTGTCGGTGCTGTGGGCGTTTGACGGCTGGGCCGACCTGTCCAAGGTGGGCGGCGAGGTCAAGGACCCTCGGCGTAACCTCCCGCGTGGCATCGTGTTGGGCACGTTGTCCGTAATCGTGATCTACCTGCTGGCCAACCTCGCCTACCTGTCGGTGCTCACGGTTGAGGAAATCCGGGTGGCGCCGCTGGTGGCCGCCGAGGTTGCCCAGCGGCTGGTGGGGCCGTGGGGTGTGACCTTGGTATCGCTGACCGTGCTCATCAGTACGTTCGGTTCGATCAACGGGTCCATGCTCACCGGTCCGCGCATTTTTTTCGCGATGGCTGACGACAAGCTCTTTTTCAAGAGCGTGGCGGCCGTGCACCCGCGCTTTCAGACGCCGTACGTGGCGGTGGGGCTGGCGGCCACGCTGGGCATCGGATTCGTGCTGCTGCGGTCGTTCGAGCAGCTGGCGGACATCTTTGTGACCGCCTCGCTCGTGTTCTACATTTTGGGCGTGTCAGCCATCTTCCCGCTGCGCCGGCGGCCGGACTGGAATCCGTCCGTGCGCGTGCCGCTCTATCCCGTGGTGCCACTGCTCTTCATTGCGGCCACGTTGTTCCTGATCGTGAACGCGGTGGCCGACCCGGGTGCACGGCTGGGAACGCTGGCGGTGCTGGGCGTGATTGCGGCGGGCATTCCGGTCTACTACCTGACGGTGGGGCGCGCCCGACGGTAGCGGCTGAGTCCGGCACAGCCGGCGCTGGGTCGGCTGTCCCGAGTGTTTCGCTCCCACTTCGATGCAGCGTGGAGCCGCGGGGACGAACTACCGTGCGAACCGTCACGCCCCGTGACCGGTCGGTTACACGTCTTGGTTGCCGCCGAATCGAGACCGTCCTAGCTTTGCTCCAGTCGGACAAGTGCCGGCGCGATGAGTACGTCGACCCATCGGCCGATTGCCCGACGACTTTATCGGAGCATCAAAAATGCAGCGTTTGTTACGTCGGTTTGCGCTCTTGGGCGTTACCGCGTTGGCTGGACTGGTCGGAACCTCGCCGCTCGCGGCGCAGGTGACCACCTCGTCCATGCGGGGTACCGTCACGGACCAGGCCAACATGCCGCTCGAAGGCGTGCGAGTGGAAGCCGTGCACACTCCGTCCGGCACGCGATACGCCACGCTCACACGTGGTGACGGTGGTTTTTCGCTTCCCGGCATGCGCGTGGGCGGCCCCTACGAAGTGGCCGTGACGCGCATCGGATTCCAGCGCCAGGCGCAGACCGATGTTTTCCTGTCGCTCGGCAGCGCGACCGACCTGTCGTTCACCATGTCGCAGGTGGCCACGACCATCGCCGCCGTGACGGTGAGTGGTGAGGCCGGCCTCATCAGCCCGGAGCGCACGGGCGCGGCCACCGCGGTGGCGCGCGAGCAGCTCGAGCAGCTGCCCACGATTTCTCGCCGCATCGGCGACTTCATTCGCCTTACGCCGCAGGCCAACGGCTCCTCGTTTGCCGGTGCCGACAACCGCCTGAACAACATCACGGTGGACGGCTCCTACTTCAACAACTCGTTCGGTCTGGCTGGCCAGCCCGGCGATCGCACGGGTGTGTCGCCGATCTCGCTCGACGCCATTGAGCAGGTGCAGGTGACCGTGGCGCCGTTTGACGTGCGCCAGAGCAACTTCACCGGCGCTGCCGTGAACACCGTGACCAAGAGCGGCACCAACACCGTGAAGGGGTCGCTCTACTACCTCACGCGCAATCAGGATTACGTCGGCACCCAGGCCGGAGCGAGCGCCTACGATCCGGGTGTCTCCACGTTCAGCAACATTGGCGTTTCGCTTGGTATGCCGATTGTGAAGGACCGCCTGTTCTTCTTTGGCAGCTTCGAAGATGACGGCATCACGCAGCCCGGCACCAACTTCGTGGCCAACACCGGCGGGCAGGTTGCGGAAGGCAACACCACGCGCGTGCTCAAGACCGACCTCGACCAGCTGAGCCAGTATCTCTCGACCAACTTCGGTTATGAGACCGGTGGCTATCAGGGCTATGACTTCGAGACGCCGTCCCGTCGGTATCTGGGCAAGGTGGACTTCAACCTGAATGACAACAACAAGTTCAGCGTGCGGTACTCGCAGCTCGAGTCGTCCACCGACGTGCTGCTGTCCAACTCCTCGTCGCTCGGCTTTGGCAATCGGCGCACCAGCACCTCGGCGCTCAACTTCCAGGGCAGCAACTACTCCATCCTGGAAAATCGCAAGTCGCTGGTGGGTGAGTGGAACTCCACATTCCGCGGCAACATGGCCAATCAGCTCATTGTGGGCTATGACAAGGCTGATGAGAGTCGTGGTTCGGTGGGCGGGCTGTTCCCGCTCGTTGACATTCTGAACAACGGCGCCACCTACACGTCGTTCGGGTCGGAGCCGTTCACGCCCAACAACGAGCTGCGCTACAACAGCTTCCAGTTGCAGAACAACTTCACGATCTACGGCGAGAAGCACGAGCTGACCCTTGGCGCGAGCTTCGAGCGCTACGAGTCGGAGAATGTGTTCTTCCCGGGTTCCCAGAGCGCCTACGTGTACAATTCCCTCGAGGACTTCTACACGGATGCGAACGACTTCCTCGCGAATCCGAATCGTACCGTATCGCCCGTGAGTCTGCGTCGTTTCCAGGTGCGCTGGAGCAACATTCCGGGCCAGACCAAGCCGGTGCAGCCGCTCGAGGTGAACTACAGCGGTTTGTATGCGCAGGACCAGTGGCGTCTTCGCGACAACCTGAACGTCACGTATGGCCTGCGCGTGGAAGTGCCGGTGTTCGGCGAGACAGGCTTCACGAACGCGCTCGCCGACCAGCTCACGTTCCGTGATGCAGACGGCAACCCGGTGCAGTACTCCACCGGCAAGCTGCCTGACGCCAACCTGCTCTGGTCGCCGCGTCTTGGCTTCAACTGGGACGTGAACAGCGACGGTCTCACGCAGGTGCGCGGCGGATCGGGTGTGTTCACCGGCCGTCCGGCATACGTGTGGATTTCCAACCAGGTGGGCAACACGGGTGTGCTCACGGGTTTTGAGCAGTTCGACAACTCCACGGCCCGCCCGTGGAATCCCGATCCGGACGCCTACAAGCCCGCGACGGTTACCGGCGCGCCTGCCGCCTCGTATGAGCTCGCGCTCACGGAGTCAGACTTCAAGTTCCCGCAGGTCTGGCGTTCCAACATCGCCGTGGATCGCAAGCTGCCGTACGGCTTTGTGGGGACGGCCGAGTTCCTGTACAGCAAGGAAGTGAATGGCGTCAACTACATCAACGCCAATCTGCCGGCCGCGCAGACGACGTTCACCTCGGGTGCGGACAACCGGCCGCGCTGGACCAGCAACCGCCTCGCGTCCAACATTCCGAGCGCCATCGTACTCGGCAACCAGGCACAGGGCTCGGCGTGGAACGTCTCGGCGTCGCTCGAGCGGGCCTTCCAGAACGGCCTGTTCGTGAAGACCGCCTACAGCTACGGCCTGTCGCGCAACACGGTGGACGCGGGCTCCATTGCCTCGGGCTCCTGGACGAACAACCAGGTGGTGACCGATCCGAACAATCCGACGTCGGCGCTGTCTGCCAACGCCGCGGGTCATCGCTTCTTCACAGCGCTGTCGTATCGCACGCAGTACTTCGGCTTTGGCGCCACGGGCGTCTCGCTGTTCCTCGAGGGCCGCACGGGCGGGAACGGCAGCTACGCGTTCTCCGGCGACCAGCACAACGACGGTGGCTTCAACCACGACCTGATCTACATCCCGGCCAACACCGGCGAGATGAATTTCCAGGCGTACACGGTGGGTTCGGGTGCCAACGCCCGCACGTTCACCGTGGATGAGCAGACCGCGGCGTGGGAAGCGTACATCCAGCAGGATGAGTACCTGAACAGCCGCCGCGGTCAGTATGCCGAGCGTGGCGCAACGTTCATTCCCATGGTGTGGAACGCGGACATGAGCGTGACGCAGGACATCTTCCGCAACGTTGGTGGTCAGAAGAACACGATTCAGGTGCGTCTCGACATCCTGAACGTGGGCAACCTGATCAGCGACAACTGGGGCCAGGGTCTGCGCTTCCAGTCAACGCAGCCGCTCATTGCGCGTGGCGCCGACGCGAACGGCGCGGCCATCTACCGGCTGCGCAACTTCGGCAACGAGCTCCTCGCGCCTGAGACGTTCCAGCGCACCGCCGGTCTCGGCGATGTGTGGCGCATGCAGTTGGGCTTGCGGTACATCTTCAACTGATCGCGGAGGCGGTTCGCCGCCAGCGGTCGCAGTGGACAAAAAAACCCGCCCCATCGTCGCAAGACGGTGGGGCGGGCTTTTTATCAGAACACCCGCAGATTGATGTACCGCCGCGGATTCGCCTTCACATCCGCCGCCAGCGAATCAAGCTTGAGCAGCAGCGCATCCACACGCGCGTAGATGGTAGGATCGTTGAGCAGTCGAGCCGCCGTCCCGGTACCCGAGTCCACCTTGAACAGAATCGAGCTCACCTGTGCCCGCGTCTGCTGCAGGTCGCTCGTGAGCTGCGCGATGTTCGCACTGCTGGCACGGAAGGACTTGAGCGTGCTGTCCACCACCACCGAGTCCACGGCCGCCAGCGTGTTGCGCAACTGGCGCTGGGTGAGCGTGAGCTCACGGGACTGCTCGGCCGCAATCGTGCCAAGCTGTGTAACCAAGGCGGTGAGTTCCTGGGTGGTCTTGCGCAGCTCGGCAATGCCGCCGTCGGTCACGAACTCCGCGCGCACCGAGCTGGCAATGGCGCTCACGTCCGCGGCAATGGAGTCGGCCTTGGTGAGCACCTCGCCCGTGCCCGGCGTGCCCTTGCCCGTCTCAATGGTGTCGCCCTCGGTCATGAACGTGGTGACGGCCAGCTTGGGGGAAAGCGCGATCAGCTGGTCACCGAAAATGCCATTGGGTTCGACAGCAGCCGTGGTGCCCTCCGGAATCTTGTACTCGTCGTTCACCGCCAGCGTCACCCGGAGTGTGCCATCGGGTACGAGCTCCACCTGGCGCACGAACCCGATGTTCACGCCTGCCAGCAGCACTGGCTGGCCGTTCTTGAGGCCGGCGCCCCACGGAAACAGTGCGTACATGGGGTAGCCACTGGCGAGCCCGCCACGCGCGAGCCACACCGTGCCCGCCACACCCACAAGCACGGTCACGATGAGCAGCAGCCCAACGAGCACTTCGTCACGACGTTTCATGCCACCAACCCGGAAAAAACGAGGAAAGAAGACTGCAGTGCCGGCGATCAGGCCTGCACGAAAGGAGCGAGCACCGCGGCCACGATTGCGTCGAGCGTGAGAATCGCCACCGAGGTGATCACCACCGCCGTGGCCGTAGCCTGACCCACGCCCTCGGCGCCGGCCTTGGCGATGTACCCCTGATACGAACAGACGAACGAAATGGCCGCACCAAAACACGTGGCCTTGATGAGGCTGTAGAACACCTGGAACGGGGCAAAGGAAATGCGCAGTCCCTCTACGAAATCGATGGTGCGCACGTCGGTGGCCAGAAGCAGCGTGAGCCAGGCACTCACCAGCGCGGCAACGTTCGCCAGCATGGTGAGCGCAGGCAGCATCACAATCGCGGCAAGCACGCGCGGCAGGGTCAGGAATGCCACCGGATCGTAGGCCAGCGTCTCGAGCGCGTCGATCTGTTCGGTCACCCGCATCGTGCCGATCTCGGCCGTCATTCGCGCTCCCACGCGGCCCGTGAGCACGAGCGCGGTGAGCAGCGGGCCGAGTTCCAGAACGATGCTCTGACGGGTGATGAGCCCAACGGCCGACACCTGTACGCCGGGAAACAGCTGAAACCGCGTCTGGAACGCGGTGACGCCCCCCAAGAACGCCGCGACAATCACGCTCAGCAACACCGACTCCACGCCTATCACGCGCATCTGGCGAATGGTCTCACGAGGCCACGTGTCCACCTCGCGCACCGCGCGGATGATGTCGCGCAGGTAGTACCCGTATTCACCCACACCGGTGAGCACGTTTCGCGTGGCGCCGTTCAGGGCGCCCCAGGTTGCCTCGAGCATCACGTCACGTCCGCACGCGGGCGAGCAGGACGACCGCTGCTGCACCGACAAGAATGTTGGGGAACCAGGCCGCCAGCTCTGGCGACACCAGCCCCGACTTGCCCACCGCCTTGGTGAGCTGAATGAGCACCAGAATGGCGACCGTCGTGCCAAGACTGACGGCCACGCCAAATGCCGTGCCGCCACGCTGTGTGCTGGTGGCCAGTGGCGCGCCAAACATGGCGATCAGAACGCACGTCATGGGTACCGCAATCTTGAGCATCAGCTCCACACGAAGCCCGCGAACGTCCGAACCGGCGTTCTCGAGCTTCTTGATGAACCGCGACAGCTCACCGTAGGTCATCTGATCCGACTGCTTGTCGGACGCCCGGAGCTCCGTGGGCGTCTCGGTCAGCGCGCGGTCCACGAGCGAATCAAAGCCGATCACCAGATCACGCGACGCATCGGGAATCACATGCACATACCCGCTCTGCAGCATCCAGCCGGAGTCGCTGCGCCAACTGGCTCGCTGTGCCGACACCAGCCGGCTCGGCGTGAGGGAGTCCCCACGTTGCTCGGTCTCCACCTGCTGCATTGTGCCGTCCTGCACGTTCAGGAAGGTGGCCCGCACCACCCGACCTCCCTCTCCGCCAAACACGAAGTTGTAGCGCGTGTTGTTGGACTCGTTGCACAACTGCTCGCCGCCCTCGCCCGTGGGGCCCGACATGCACGACTCACGCAGCAGCCCCAGACGGATGGAATTGGCCGGCGGCGACAGTTCACCGAT
Organism: Gemmatimonadales bacterium; assembly: GCA_038259155.1. Classification (GTDB taxonomy): domain Bacteria; phylum Gemmatimonadota; class Gemmatimonadetes; order Gemmatimonadales; family Gemmatimonadaceae; genus JAABRT01. The sequence continues at coordinate 9,805 of JBBSPE010000134.1, forward strand.
CAGAATGCCAAGTCCCGACGCAAAGAACGAGAGCACAAAAATGGGCAGCACAAACCTGTAGAAACTCATGCCCGACGCTTTGGCCGCCGTGATCTCGGCGTGCCGCGTGAAGTTGCCCACCGAGAACACGGTGGCGAACAACACCGCCGCCGGCAGCACCTTGTACATGGTATCCGGCAGGAAGTACCAGTAGCTCAGTGCGATGTCCATGACCGGGATGTTCCGGTCCGTGTACTTGCGCAGGTTGTCCACCAGATCCACCACGAATACGAGAAACGGGAATCCGAGACTCGTGACGAGGAAGATGCGCAGGAACTCGGCCGCGACGTAGCGATCGAGGGGACGGAACAGGTGCCAACGCGGTCGGGCCGCTGCGTCCGCGGCGCTACCGCTCATGCGCCCGCTCCAGCACGCGAGGTTGCGGTGGATGCACGTTTGAGACGCCGTCGTGCCTGCCGGTTGGCCCACCACTCACGGATGCCGCCGCCACGCGAGCCGTCCGATGTCTTCTCCACGCGGAGCAACAGCGCGACGCCCGCCACGAGAAAGATGACGTTGGCCGCCCACATGGCGATCACCGGGTCGAGTTTGCCCTTGTCCGCCAACGTTTCACCGGCCATGAGACACACATAGTAGGCACCGAACACCACCAGTGACACGCCGATGGTCACGCCCACTCCGCCGCGCGGAAAGCGCAGGGCGATGGGCGGACCGAACAGCACGAACACAAAGCAGGCCAGCGACAGTGCGAACTTCTTCTGCACTTCCACGGCGTACTTGCTCATCTGCATGAGCGCATCATCGAGCGTTTCAGGGGTCACCGAGAACACGGCGGGCGGTGGCCGATTGGCCTCGAGCTCGGCCAACCGGCGCGCGCGCATCGCGGCCAGGCTGTCCATGGACACACCGGAATCGGCCTGCGCGAGCGGCTGGCCGTCGGGCCCCACCGTGGGAAGCGGCAATCCGTCCGGGCCCGTGGTGGGCATCGGCAGTCCGTCCGGCCCGGTGGTGGGTATCGGCAAACCATTCGGACCCACCGTGGGCATGGGCAGCACACCAGGCTGCGGCGGTGGCGGAAGCACCGTGCCCGGCGCCACCTGCGCCAAGGACTCGCGACGCAGCGAGTCACGCCGCACGGAATCCTGCCGAATGGAGTCACGTCGGATCGAGTCCTGGCGGATCGAGTCCTGCGGCATGGAGTCCTGAACGAACGCGACGCGGGCGGGCGGCTCGGCCGCCTCCGCCGTTTTCGGCATGAACAGCTTGGGGATCGTCTCGCAGTACCACTTGGCCAGCCCGCCATGCGCCGGTCGAGGACGCGGCACCACGAGCACAGAGTCGTTCGGACCAGCCGAGGCGCGCAGCTGGTTGATCCAGCGCTGCCGCCGCAGCTCGTACTCCTCCGCCCGCAGCTCGTACTCGTACTGCAGTTCGCAGATGCTCTGCTCGCGCTCGCCCTTGTACGACCCTTCCCGCTCACTGGCCGAGAAACCCTTGGCAAGCCCCTGTACTTTGAGCACCTGCTCCCGGAAGAACGTGCGCTGCAACCGCTTGGCATCCCCATCGGGGAACTCCAGCTGCTCCCCGTCGTACAGCACGAGCTGCAGGTCCACGCTGTCGGGCGACATGGTGAACGTCCCACTGTCGGCGTACACGGACTTCCGTTCGGCCGAGTTCTGCAGGTCGTAGATCTCCACGTCGCGCATGCGGTTGGACGTCTCGTCCAGCCAACCCACCTTCATGTAAAAGGTGGGGGAAAGCGGAATGAGCACCTGCTCGCGCAAGCCCACCGTGGGCCGCACGTTCACGATGTCGCTCAACAGGATGCTGAGCCGGTGGTTGGCACGGGGCAGCACCTGATCGTTGAACCCCACCATGAGCAGCGAGAGCACGGCCGAAGCGAACAGCACCGGGGCCATGAGGGTGCGCACCCGGACGCCACTGGCCTTGAACGCAGTGACCTCGTGCTCCGACGCCAGCCGCCCGAAGGCGTGCAGCGTGGACACGAGCACCGCCATAGGCAGCGTCATCGCGATCGTGAACGGCAGCGAG
>JBBSPE010000135.1:0-11824 GCA_038259155.1 Gemmatimonadales bacterium
CAACTGGAAAGCGTGTGGGGGTGCAAGCCTCTCGCGAGTTCGAATCTCGCCTCATCCGTTCGCCCCGCAACGACGACCCGTCGTTGCGGGGCGTCGTCGTTTGCGCCCCCTGTTGCGCCCCCTGTTGCGCCGCCACCCCAAGCGCCGCAGATATCATGGACAGGACCGACGCACTTTCGCGTCGCGTCAGTCGCGGCGCCGCGCCGCAGGAGTCGGACCATGTCGCACTCTCCGGACGCACCGGTCACCCGATCTGCCGGGTGGCGCTTCTTCCTCCTTTCGTCCATCGTTCTCGGCCTCTTTCTCCTCTGTGCCAGCGTCGTGGTGGCAGCGGTTCGCAAGTCCCGCGACGCGCCAACCCTCGTGGTGCAGGCCGAGCGGACGATGCAGGGCGCCAAAATCAGCCTGCGCGGTGAGGCGTGGCCGCCCCGCACCGAGCTCACCTTTTCCGGTTCCACTCCCCCGGGCGCCACCGCGAAGCTCGATCTGGGCACGACCATGACCAACGCCGAGGGGGCCTTCCGCGCCACCAAGCTCAGTGCCTGCACGACGCGCACCGCGCCGGACGCCAAAGCCACGGTCACCATCACGGCGAGCGCGGGCGCGCTGTCGGTGGAAGCCACGCTGCCCGCCGCGCACTGGGAGTGCATGGCCACGCGCTGACGAGCCCGCGGACACGAGCGATCACACGTTTTCGTCTGCGCCTCAGGCTGTAGGTTGACACGGCTGCGGCGAGCACGCAGCATACCGCGCTTCACACCTCGCCCACATTCCGTGCTGACTGCCGTCTTCGCCTGTCCCGTGTTTTCGCCGGCCGCCACGCAAATGATCGAGGCGGCCGTTTCGCTGCCGGATGTCCAACTGGCCGTCGTCACCCAGCAGCCGTTGGCCGACCTCCCGGAGCGCTTGGCCACCCGCTTGGCCGGACACTGGCAGGTGCACGACGTGACCGATGTGGCGCAGCTTGGCTGGGCCGTCCGCGAGCTGCGGGCTCGATTGGGTCCCCCCGATCGGCTCTTCGGCGCCTATGAGCAACTACAGGTGCCGCTGGCCGAGTTGCGGGAGCAGCTTGATCTGCCCGGCATGCGACCGGATGCAGCACATCGCTTTCGCGACAAGGCACGCATGAAGGAGGCGTTGCGGGCGGCCGGCATCCCGTGCGCTCGGCACGCCCTGGTCACCTCGGTCGATGACGCGCACCGGTTTGCGCGCGACGTGGGATTTCCGCTCGTGGCCAAACCGCCGGCCGGCGCCGGCGCCCGCAACACGGAGCGGCTGGGCGACCTCCCGGCGCTTGAGGCATGGTTGCAGGCGAATCCGCCACAGGCGAATGACCCGTTGCTGCTCGAGGAGTTCCTGCACGGACGCGAACACTCACTCGAGACGGTGTCCATTGACGGACGGGCCGTCTGGCACTCGATCTCGCACTACGATCCCACCCCGCTCGAGGTCATCGAACAACCGTGGGTGCAGTGGTGCGTGCTGCTGCCACGCAACATCGACGAACCGCACTTCGACGACATCCGGGCGGTCGGAGCGCGCGCACTGCAAGTGCTCGGCATGGAAACCGGCGTGTCGCACTGCGAATGGTTTCGGCGCGCCGACGGATCGCTCGCGATCTCGGAGATCGCCGCGCGTCCACCTGGCGCGCAGATCACCACCATGATTTCGCGAGCCCACGACATCGACTTCGTGCGCGCGTGGGTTGAGGTGCAGCTGTTTGGTCGCTTTGCGATTCCCGAACGCAAATACGCCGTCGGTGCAGCGTACCTGCGCGGCCAGGGGCGCGGGCAGGTGCGCGCGCTCGAGGGCCTCGATCAAGTGGCGAAGGAGGTCGGCGCACTCGTCACCGACTATCAGTTGCCGTTCGTGGGGCAGGTCCCCACCGGCAGCTATGAAGGCGAAGGGTTCATCATTGTGCGACACCCGGAGACGGCGGTCGTCGAGCGCGCGTTGCGTCGCGTGATCTCGGCCCTCCGTGTCCGCCTCGGCTGAACATTCCCTGACCGCGAGCAACTGCATGGCGAGCAATGTGATCATGATCATGCCGGGCTTTCCCGGCGAAATGCCGCACTTCACCCGGGGGCTGTCCGAGGTCGGGGCAACGGTGTGGGGTGTGGCGCCCGGCGCTGTCGGCGAGTTGCCCGCGCTCGCGCGTCAGCACCTGTCGCACTACCTGTCCGTGCCCTCGCTCTTCACCGATACCGCAGCGGCCATCGCGGCGATTCGCGAGTGGACGCGCGGTACCACCATCGATCGGGTGAGCTGTCTCTGGGAACCGGGCGTCGAACTCGCCGCCGCGATCCGTCAGGCGCTCGGCGTGGCCGGGCAGACGCCCGAGCAGGCGCGCCGCTTTCGCAACAAGGAGCTCATGAAGCAGGCCTTGGGTGAGGCCGGGGTGCGCGTACCGCGGCACGTGGCCGCCAGCACCGTACGGGCCGTGAAGGACGCGGCAGAACAAGTGGGCTTTCCCTGCATCATCAAGCCCATTGCGGGCGCCGGCTCGCAGGACACCTTCCGCTGCGATTCCGCGGAGGAACTCGACACCGCGCTCAAGCAGCTCGGGCACATCGAGGAAGTGAGTGTCGAGGAGTTCATCGACGGGGACGAGTTCACGTACGACACCATCTGTGTCGGCGGTGACATCGCGTATTTCCACATTGCCTACTATCGGCCGCGGCCACTGATCGCGCGGACGCTGGAGTGGGTGAGTCCGCAAACGCTCAGCTATCGCCACGTGGACGATCCGCGCGTTGCGGATGGCCGCACCATGGGAGAGCAGGTGCTCAAGGTGCTCGGCTTTGACACGGGGTTCACCCATATGGAGTGGTACCGAAAGTCCGACGGCGAAGTGGTGTTCGGGGAAGTCGCGGCCCGGCCGCCCGGCGCACGCACGGTCGATCTCATGAACTTCGCCTCCGATGTGGACCTCTTCGTGGGGTGGGCCGAGGCGGAGGTGAAGGGCACGTTCTCGCTGGACATCGAACGGCGCTACAACGCGGCCTGCATCACCAAACGGGCGATCGGGCAGGGTCGGATTCAGCGCATCGAAGGCCTGGACCGAGTGCGGGACCGCTGTGGCGATGCGATCATGACGGTGGATCTGATTCCCGTCGGGGAGCCACGCAGGGATTGGAAAGCCACGCTGCTGTCCGACGGGTATGTCTCGCTGCGCCATCCCGACTGGAAGGAGACAATGGCGATGGCGGATTTCGTGGGCGAAGAGCTGCGCATGTACGCGGGATGAGCACGGTGTTGCGCGGATGACACATCCGGCCAGCTGTTGCGGCCGCGCAACGGAGGGCGCCGTACGAATGCGACGACCCAAGCGCTCAGCCCCCCTCTGGGGCACCATATTGCCCTGAACGGATGGGCTCGGTGCGCGGCACGGCCCTTGCTTTGAGGCACAGGAGTAGACACTCATGTATTGTGTCACCGGGGGCCGGTCGCATGACGGCGCCGAGTCCCCCGGATCCGACCCTCCAAGGAACGAGACCATGTCGCGCATCGTGGAAGACCCGCCAATCGAAGCCGCCCGGAGCCACTTCTCGCAGCTGTGTGTGCTGCTCACCGGCGTTGCCGCCGGCGTTGTGGACGCCACCGCCGGGGAATCGCTCCAGAGCCCGAGCTATCACATGGGTCGCCGCGATGGCTACCACGTGGTGGTGGCGCATCTCGCGAGCAGCCGCACCATCCGCGAGGCCGCGGACAAGTGTGTGGCCTTCGGCCGCGGCGTCGAGGAGCGCGCGAGCACGCACCCCTACGGGCCGGACTGGTGTCATGGGTTCGCCCAGGCCACGCTGGACGCGGCCTCTGATCTGGCCATGTACGCGGCCACGTGCACACTGCCGGTGGTGGACAAACAGCGGCTGCGCGCTGCACGCACGGCGGCTCGGCATCTCTCGCCGTTCCCCAGCAGCTGGACGGCGCCACGGGGCGCCTCGGCACTCGATGCGCCGGACGCACCGAGCTCGCCGCGCGAGTGGTGAAGGCGCTGGCGGGAGCCTGATCGGCCCCCGCGGGCTGGGAGTGGAATGCGGGTCGCGCGTCCTTCTGGATGCGCGACCCGCATTCGCTTCCGGCGCATATATTGAGCGCATGTCAAAGCCCACCACGCTGCTCGATGCTCGCGCCATTGATCGCACCCTCCGTCGCATGGCCGACGAAATCGTCGAACTCAACGGCGGCACCGAGGACCTCGTGATTGTTGGCATCGAGCGGCGCGGGGTGCAGCTGGCCGACCGCATTGTCAGCATCATCCAGAAGCAGGAGCAGGGCACCGTGGCCCGCGGGGCGCTCGACATCACCCTGTATCGCGACGATCTGCAAACGGTCGGTCCACGACCGGTCGTGGGACGCACCCAGCTGCCGCTCTCGCTCGACGGCAAGCGCGTGGTGATTGTGGACGACGTGCTCTACACCGGCCGCACCGTGCGCGCGGCGCTCGATGAGCTCGCCGATTTCGGTCGCCCAGCCCGCATTGCACTGGTGGTGCTGGTCGATCGGGGCGGACGGGAGTTGCCCATTCACGCCGATGTCGTGGGGCGCACCGTCGAGGTCGCAGCGGGCCAGCGCGTGGACGTGCTGCTCTCGGAGATCGACGACCGGGACGCGGTGATCCTGGCTGACCGCGACGACGCGTGAACCCCACGGCACCGCTCTCCACACCGCGCGCGAGCGCCGGCTCGCTCGGCAAGGACCTGCTGGGGCTCGAAGAGCTTTCGGCCGAGCAGATCCACGTCATCCTCGACACCGCCGTGCCGTTCAAGGAGGTGAGCGAACGGCAGATCAAGAAGGTGCCGACGCTGCGCGGCATGACGATCGTCAATCTCTTTTTCGAGGCGTCCACGCGCACCCGCGTGTCATTCGAGTTCGCCGAAAAGCGACTCTCCGCCGACACGGTGAATGTGGCCTCCACCGGCTCGAGCGTGGCCAAGGGCGAAACGCTCGTGGACACGGCGCGCAACCTCGAGGCCATGCGCATTGACATGGTGGTGATTCGGCATCCGGCGTCGGGCGCCGCGCGATTCCTCGCCGAGCGCATTGACAGCAACGTGGTGAATGCCGGCGACGGCACGCACGAGCACCCGACGCAGGGACTGCTCGACATTCTCACGTTGCGCGACAAGCTCGGCGATCTGGCAGGACGACGCGTCTGCATTGTGGGGGACGTGCTGCATTCGCGCGTCGCACGGAGCAACATTCACGGTCTCCAGAAACTCGGTGCAGAAGTGGCGGTGTGTGGTCCGCGGTCGTTGCTGCCAAACGCCGTTGAAGAACTCGGTGTACAGGTGTTCAACCGCATCGAGGCGGCCATCGAGTGGGCCGACGCGCTCAACGTGCTGCGGCTGCAGCTGGAGCGCATGCAGGGCGGCTACATCCCGTCGCTGCGAGAGTACAATCGTGTCTTTGGTGTCACCAGCGAGCGCCTGTCGCGGGCGCCGCGTGAACTTCTCATCCTGCACCCAGGCCCCATGAATCGTGGCGTGGAAATCGACTCCGACGTGGCCGACGGCCCGCATTCCGTCATCCTGCACCAGGTCACCAACGGCGTGGCCGTTCGCATGGCCGTGCTCTACTTGCTGGCGGGTGGCCGCCCCGATCTGGCCGACGCGGCAAAAGGAGGGACACGCTGATGGCACGTGACCTGTTGCTGCGAGGCGGTCGCATCGTGGATCCGTCGCAGGGTCACGACGCGGTGGGCGACGTGCTGCTGCGTGACGGCAAGGTGGAGGCATGCGGCGGCTCACTTGGCACGCCCGATGGTGCCGAAGTCGTGGACTGTGCGGGGCTCGTGGTTGCACCGGGCATGATCGATGTGCATGTCCACATGCGCGAACCGGGCCGCGAGGATGTGGAAACGATCGCGTCCGGCGCGCACTCGGCCGCCGCGGGCGGTTTCACGGCGGTCTGCGCCATGCCGAACACGCGGCCAGTCACCGACAATCAGGCCACCGTGGGCTTCGTGAAGCGTCAGGGCGAAGCCGCAGGGTTTGCACGCGTGTATCCGTACGGGGCCATCTCGCTGTCCCAAAAAGGCGAGACCCTCGCCGAGATGGGTGAGATGATCACGGCGGGGGCAGTGGCGTTCAGCGACGACGGCTATCCGGTGCAGAGTGCGCAACTCATGCGCACCGCGCTCGAGTACGCGCGCACGTTCGGCGTGCCTGTCGCCGAGCACTGCGAGGACATGACGCTCGCGCACGCAGGATCCATGAACGAAGGCGCCGTGAGTGCGCGTCTCGGCCTCAAGGGCATTCCCGACGAGGCGGAGGAGATCTACGTCATTCGTGACATCCTGCTCGCCAAGCGCACCGGAGGACACATCCACCTCTGCCACATGAGCACCAAGGGATCGGTGGAGCTCATCCGTTGGGGCAAGGAACGTGGCGTGAACGTGACCGCGGAAGTCTGCTCGCATCACATCTCACTCACTGATGAGCGCGTGGGGCAGTACGACACGAACGCCAAGATGAACCCGCCGCTGCGGAACGACGAAGATGTGGAAGCGCTGCAGCAGGGACTGGCCGATGGCACCATCGATCTGCTCGTGACGGATCATGCGCCGCATCACTACGACGAAAAGGAGCGCGAGTTCGCCGATGCACCCAACGGCATCGTGGGGCTCGAGACGGCGCTCGGCGTGAACTGCACGTGGTTGTTGCATCGCGGCGTCCTTTCGCTGTCGGCCTTGATTGACAGCATGTCCTGCAAGCCGGCGAAGGTGTTTGGCTTGCCGGGCGGCACGCTGCGGCCGGGGTCCATTGGTGATGTCACGGTCTTCAATCCGGATCAGCCGTGGATCGTGGACCCATCGCGGTTCAAGTCCAAGGGACGCAACACGCCGTACGGCGGCGTGTCGCTCACCGGGCAGGCGCGGCTGACCGTTGTGGGTGGACGCGTGGTGTACCGGGCGGAGTGATGGGCCAGCGCCCCGCGGTCGGCCGGCCGTGAGCACCGGATGGGGGCTCGCGGGTGAAGCGGAGGCCCGTGCGGCAATCGTGGTGGCGTGTGCCAGACTGCACCGGCGCGGTCTCTTGGCGGGCACCGAGGGCAACGTGTCCGTCAGGCTCCCGGACGGGTCGCTGCTCGCGACACCGGCGGGCGCGGACAAGGGAAGCCTCGTCGCCGAGGCGCTCGTGCACCTGCACGCGGACGGCACGCCGTGTCACCGTGTGACACCGACCGCCCCCGCGTGTAACATCCACCACGGGGCGGCCGTCGCCCCCCCGTCGTCAGAAATACGGATGCACGTGCGCGTCTATCTGCACCGACCGCAGGTCGGGGCGGTGGTGCACGCGCATCCGCCGGCCGCCACGGCGTTCGCCACGGCTGGTCGGAACCTGCCGGCGGATGTGTTGCCGGAGTTGATCGTGAATGTCGGACCCGTGGCGCTCGTCCCCTACGCGCGTCCGGGAACGGAGGGCCTGCCCGACGCCATGATGCCGTGGGTGCACTCGCATGATGTGTTCCTGTTGGCCAATCATGGTGTCACCGCCGTCGGTGCAGATCTGCCCGACGCGGTCCATCGCATGGAGAGTTGTGAGCAGGCGGCACGCATTCTGCTCGGCGCGCAGTTGCTTGGCGGCGCGTCGGCCTTGCCGTCTGGTGAGCGCGAGGCGCTGGAAGTCCTGCGCTCGCGTCCGTCCGTTTCGTCAGTGTGCGTTCACACGGAGTCGATCGAATGACAGAGGAAAGCTCGGAGTCCATTGACGCCGTACGCGCGCTGGTGGCGGAGCGGCATCGTTTCGATGAATGGCTGTCGGCGCTCGATGCGCGACGCGAGGAGACGCCGGAACACGTGTACGAGCGGGTGCACGGGGACTACCTCGCGCGACGCTCGCACGTGATGTCGGCGCTGCACGCCCATGTGCCCGGACTCGAGGAACTGCAGGCGGAGCTGGACGCGCGGGCGGCCAACCTGGCCACGCGCTCGCAGGCCGAAGAGGACGAGCGCGCTGAGGCGATGCTGCGGCACGCCGTTGGCGAGTACGATGACGAAAAATGGGACGACGTCCGTAAGCGCGTCGAGTCCACACTGGCCACGCTCGGCGCGGAGCGCGAGGCGCTCGACGAACAGCGAACCGATGTCGGGTCGCTGCTCGAGAACGCCCGCCCAGAGCCGTCGGCCGAAGCCGAGGCTGCCGAGGCTGCCGAGGCGGCCGACGCGTTGTCCCCAGACGCGGTGACGGGCCACGAGGCGAGTGAGAAGGACCGCACGGAGACGCTTGCTGACGTGACGCTCGAGCCGCCAGCCGAGGACCGCGTCTCGACCGGCGCGAATGAGACGGCGGATTGGCTGGGCGTCATGACGCCACCAAGCACCGGCTCCCAGCGCCGCGCGCAGGACGACGTCGAGCAGGATACGAAGGACACGAAGGACACGCAGGATGAGCGAGACGACGCGCGGCCAGACGCCGACCAATCGGCGTCCCGTGGCACGTCGAGTGCGGATGAGCGGTCGCGTGCGGACTCGCCGTCGGGACATGATCGGGACACGTCCGAATCAACGGCGGTCGAGGAACTCGAGCTGACGCCCGACGAGCCGCCCATGCCCAACATCCCGCCGTTCGAGCGGGCCAGTATGTGGGGCGCCAGGCCGTCGTCCACGCGCGACGATTCGTCGGATGAGGCGGAAGATGTGTTCGGCGACGCGCGTTCTGCACGCGCCGGCAGCTCGGCTGGCAGCACGCGTGATTCGGCGCAGCGCGAGTCGGACGAAACGTCGGGCGACACGTCGGAGGACAAGGCCGCTGCGAAGTCGAATGACTTCGACGAGCTGGCGTTTCTGCGTTCGGTGATCGATCCCAAGGCCAGTGAGCCGATGGTCCCGCGGGGGGCTCCGTCAAACAGCGATGCGCAGAAGACGCTGCGGTGTACTGAGTGCGGTACGATGAACCTGCCTACGGAGTGGTATTGCGAGCGCTGCGGTGGAGAACTGGCGGCCTTCTGACGCGGCGCTGCGTTCCGAGATGCAAAAAGGGCCGGTGTCCAATGTGGACACCGGCCCTTTTGCGGCGCCGAAGAGCCGGTGGTGCGCGTTGATCAGGCCGAGGCGGCCACGCGACCGATTCGTGCGATGCTGCTCTTCTGGCGCGCGGCGGCGTTGGCGTGGATGAGGCCCTTGCGCGCGGCACGATCGAGCAGGGAGACCGCCTTGGTGCGCTCCTCGGCCGAAGCATCGGTGGTCTTGGCCTTCTTGAGCGCGGTACGGAGAGTGGAGCGCTGGGCGCGATTGCGCACGGCAGCGGCACGCGACTTCCGAAGATCCTTCTTGGCGGACTTGATATTCGGCACGGAACGTTCTTTGCTCGAGAATCAGAATGGGTAGCGCACCGCGGGGCATCGCTACTCAGGGTAGACCGACAAACGTATCGGTGAAGCGGTGTGGTGTCAAGCAACTGGCAGCGGTGCGGTAGCAACGCCGCCGGGGCCGTGTGGACAGCTTCCACAATTGGTGGTACGTTATCCACAGTTGCTTGCTCGCACGTATGTCTACGTTCGACGGTCCGTTTCGGAGTGGCGTCGAAGGTTCGCGTACGGTCGCCGGGCGTCATATCCCTATTCGGCCCGCCTCGGTGACCACGCTACAACAGATCATCCTGATCGCACCCATGCTGCTGTTCTCCATGGTGGCACACGAGTATGCCCATGGGTGGGCGGCGCTCCGGCAGGGCGACGAAACGGCGCTGTCGCTGGGGCGCCTCACGTGGAATCCGATCAAGCACATCGATCCGTTCATGACGATCCTGCTGCCGATCATGCTCGCGGTCGCCGGCGCACCGATTCTCGGCGGCGCAAAGCCCGTGCCGGTCAATCCCGCCAATTTCCGCAATCTGCGGCGGGGCGACATCATCGTCTCGCTGGCGGGCGTTGCCGCCAACGGGATCATCGTGGTGGCGTGTATCCCGGTGATCATCGTGGTGGGCCTGCTGGGCGGGGTCATCCCGGCGGCCGCAATGCCGTTCGGCGTGATCCAGCGCATGGCGGAATATGGGATCTTCCTCAACATGGTCCTGATCTGCTTCAACCTGCTGCCCATTCCGCCGCTCGATGGCTCGCACGTGTTCAAGTACATGCTGCCGCCGGCCTTCGCTCGCGCCTATCGGCGCTTGGCCGGCGCGGGGGTCCTGATCCTCATCGCGGTCCTGTACCTCGTGCCAGGTGTCACCCGTGTGGTGCTCGGCCCCGCCGTTTTCGTGCAGTCGCTTGCGTCGCGGCGGTATCTTCCGTTTCTGCTCCCCAACCCGTTCCCGTGATCGCGCCCAACTTCCGTCCCACGGACTCCCCCCACGCGCCGTTTGTCGTCGAGCTCGAGCAGTTCTCGGGCCCGCTCGACCTGCTGCTGTCGCTCATCCGCGACGAGCAGGTGGACATCTACGACATTCCGATCGCGCGCATCGCCGAGCAGTTCCTGGCCCGCATCAGCACGCTGGGGCTGGACGAAGCCGCCGACTATCTCGAGATGGCCGCGCGCCTCGTTCGCATCAAGGCGCAGATGCTGCTGCCGCGCGCCGAGGGTGAGGACTCGTGGGAAGACCCGCGGGCCGAGCTCGTGCGCCGACTGCTCGAGTATCAGCAAATGCGGGAAGTCGTGGATCTGCTCGAACGGCGCGGCGAGGAGCGCCGCAACCGGTTTGCGCGATCGTGGGTGCCGCAGGTGGACGTGGCGCCGCCGGTGGCGCCGCTGGTGCTGTCGTTGGCCGATCTGCTGGCGGCCGTCGATCGCGTCATGCGGGTGACGCGCGAGCCCACGATGCACGAGGTCATTCCGCGCGCGCTCGACGTGCAGGGCGCCATGGCCACCGTGCGCCGCGTGATTGCGCTGCGGCAGTCTGCGCGGTGGACCGACCTCATCGGCCGCGACGCGGAGCCGTGGCAGGTGCTCTCGGTGCTGCTCGCCCTGCTCGAAATGGCCAAGCTCGGTGAACTGCGCGTGGCCCAACCAACCCCGTTTGCCATGGTGGAGATCGAACGTCGTGACGTCGTTAGCGAAGCTGCTTGAAGCGGCGCTCTTTGCGAGCCCACGACCGATCCCGCTCGACGCGTTGGCGAGCCTCGACCCCGAGGCGTCGCCCGCAGCGCTCGCGTCCGCGCTTGATGAACTGCGCGAGCACTATGACGTGGACGGGCATGGCGTTGAGCTGATCGAGCAGGGTGGGGGTTGGCAGATTCTCACCCGCCCTGAATACACCGAGGCCATCGAGCGCGCGCATGTGTCGGTGCGTCCGCAGCGGCTGTCTGCGGCGTCGCTCGAGACGCTGGCCATCATTGCCTATCGCCAACCGATCGGGCGTGCTGAGGTGGAGGAGATCCGTGGGGTCTCCGTGGGCAGCGTGCTCAAGTCGCTGCACGAGCGGTCGCTCATTGATATCGTGGGGCGAAGCGAGGGCATCGGCCGACCGCTGCTGTACGGGACCACGCCGCTCTTTCTGGAGCAGTTTGGTCTGCGACACCTCGAGGAACTCCCGCGGGCGGACGAACTGGCGATCGCGCTTCGCGGGGCCGGTGGCCTGGTGAGCACGCCCATCGAACCGCCGCCGCCTCTGCTGCCGCTTGGCGAGGGGATGGAGACCGGCGGGGCGCCCGACGCGCCGCAGCCCGTGCTTGACGACGACGTGGCGGTTACCGGGGCGACGCCCGACGAGGCCGTGGCCGACGAGGCTGTGGCTGAGGAGGCTGTGGCTGACGAGGCTGTGGCTGAGGAGGCCGTACCCGAAGCGACGGTGTCCGAGGACGACGAGGACGACGACGAACTCGACCCCTACCGCAGCGAGACGAGCGCAGCGGGCGCGGAATGAGCGAACGCGGAGGCCCCAAACGC
>JBBSPE010000136.1:0-11667 GCA_038259155.1 Gemmatimonadales bacterium
GGCAGGATCGTGCCGTCCGGGGCGAAGCGCACGAACGCACTGCGTATGAAGTCGTACACTTCGAGCGATCCGTCGTCGTTGACGAGCAACCCGTCGCCGAACTGCAGCTCGCCGGGGCCGCTCCCTTTTCGGCCCCAGCGGCTGAGTGGTGTGCCCTGGTCGTCAAAGGCGACGATCTGGGCGTCGGCGCTGGAAAACACGTAAATGCGATCGGTGCCGTTGGTGGCCACCGTCGTGGCCGTGGCGCCGTCGAAGGCGCCGAGACCGGAGTCGGCGGGCGTGATGCGGGCCACTTCGGTGAGGCTGTCGGGGAACGGTCGGTCGGTGGCCGACAGCGCGAGCATGCGCACGCCGGCGGAATCGGTGACCACGGACGCGCGGTCGTCTGTCGCACGGTCAGCAGCACCGCCGCACGCGCCGAGTATGAGCACCGCGAGCGTCCGCACGACGCAAGCAGCGGGTGGGACGGAGCGCCGATTCGGCGTGGCGGAAACGCCGCAGGTCGCTGTCATGTATGGAGTTAGGTCACGTCGCATGCCACAAGAGACACGCCTCGTCACGGGATGGTTTCCTGCGTAGGCAAACGCGTGGGCGCACGCTCAGCGCACTGCGCGCTCACCGTGCACTACTCGCGCAACAACCGCTGAAGATCGGCGACCATTTCCTGCACACCGCTGTTGAACGAGTACATCGTGCGCAGTTGCCCCTCGTCGTCCACGAGGAAACTCTGCGACGCGTGCGTGACCAGATAGTCTGCTGCCGTGGCACCGGGTGACGTGTACGAGTCCACCAGAAACGCGCGCTGCATACCCGCCACCGTCGCGCTGTCACCGGAAAGACCCACGAACGTGGAGTCGAACTGGTGCGCGTACTGCTGGGCGACGGCGGGCGTGTCGCGCTCGGGGTCAACGCTCACGAACAGCCAGCGCACCCGATCGGCGTTGTCTCCCAGCTGGGTGCGCGCGCGCGTCCAATCCGCGAGCGTGAGCGGACAGACATCGGGACAGTGCGTGTACCCGAAAAACACCATCGTGGGACGGCCCGCAATCGGCGCGGTGCTGAACGCGGAGCCGTCCGGCAACGTGAAGGTGAATGACGCGACTTCGATTGGCGGATCGATGGGCGCACCCCCCAGCGCGGACTGCCCGCACGCCGCGAGACTCGCGGCCGCAAGAATGGTGAGGAATCGCCTCACGCGGTACAGGTTTCGCACGTGCCGTACAACACGACCTCGTGGCGCTCCACCGCAAACCCCGGCGGCGTGAAATCCTCCAGCATTCCGGGGCACCCGTGAATCTCGAACACCCGCGCGCACAGTCGGCAGCGAAAGTGATGATGGTGCCCCTGACCGGCCACCTCGTAGCGTGGCGGTTCGCCCGGCAGCTCCACGGGGGCCAGCCAGTCCGTCTCCACGAGCGCGGCGATGGTGCGATAGACGGTGGCCACCCCCAACCCCCGCACATGCGCGCGGCCGGCCTCGAGCACCTCGGTGGGGCCGAGCGGCCGACCGGCTTCCTCGAAGACCCGCTTGATCGCGTCGCGCTGTCGCGTTCGACGTTCCATCAGTCAGCGCTGCCCGTTTGCACGTTCCATTCTCAATAGTAACCAACTGGCGCGGCTGGACCTGCACCGGCCGACGCGCTTGATTGCACGCCGTGACCACACCAACCGAACCGCTGCCGCTGGTGCCCGTGCGCTGGGGCCGAGTGCTGGCCGTGATGCTGGTGGCGCTGGTGCTCGCACATGTGGCGGACCAGCTCGCGTGGGAACTGCTCCGCGATCCACGCGTGAACGACAAGGACTGGGGCCGACTCCTTCGCTCGGCGGGTTACGTGCCCACGTGGCTGTTCGGGGCGGCCGCTCTCGGGCTGGTTTCGCGTCCGCCTGCAGGCGGCACACCCACGGGACGTGGGTGGCGCGGCATTTCGCTCATGCTCGGACCTGCGCTCGGTGGCGGCGTTGCCGAGCTGGTGAAGCTGGTGGTGCGGCGCCTGCGACCGACAGCGGAATCGGCGGCGTATGTGTTTCGGCCGTTCAGCGAGGACCTGTGGAGCACCCGCGGACTCGGCATGGCCAGCAGCCACACGGCGGTGGCGTTTGGCGCGGCGGCAATTCTGGCGCGTTGTTTTCCGGCCACGCGATGGGTGTGGTATTCGCTGGCTGTGGGGTGCGCGCTCACCCGCATTCTCGCGGGCGCGCACTTTCTGAGCGACACCGTGGCCGGTGCGGCGATCGGGTGGTTGTGCGCCGAGTTCGTGTGGCGGTGGGCGGCGGGTCGGGCGCGTGCGGTGGCGTCGCCGACGGCGGTGTAGCGCGCGTTCCGAGGGCGCGGCCGTGCAGCTCTGTGCGCCTGGCAGATGATGGGCACGAACGACAAAGGGCGCGGCATCACGCCGCGCCCCCATCGTACCACCGCAACTGCACCGGCAATCAGGCGCGGCCGTAGCGCTTCTTGAACTTGTCCACGCGACCCTGCGTGTCGATGAGACGCTGGGTGCCCGTGTAGAACGGGTGCGAATCCGACGTGATTTCGAGCAGGATGAGCGGGTACTCATTGCCATCATCGAGCGTGATCTTCTGTTCGCTGGTCATCGTGGACCGCGTGAGGATGATCGCGCCCGTGGAGGCGTCCTTGAACACCACCGGGTGGTACGGCGGGTGAATGGCTTCCTTCATGATCCTGCGCTCCTTCGCGAGCCCATTTCCGGCGGGTTCGCATCGCGGCTCCGGAGAGACCGCCTGGGGTGATCCGCCTCAGGTGCCAGGTGGCGCCAGTCGCAGCAAAGCGAAGGCGGCCGGATGGCGCCGGCCGTCGTACGGCGACCGGAGCTGAAGCGGGGTCTGCGTGATCCACCTACCAGCTCGTCCACTGCGGACGGTCCGGTGCGGCAAATCAGGCACAGTCAGAATGAATCGCCAAATCGAGGCCCAAGGTCAAGCGGCACCGAGCACAACGAGCAGCCCCACCAGCGCGCCACCCGCCGCAATCCACGGCAGCGGGCCGAATGCCACCCGTCCGCCGCCCGGAAAGAGCACCGAGCGCCCCACGGTGAAGGCGATATAGACCATGCTGCCGGCCACCAGCGGCAGCACCGCAACGGCCAGCTGGGCCCTGGCCTGCCCAACGAGCAGGGTGATGATAGCGCCAGCCAACGCAAAGACCGCGGTGAGCGCATTGAACAGCACCGCTCGGCGAGGCGTCAGGCCGCCGTGCACGAACAGGCTGAAGGTGCCCAGCTCGCGCGGCAGCTCGTGCAGGCCAATGGCGATGGCGGTCACGAGTCCGAGCTCGGGGCGCACCAGAAACGACGCGGCCACGAGGATGCCGTCGAGAAAGTTGTGGAGCACGTCGGCGCCGAAGGCCATGGGCAGGAGGGCGCGGGCGGCGTGGTTGTGATCGTGGCCGTGCCGCTGCCCGTGATCGTGCCCGTGGGGTGCACCGGGCGGATGCTCATGGCTGGGGACGCCCATGGCGAGCCCATGCACGTGACCATGGTCGTGCTGCTCGAGCAGGTGCTCCATGCCGGCAAACAGCGCAAAACCCATCGCGGTCAGCGCAGCCACGAACCACCCGGAGCGGTGCTCCAGCGCCTCGGGAATGAGCTGCAGCCCCGCGGAGGCGAGCAGGACCCCCACTCCCACCGCCAGTAGTGCCGGCAGGATGGCGCGCACCAGTCGCTCGCTGCGGGCCAGCAGCATCGTCACCACAAGCGGCACCGCGCAGATCAGCGCCACCGAGGCCAGCGTGCGGAACCAGACGGACGAGAACACGGCGACGATAAGGAGGGAGGCCGGTGGTGACCGGCGCGACGCCGGTCAGAATTGGAGTAATGAGAATGTATTCTCGTTTTGAGGGCGCCGCAACGGAGCCCGCTGGCGCGTGCTCGCCGGCAGAGCTTGCGCCGGCTGGCGGGGGCGGGCAGGATCAATCCATGCAACTCGTCTCATGGCTCGGCTCCGATCCACGCTCGCGGGGCGCGAGGGTCGCCCTCGCGTGCGCACTCGTTCTCGCGTTCACCGTGCCCGCCGTTGTGGTTCCGCTCTCCGCGCTGCACGCGCAGAGCCCAACCGCCGACCCGTTCAGTCGTCCGCTCCGCCTGGGCAATGTGCGCATGCTCAACAGCGGCTCGGCCACGGCACAGGTGGCGTTCCTGAAGGGGCTCGCGGCGCTCCACAGCTTCGAGTACGCAATCGCCGCCGCGTCTTTCCGGGATGCCCAGCAACGCGACCCGGCGTTCACGCTCGCCTACTGGGGGGAGGCGATGACGTATACGCATCCCGTGTGGAACGAGCAAAACCTCGACTCGGCCCGCGCAGTGCTGGCGCGGTACGGGAGCACGCGCGATACGCGTCGCATGCGGGCGCAGTCTCCTCGCGAAGGCGCATGGTTGGAGGCTGTTGAAGTGCTGTACGGCGACGGGCCCAAGGCGCGCCGCGACACGCTCTATCTGCACGCGATGGAGCAGGTGGCTGCCACCTATCCCGATGACGTTGAGGCGCAGCTGTTTCTCGCCCTCGCGTGGCTGGGGCTCAACCAGTCGGTGCGGTCCATTCCGGACTACATGCAGGCCGGTGCCATCGCGCAACGCGTGTTGCGGTCACACCCCGATCATCCGGGTGCGGCGCACTACGTCATTCACGCATTCGACGATCCCACGCACGCACCGCTCGGACTCGACGCCGCGAACGCGTACTCGCGCATTGCGCCCGACGCACCGCACGCGCAGCACATGACCACGCACATCTTCCTCGCGCTGGGCATGTGGGAAGAGACCGTCGCGCAGAACACAGTGGCGATGACCGGGCGTCCGCTGCGTGCCGGTCACTACACGCTGTGGTGGCACTACGCGCTCACGCAGCTGGGCCGTGAGCGGGAGGCCGAGGCGTTGCGCGACAGCATGCGCCGCACGTTGGGAGCCGAGGGTAGCGCAATGACGATGCCGCAGCTCATGGTGGAGGCGCGGCATGCCGTGGAGTTTGAGCGGTGGACGGATTCCGTATTCATGACGCCAGTCCCCGCGATGCCCGCGGCAGGTCGCGCCTGGTGGCATGCAATGCAGGCGTTTGCGGCGGCGCGTCGTGGTGATGCGCCGGTGTTCATTGACAATCTCGAAGGCTTTGAGCGGTTGACGAGCGGGGGCGACTTTCCGCCGGCTACGCGCACGGAGTTCGCAGTGTATCACGAGCTGCTCCTGGCCATGCGCGAGCTTCAGGGCGGCGCGATGGCGACAGCGGTGCCGCACGCGCGCGCCGCAGCGGCGATTGTGGACACGATGCCTATCGACTTTGGCCCGCCACTGTTCCTGCTGCCACCGCACGAACTGCTGGGCGCGCTGCTCATGGCGCAGGGCAACGCAGCCGAGGCGCAGCGCGTGTGGCAGCGGGCGCTGGAGCTCGGGCCCGGCCGCAGTCGGGCGCTCGCGGGGCTCATTCGGGCGGCGCGCATCAACGGCGATCACGATGTGGCCGATGCGGCGCTTGCGCAGCTGGAGCGCAACTGGTCGCGATCGGATGGGGGGGAGGCGTTGTTGGAGGCGTTGCGGGGGCCAGGGGGACGGAGGTAGGTGGTGGGCGTGATGGTGGGCCGACGTGCGGGAGCGCTTGTGTTGCTCCTGGTTGTGTCGTCCGTCTCCGCCGCCGCCCAGTCTCTGGCCGGCCGAGTCGCGGAGTCCGATGGCCGGCCGGCCGTGGGTGTGCAGCTCGTCATGACTGCGGCCGCAGACAACGCTGTGCTCGCGCGCGCGCTGACGAATCAAACGGGGGCGTTCCGGTTGTCGCCGCTGATTGGCGGCGTGTCACGCGTGCGCCTGCATGCACTCCGCATTGGCTTCCGCCCCGCGGACCTGGGCGAGTTCACGCTTCCGGCGAGCGGCCTGGCGGATGTCCGGCTCGTATTGCCGGACGATCGGGTCAGGCTCACACCCGTGAACGCCATTGCCGTGCAGCGCTGCGAGGCTGCCGCTGATGCCGGCGATGCGCTCGTGGCGCTGTTCGGCGACGTGCGGCAAGCGCTCTATGCAATTCGCTTGTCGTCAGAAGCCGCCGACGCACCGACGGCGCGCGCGGTGATGACGGACCGCATGACGGACACGCGCGACCGGTTGATCGCGCCAGTGCGTCAGCGTCGCGTGGAGGGGTTGGCACGCCGACCGTTTCAGTCAGTGTCCCCGGACAGCCTTCGCGTGATCGGCTATGTCACACAGGAGCGGGACGGCGTGGTGTACCGTGGCCCTGACAGCGACGTGCTGGCCAGCGACGCCTTTCTGGAGGACCACTGCGTGCGCTTTGTGCCCAAGCACGAGTCGCGCACGGACTGGGTGGGCATTGCGTTCGAGCCGCTCGAGCAGCCGCCGGATCGCGTGGAGATTCAGGGGACGTTCTGGCTTGATCGCGCCACGCGGGCGGTGCGCCGTCTGGAGTTCACGTACACGGGGCTGCCTGCAACGCTTGCCGCGCACAAGCTGGGCGGCGTGGTGGACTTTGACGGACTGCCCGACGGCCTCTGGTTCGAATCGCGCTGGCAGCTGCGGATGGCGCGCAGTTTCGTGTCGCGGGGATCCGGACGCGTGCTCGTGGAGGGGCTGCAGACCGTTGGCGGCGAAGTCGTGGACATGCGCCGCGGCGACCAGCTGCTCTTTCTCGGGAACGCAGACCTCGCCGATCGACTCACTTTGCTTGAGCGCGAGGGGTGGGACCTCTGGGAAGAATTCGGCACGCCGGCGGATGGAAGCGCCGAGCACGTGCGCTTGTGCGTGGACGAGGATCCCGACGCCTCACCCAAAGCGGGCGTGTTCGGCGTGGTTTACAGCAAGCGTCCCGATCGGATGGCCGGCGCCACGGTCAGCGCCCGCTGGAAGCGCGACATGCGGCTGGTGATCGACGAGTGGAAATGGACCGATCACCTGCTCACCACGCTCACGGACGCCAACGGGTTCTTTCGCATCTGCGATGCGCCGCCGGGCGAGAAAATCGAGCTGGACGTCACCGATGCGGAGGGGCGCCTGACCACGGTGACTGTCCGCACGCGAGATGCCGGGCGCGACATCCAGGTGGAGGTGAGCATGGAGAACGCGAAGCTGCCGACGCCGCCCAGCCCCGAGTGATCAGCTCGCCGCGTTCACCCGCACGACGGTCTCAATGGGCATGTTCGGATCGAGCGAATCACGCACCGAGCAATACTTGGTCACCGACAACTCCACCGCACGCTCGGCGTGCGCCTGCTCAATGCCGGCACCCGCGATGTCATAGGTGAGCAGTACGCGCGTCACGCGTCCCGGCACCCCGTCAAACCGATCGCCCTTTACCTGAATGCTCATGGACTCGAGCGGCGTGCGACGTTTCTCGAGAATGTCCACGATGTCGTAGCCAGTGCAGGCCGCCAACGCCATGAGCAGCGTCAGCACAGGACCGGGCCCGAGCTCATTGTCGCCATCGAGAATGATCTTGGGCCCACCCGCGGTACGCCCACCCTCGAACGCATGGCCACCCTTCCATACCAATGAAACCTCGGCGGGTGGCTTGCTCACTTGTCGGTCCCCACGGTGATTGGAGCGCGCACGGCATTGCCCCACTCGGTCCACGACCCGTCGTAGTTGCGCACGTCGGTGAATCCCAGAAGAAAGGTGAGCACGAACCAGGTGTGCGACGAGCGCTCGCCGATTCGGCAGTACGTGATGACCGGCTGGTCGGGACGGAGGCCGAGCTCTGATTCGTAGATGGTACGCAACTGGTCGGCTGGACGGAACGATGCGTCCTCTGCCGCCGCACGCGCCCACGGCACGCTGTGCGCACCCGGAACGTGTCCACCGCGCAACGTACCCTCCTGCGGATAGTCGGGCATGTGCGTGCGTTCGCCGGTGTACTCGGGCAGCGACCGCACGTCGATCATCGCACCCTTTGCGTCCATGTGCGCACGCGTCTCGTGGAAGTACGCGCGAATGGGCGCATCATTGCGCTCGCCGGCCGTGTACGCCGACGCAGTAAACTTCGGCACGTCGGTGCTCACCGCGCGGTCTTCGGCAATCCACTTGGCGCGCCCGCCATCGAGCAGCTTCATGTTGCGGAAGCCGAAGAGCGAGAACACCCAGAACGCGTAGCACGCCCACCAGTTGTTCTTGTCGCCGTAGAAAATCACGGTGGTGTCTTCGTCAATGCCGAGCCGCTGCAACAGCTTGGTGAACGCGGAGGACGACACGTAGTCGCGCTCCACGGGATCGTTCAGGTCCACGTGCCAGTCAATACGCTGCGCACCGGGAATGTGCTCGAGGTCGTACAGCAGCACGTCCTCGTTGCATTCGAGCAGTCGCAGCGACGGGTCACCCAAGTGCTCGGCCAACCACGCGGTGCTCACAAGCACCTCGGGATGGGCGTAGCCCTTGGTCACGATCGCGGGGTCGGGAGAATAGGAAGTGGACACGGATACTCGCGGAAAAAGGGACACAACCGATGCGTTTACTCTACTGCCCGGCGCACTAGCTTCCAACCATGCCACGCAGTGGAACACACACCGACGGCGCCGAGGTCCGATTGCTTGGCGCGGCCGTCGTCTATCGCCTGTTCGATATCGGATACGAGATCAAGCTCGACCGTGCGCTCGACCTGCTCGCCACCAGCGCGCCGGAACGCGTGCGTCCGGTTCGGGGTGAGGGGCAGGCGCTCCAGATCGCCAATCCGCCCATCACGGTGCTGTTGGGCACCGAGGCGCTGGCCATGTCCGGCGGCACGCAGGACGTTGAGCTCTCGGCGCGCATTTTCGACTTTGGGGTGGTCTCGCTGCGGGTGCGCATCCGCACGCCGAGCGAGCTGTCGTGGCCGGCGTTCGTGGAGTTCGCGCAGGCCGTGGAGGTACACCCGGAGCTGACCGGCATGGTCACGCACCACCTGCGCCTGCTCATGGAGCGCATCGGGCCGGCGATTGTGCGGCCGTCGGTCGCCGCCGTGCACGAGGACTACACCGTCTATCGCATCACCCGGCTCACCAACCCGGACGGTACGTATGCCTCGCCGGATGTCCTGCGCGACGTGGACGTGGTGCCCCTCCTGCTCAACGAGAC
The DNA here is from genome assembly GCA_038259155.1 of Gemmatimonadales bacterium. Taxonomy (GTDB): domain Bacteria; phylum Gemmatimonadota; class Gemmatimonadetes; order Gemmatimonadales; family Gemmatimonadaceae; genus JAABRT01. The sequence goes on from JBBSPE010000136.1 coordinate 9,054, forward strand.
GCGGCCGCTCTCGGCCGAGGCGCGGGCCGAGCTGCTGCCCCACCGTTTTTCGTACTACAACGACGACCTGGCGATTCTCACCTGGGACAACGCGCTGGTGGTGGAGCCCGGCAGCCCGGACACCGATCTCCAGTACATTCTCGAGTTCGCGAACGCGCAGCTGCTGGAGCTGCGTTACTACGACGCGCTGCTCGACGGGGACCTGCCCAAGGTGTTCGGGCGTATCGCCGAGGCGCGTCGGGGTCGCCGGCTGTTTCCGGGGCGGCGCTATGGTGACCTGCTGGGGGAGCTGCAGCAGCAGGTGGCCGAGTCCACGGAGCTGGTGGAGCGGGTGGAAAACGCCCTCAAGGTCACGGACGACGTGTATCTGGCCCGGGTGTACCAGACGGCGCTGGAGCTCTTCCGGGAGCGGACCTGGCGCACCGGCATTGACCGCAAGCTGGGCATCCTGCGGGACACCTATTCCATGCTCAACGACGAGGCGCAGGCGGCGCGCTCGGAAACGTTGGAGCTGGCAATCGTGTTCTTGATCGTAATGGAGATCATTCTGGCCTTCATTCCGCACTAGATCGCATTGACGCCGAGTGAGCCCCGCAGTGCCGCCGTCCTCCCTCCCGCCCGACGCCCCCCTCATGGAACCGTACGCCCGGCACGTGCTCGTGTGCACGGGCGGGTTTTGGTCCGACGACCGTCGCGGCCGCGCCCTCTACAGCCGGCTGGCCGTCCTGTTGCAGCGGGAGGGGCTCCTGTTCGGCGCTGAGCGAGTGAAGCGCAGTGAGGCCCCCTGTCTGGGCGTGTGCAACGGGGGGCCGGTGGTGGCGGTGTATCCCGAGGGTGTGTGGTACGGCCACGTGACGCCGGAGCTGCTGGAACGCATTGTGATGGAGCACCTGAAAGGCGGCGTCCCCATCGAGGAAGCCATTTTCCACCGGTTGACCGCGCCCGCCTGACGTCATTCAACCCTGCGGCCGAACAGGCTGTCACAGGGGGGCCATGACTCTTCACACGCGTTCCGCATGACCGGATCACCCGTCGCCTCGGCGGCCCCGGTCTCCCCGCAGGCCCCGTCGGCAGATCCACTGCTGGAGGGGCTGCGGGCCCGCGATGCCGCCGCAGAACGCGCGTTCTACGAGCGGCACGTGGACCGGGTATACCGGCTGTGCGCCCGCATGACCGGCCGTGACGATCTGGCGCAGGAGTGCACCCAGGACGCGTTCGTGCGGGCATTCGATCGCATCGATGCGTTCCGGGGCGACTCGTCTCTGAGCACCTGGCTGCACGCGATTGCGGTGTCGGTGGTGCTGAATGCGCTGCGCCGCGAAAAGCGGGTGGCCGACCGCCATGTGGACCTGACCGCCGTGGACCAGCAGGCGACGATGCCCGTGGAGTCCGAGCCCGATCTGAAGGTGCGCATGCGGCAGGCGATTGCCGCGCTGCCACCGGGCTATCGCGCGGTGTTCGTGATGCACGATGTAGAAGGCTTCACCCATGAGGAGATCGGTGTGGCGCTGGGCGTCGCGTCCGGTACCTCCAAGACCCAGTTGTTTCACGCGCGGCGAAAGCTGCGCGTAGCCCTTGCCCCGTTCGTGGGAACGGAGACGCTATGATCAACAAACCGAACCGTGAGCTGTACTTTGACCCGTCGCGTGAGCCGTTGCCGCCCGCGGAGGAGTTGTGGGGTGCCGAGGGAATTCCGGCCGCGGACGGTATACCCGATACAATGACCGATTCGCCGGTCGACTCCACGGATGATGCCACGTTGCGGGCGCTGGCCGCCGCGAGTTTCACGGACGACGTGATTGCGCCGCGTGACGCCATGTGGCTCGCGATCTCGGCGCGCCGAGCGCGTGAGGCCAAGGCGCGATCGCATGCCACCGTGGCCACCGACTTGGCTACCGAGGTTCCGTTCCCGCCGGCGTTGCAGGTAGAGACGCTCACTCCCCGCGCCACGCGCCGCATCTGGCCACAGCTCGCCGCGCTCGCGGCGACGCTCGTGGTTGGCGTGGCCATTGGTCGCACGTTTGATCCACGAGCGCGTGATGTGTTCGTCGCTCCCGCAACGGCGAGCAACAACGTCGGCGCCGAGGCGAGCGGTGAGCCGCGCACCGATGCCAGCGCCGCGCTGCCGCTCATGCTCGCACAGCTCACGGCGGAGCATCTGGGGCGCACCGAAGCACTGCTCGTGACCGCCAAGCAGGACCTGTCCGTGGGTGGCACCGCACAGAATGCGATGCTGGCCGATTGGGCGCGCGACCTGTTGTCCACCACGCGCCTGCTGCTCGACACGAATGAACTCACCGAGCCGCGCACGCGCCGCTTGTTGCAGGACCTTGAACTCACCCTCGCGCTCATCCTGCAGGCACAGTCGAGCGGACGATCCGCCGATGTGCAGGCCGCGCGTGCAGAACTCTCCACTGGTGACCTGCTGCTCCGCGTTCGCGGCGCCGCAACGGCCACCATGCCGACCATGCTTTCGACGGACGATGTCCGGGGGATGTCCGAATGACTTCACATGCACACGTCACCGGCCGCCAGCGCCTTCGCGGGGCGTCTCGCTTCGCCGCGTTGTTGGCGGTCCTGCCACTGCTCGCTGGCTCACTCGAGGCACAGGGCA
>JBBSPE010000137.1:0-11578 GCA_038259155.1 Gemmatimonadales bacterium
CCGCCTCGGCACCGGTGCTGCACAGCATCGTCTTGGTGGGCCCGCCGTGTGGCAGCAGCGCGTTGAGCGTTTCTGCCAGCGCCACGTACGGTTCGTACGTGGCCACGTTGAAACTGACGTGCAAAAACTGCTCTGCCTGTGCCTTGATGGCCTCAACCACCGGAGGCGGGCAGTGACCGGCATTCACCACGCCGATGCCGCCGGCAAAATCGATGAGTTCGCGACCGTCGGCGTCGATGATGATCGCCCCCGAGGCCCGAACCGCCGTGGCCGGGTTGAACATGCCCACACCGATCGGGACGGCAGCCTTGCGGCGGGCCACGAGCGCTTCGCTATTCGTGCTGTGCTGAGTCATCGCTTCAGGGGTTCGGCAGCGAAGGCTGCGCCATGTTGAACCGACGCTGACCAAGCGATGTCGCCGCGGCGGAACGGCGGCTGCGTGCAGCGATCGCGTCGCCAGCGTGCGGACGGTCCGCGCCAACAACCAGAGGCGTAAGCGCGACGTGCCAGCACGCGAACTCTTTACAGCAGCCTGTGGTGCAGCGGATTCATGGTAAGTATACCTCACGGACCGCTATTTGGCGACCAAACCATCGGCGCCGACTGATGAGCCCCAGACGTTTTAGCGCACCCTTCGCTGATATTCACGAACTTTGCGGGCCGTTGCTCCAGACGAAGACGGCCGCGCTGCAGGTGACAAGTGGCGAAGTGCGCGAGCTGCGGCGCGGATGTCGGGATTGGTCGCGTCGCACGCAGAGTGGGACATGACGATTCGTTTGCCGACTTCTGGCGTGCCGCGAAGACGGACTGGTTTGCGACACGCGCTGCTGGCCGTCACCGCCGTGCTCGCGGCGTGCATTGCGGCCTGCACCACCGATGCGCCGATCACCGCGCTGCCCCCCGAAGCACCACCGATCTTCACCCTGCTCGACGGCGACTGGCGCGCATTGTATTGGAGTGCCGAGCCTGCCGCCGCCGAGTCGCTGGATGTGATCACGGAAGGTGGGTCGATCACGCTGCGCATCGAGCACGGCGTGGTGTCCGGCAGCCTGTTCGTCCCGCCGAGTGTGACGCAAGGCATCGCGCTTACCGCGGACATGTCCCGCGTCGTCCACCCCGAGGGCAACGGCGCGCGCTTCGTGCAAGCGGAGGACACCTTCGTGCAGCGCGCGCCTTGGACGTTCCTGCCGGGCGACGTGTTTGATGCGCTCGTGCTCGATCATGTGGACGTCGAGTCCACCGTGTTCACGGTGGTGCTGGTGCGCGCGTGGTAGGGACGATTGTGTTCGCTAGCTCGGCTACGGACGCCGCTGCTGCGCCGCGAACGGAGTCCTGAAGATCCCGACGCAGTAGGCAATCGGCTCGCTCACGCCGCCCCCAACGGCTTCCCTTCGTGGTCGGAAATGAGCACCCACACGGTGCGCGTGCGCTTGGAGAAGAACAGCCGCACGGTGACGTCACGTGGCGATTGCTTGAAGGCGAAATGGAAGACGAATGACGTGTCGAGCATCTCGCGGATCACGCCTTCCGTGAAGCGGCCGTAGAACTCCTGCACCCGCGTGCACGGCGCGACCTCCGTGAAGAACTGCTTGCCGATCGCGTCTTCGGGCGCGAGCGAGGCGAGCCGCGACTCCACGGCGTTGTACTTGAGGATGCGCCCGGTACGGTCGAGCTGGATGACGCCGTAGGGCAGCCCGTCCAGTTCGCCGGGCGTCATGGTGTCCACCACTTCGAGCACGGCATCCACTTCGGGAATGCCACTGGGCGTGAGGCGGCGGTCGGTGCGGGCGCCGGGGCGAGAGTCGGTCATGCCCAATTATATCGCGGTGCAGCGTACCTCACTCCAACGGGGTCGCGTCACTGATCGGCAGATCCGCAATGCGCGGGATCACGCCACCAGGTGCTCCGTAGTGCAACGCAATGCCTTGTGCCTCCAACGAGCGCTGCGCGTCCGGCACCACAAACCGCTCCAGCTCGCACTGGAAGTACAGGCAGCCGAGTTCGGTGGGCGGTCGGCTCGCGATAAATGCGGCCGTGTCGAGAAGCATGGTGCGCCATGCGTCGCGCATGGTGCCCGCGTCAAGCGGCACGGTCATGTGCAGCCGGTCAAGCTCCTCCTGTCGAACGCGTCCGCGACGTTGCAACAGTTCGAGCAAGGATCCGGGAGAGAGCCCGGGATCCTTGCCGGGCGCCGCCCACGCAAGCGCCGGCAGCGGGAGTACGTGGTCATGCACGTACAGTACGTCTACAAAATCACGTGGCTCGTCTCGACCGGCGAACGCGAGCAGCTTGTTCAGGGCCAAGTCGACGGGATGCAACAGCAACCCACCGAGCGGGTCCGTGACCAACGGCATGAATCGCCAGGAAGAATCATGCGCCCAGTCAACACGCGTTGACGCACCTTGGCGGCTGACGAGCGCCCGAATGAATCCCGGTTGCGAAATCTGCACGTCTACCGTCCACCCGGCGCTGGCGAGCGTCGCCCGGTCATGCGCGAAGGCGCTGGCGACGCGTGCTTCGGTGTCGTGAAAGAAATCCAGATCATCGCTGAAGCGCGTGGATTGCGGCGCCAAATGAATTGCGGCGCCACCAGCGAGATACCGATCATCGGTGGGCGCGCTGGCGAGTGCGGCCAGCAACTGACCTTGCAGCGCGGTTAGCGGCACAGCCGTGCACCCGCCAACCACGCTTCGCGATTGCCGGACTTCATGAGCTGCTCCGCCACCCACCCGATGTCGGCGGCGGTGATTGCCAGGTCGGGGCGATACGACCAGAAGCATGCCACGCGGAACCGCGCAAACGCCCGACGTGCCTCTCGGACTCGCACCATGTCACGCGCCGTTTGGGGATCGAGGCGCCGCCGGCTCACGCGACCGCCGCGGGCGCCGATCTCCGCGAGATATTTCTGAATCTGACTCATGACTGAATCATAACCAGCTTATGATCTATCCTCAAGTACGCCAATCACTTGAAGTTACTGTCTTGGACCGCGCCACCCGTCGAACCCAGCCACCCGCTCCGCCACCCGCGCCGCCTGATCGAGCCGCTCGAGCAGGCGCCGAGAACGCGTGATCACCGTCGTCTCCGCAGGGGGCGCCAGGATCAGCCGCGCGACCACCGCCGCCTGCTCGTCGAGGGCGGCGCGCAACAGAGGTTCACCGGGCGTACCGCGCGTGGCGTCCATGGCCACCGCCATGGCCCACGCATGGTCGCGCGCCTTCGCGATGCTGAACACCGTGACGTCGTCATCGAGTGTGCCGGCGGCCTGATCGAGCCGTTCGAGCAGCGGGGCCCACTTGAGCGACACCTCAGTTTTGAGCGCGAGCGTGGCGCGTTCGAGCACCTGGTTCACCGCCGTGTGGTCGGCGTAGCAGGTGGCACGATCGCCGTCGATCCCGGCCATGAGTAGCGCGAGGGCAAGATCGTGGTTGATGTGTGCGTTCACGCCGAGCATGAGATGTTGGATCACCCATCCGCGGCGGGCGCTGGCGGCATCGAAGGCCACACGCCATGCCTTGGGAACGCGCCTGATCTCGGCGGGAGCATCGGAGCGCCGTGCGGTGGCATCCCGATGCAGCGCGTCTCGGTAGAGCGTGCCGAACGCCACCAAGTACGAGCGCACCCATGGCACGTCACGAAAGCCGTCTGCGTCGCACTGCGCTGCCACGGCCTTGGTGATGGTGAGGTAGGCGGTGACGAAGACGCCTCGTCGATCACGGGCCGCGAGGAGTTGCTGCTCAAGCGTGGTGAGCCACGCGTGCACGTCAGCGACGCTCACCAGCGCCGGCGCGGTGTTGATTGGAAACGGGATGGGTGTCGTCATGCGCGAGCATCGCGTGCCAGACGAGACGTGTCAAGGACCCGCGGCGACGGGCGCAAGGGCGTCGTTTGCATTCCGGCGTGCCCCCGCAGACGAACACCGGCCTTTCTCGCTACGGAAAGCTAAAGTCCACTCGCACGCTGTCGAACGAGTTCCTGCTCACGCGCATGGAGACGGGTTGGGCGAGCACGGAGTCGGCGTTCACGGCCACCGTGCGCCTGGCGCTGAACTGCACACAAATCGTGGACTCAGCCTGGTTCCCGCCCGCTTGCGCGTACGCGCGATATCGACCTGCCGAGTCGCTCACCTGCGAGCCGTAGACGGCGGAGATCGACGGGCCGGCGCCGGGACAGGCGCCCTGTCTGGCGGTCCCTCCAACCAGGGCACCCACCACGGGAGCGCCGCCGGCATCTTCCACGATGCCAAATACAATGCCGGAGGCTGGCGGAACCGGCGAGCAGCCGCACACCTGTGTTGGACCGAAGCAGGCCGCGATGAGGCCGAACCCGAGGAGAAGCGGAATGGAGAGGCGCATGCGTGGACGCTAGCCGGAGAAAAGATCAGCTGTCAATACGGTGCGTTGTAACAACCGTGCGGCGGGACCGTCCTGTGACGCGTCACGTGGCGTTCGCAAACTGCGCGGCCGTGCGCTGCTCGGGCTCCTCTCCATTTGGTACGAACCGCAGCGCCGCGGAGTTCATGCAGTAGCTGTTGCCGGTGGGTGGCGGACCATCGGGGAACACGTGCCCCAAGTGCCCATCACAGCGTGCACAGCGCGTCTCGATGCGTACCATGCCCAGCGTACTGTCGCGCACATCGGTGACGTGTGCCGGATCGACCGGTTGGAAAAAGCTCGGCCAGCCCGTCCCCGACTCGAACTTGGCGTCGCTCTGAAACAACGGCAGTCCGCAGAGGTTGCAGGCGTAGCGTCCCTGCTCGCTGTTGTGGAGGAGGAGCCCGCAGCCCGGACGTTCGGTGCCGTGGTCGAGCAGGATCCGGCGCTCCTCGGCGCTCAATCCGGCGGCGTCCGCGGCGCGTTCGCGTGCGGGGCCGCGCAGAGGGGTGAGGTCGTAGCCGGAGGTGGAGGTCGACGTCGCTGCGTTCGTGGGCATGCTATAGCTCTCAGAGTAGTGGTTTCTGAATACGATATACCCTGACACTCTCGATTCCATCCGCGTCGGTCCATACGCCGGCCACGGCGTCGTCAGCGATCGCATGGACACGCAACCGCCCCGGAAGGGCAACCCGTCCCTGATACAACCCGGCGGTGTCAAAGACGAGCCATTGCCGTGGCCTCGCATCGCGATGCGAAGACTGCGGCAGGGCGTCCCTGGTGTCGTACTCGCTCAACCAGACGAACGCATTCTCATCGAAGATCGCCTCCGCACCCACCGGCATGGCGCCGGCTCCGCTCGAACTCTCCGGGCCCGGTGCCCATTCTTCCCATGACGCCGATCAACGTGCCATCCGGCGAGAATCGGAGTAGCTCCTGCTTCGAAAAGTGGAGCACCACCAGCGCCCCGGTGGTCAGTCGAGCAAGATCCCACGCTCGGCTGAGCAGCAGACTGTCGGGGTGCTGTCGCTCGCCGATGCGCGTGAGCGGCATTGAATCGATTTGCCAGGCGGTTTCGCTCGTCCACGCGGATGTGGCGTTGTGCACGATTCGTATTCCGGCGCTGTCGGTGACAACGGCACGGCTGAGGTCGCTTCGCTCGTCGCCAGCGCAGCCTACGAGCACAAGCGCAGCACACAGGTGTGGTGTGGCGACGCTCATGTGGCCCCATCTTGCCGTCGTTCTCATTGAAGACCTCGATTCCGCGAGTGCCCGATCAACCACCCCAGCTGGAAACCGGCGAAACGTGACAGGGCCAGAACGCACGCGCAACTGGAGGTGCCTCAGCGCTTCGCCATTGCCGTCGCGCTCGACAGCGTTGATGTTCCCCACATTCAGCGGTGCGCGATTCCCGTCATCGCACCGTAGTCGATTGATCCGAGCCAGCCGACGAACTCATGGCGTCTGCCTTTACTCGCATGCTGTTGTTGGTTGCCACTATCGTGCTTGCTACCGCGGCGCGAAGTGTCTCCGCTCCATCGCGAGCGTCTACCGACCCTCGCGAGTTCATGGCGAGATCGTCGGTAACGAGCGCTGATACAGTCCGCGCCGAGCTCGTGCAGGCCGCCACCGAGTTCTTTGAGCGGTGGCAACGCGCGTGGATTCGGAGCGAGGGCGACCGGCTCAGCGCCGAGCGAAAGCGCGGCGTTGATGTCGCGAGCGAGACGGCGCGCCGAAGACCGCTCGTGCACTGCCACGGACTCCGGGGCCAACTGAACTCGCCGTATACCAGCGCTTCGCTGCCGCCAAACTACGTGGCCATCAGCAGTCTTTCCTCCGCCTTCGGCGTCTGTCCGACGTGGATCATTGGCGATTCGCTCGGCGTGGTCGATGAAGCCGGACTCATCGATGCCGGCATCGCACCGGAGTCCCGACCGGCGATACGCACAGCGCGAGCAGCATTGATCGAACAGTTCCGAAAGGCCTCAGAATCGCTGCCCGCCGACGCATTCTTCGTGGGGCAGCATGTGCGCTTTCTGCTCGACCAGGGGCTTCCGGATAGTGCGCTGCACGCTGCTGCCAGCTGCGAGAGCGACGCTTGGTGGTGCGCCGCACTCGAGGGATATGTGCACGCCACGCAATCGCGTGTGTCACTGGCCGAACGCTCGTTCGATCGGGCGCGCAGTGCGATGCCGCTCAGCCTGCGCTGCGCCTGGGACGACCTCTCGCCTCTCCTCGGCACGGTCGATTCCATGCGCTTGGAATACACCGGGTGCGACGCGTCGGTGCTGCTGGCCGAGCGCTGGTGGTGGCTGGCTGATCCGCTGTACGCTGACAGCATCAATGAACGCCGAGTGGCACATGACGCCCGCACGGTGCACGTGGCGCTGCTCAGCTCGATCCCGGTGGACGGCCGCAGGCGGTGGACAGCCGACTATGGACGCGATGCGCTCGAACGGCTCCTGCTGCGCTACGGGTGGCCCACTCGATCCGTTTGGCTTGGGAAGCAGGAAGACAACGGCCATGACAACTGGATGCGCGCGCAGGGCTCGGAGTTGCAGTCGCCATACACCACCTACGAATTCTCACGCGATCGTGTGGCCACGGATCCGATCGCCGACGCGCTCGGCGATCCGTTCGCGCTGGGAGATACCGCGTGGCAGTTGAATGCGCCGGCGATTCCAGCGAGCAGGCGTGAGTGGTGGCCGCACACCCATTTCCGGCGCGCCCGTTCGCTCGCCCAACTCCCGCGCGGCCAACTGGCGCTCTTTCGTCGAGCGGACTCGACGAAACTCGCGATGGCCACGATGCTCGTCGACACACCGGATCAGGCACCGGCGCATGCCCCAACGTCTCCCGCGCGCATCACGCTGATCAGCTCGGCAGCGCCCGAAAGCTACGTTCCCGTGGTGGAAACCTCGTACGCGGGCCGTTCCGGGCCGATGGTCCTCATTGGTGCGCTGGCGGCCTCACCGACGCTGCTCTCACTCGAAGTACAAGGTGATTCAACACACGGTGACGTGCGGACACGACTTGGTGTGACGCCGCCACCAACACTCCGCGACCTGCAACCGGACGAGATCGCGCTATCCGATCCCGTCTTTCTCTCACCCGCTGCGCAACGGGTCCTCGAAACCAGCTCGGACTCCTTGCTGCGTCAACGCATGCTGGGTTCGTTGGACATCAGCGTGAGCTCGGCACCGCGCGTGGATGTGTTCTGGGAGTCGTATGGCGTGCGCCGTGAGGACTCGGCCAGCGTAAGTGTGCAGGTGGAGAGGCAGGAGCGTCTGGGCATGTTCCGTAGGCTGGCCGTTGCCATGCGCGTGCGCGACGATCCGAACGCGACCATCACCGTGAAGTGGCGTGATGCGCCGCTCGGGGCAGCCCGTGAAGCGAGCGCCAGCGCGCAGGAGGGGCGCATTGAGGACATCGCGGGCGTTCCGGTGCATGCGCGTGCGGTGACGGTTGATCTCAGCCGGTTGTCGACGGGTCCGTACACACTGACCCTGGAAGTGGAGCGACGCGACGGGGCGGTGGCACGGAGTAGTCGGCGGTTTGTACTCACACCGTAGGCGCGATCACTGCTTTTCATTGCTCGGGCGACTCGGTCGCCGTTCGTTCGTCAGGCGCCCGCGTCCCCGCACGTTCGTGCCCACGGCACGATCTCCAGGCGAGCGAGCGGAATTGGCTCGCCGGAATCCTCGCAAATGCCGTAGCGCATGGGCGTCCGGTGCAGTCGCTCAAGGGCGGCGTCCATTTCCGTCAGCTCCTGCGAGATCCGCGTGGCATTGGCGTTGGTCACCTCGGTGTTGATGACGTCGGTCCCGAGGTCGGCTGGGTGCGTCGGCACCTTGGAGAGGTCACCGCTGCGATCCTGCGAGTCATCGGCACCCGAGGTGACGATGATGCGGTTCAATGCATCCACGGCCGCCGAGCGATCTTCCAGCAGGCGCTTCTCGAAATGGTTGCGTTGCTCCTCGGACAATGACATGTCGTGCCGCTCCCTGTAGAGGTGGTGCACATACTTCCGCGCTCACAATCGTTAGACGCGGTCCAGAACCTATTGTTCCCGCAAGCAGGGTGTCCCCGCCCCGCGAGAGATCAACCACACGCCGCGCTGATGCATGAAGTTGGCATACGTCATGGCCGAAGTGCGCGTGTCGCGCGCCCCTACCCACCATGAGATACTCCGAAGTGAGCGTGTCCCGGCGCAGTCGTGTGTGCACGCTACGCACGCGTGCACAACGGAAGGAACAATGCGTCTGCTGTTCCGTATGATCACCTTTGTCGTCAACAAAGGAGATCCCTATGGAAGTGCTCGCATACGGAACGCAGTCGGCAGGTGCCACGCTTTCCCCGCTCAAGTTCACGCGTGAAGACATTCGCGCAGGCGAAATCGCCATCGACATCACGCATTGCGGCGTGTGCCATTCCGACTTGCATCAGGCGCGTGACGACTGGAGCAACACCGTGTGGCCGTGCATTCCGGGACATGAAATCGTTGGCGTCGTCACCAAGGTCGGCGACGGTGTACAGCGGTTCAAGGTCGGCGATCGCGCGGGGATCGGCTGCATGGTGAACAGCTGTCAGCAGTGCGCCCAGTGCAAACAGGGTGACGAGCAGTACTGCACCGGGCCCAAGAGCTGCACCCTGACGTACAACGGCCCCAAGAAGGCGGACGGCACCAACTCGTACGGCGGCTACTCGACGGCGATTGTCGTACGCGAGGAGTTTGCGCTTCGCATTCCCGATGTGATCGACAGCCAGCACGCCGCCCCGATCCTGTGCGCCGGCGTCACCACATACCAGCCCATGAAATATTTCGGGCTCGCGCACGGTCAGGTGCTGGGCGTGGCCGGTATCGGAGGGCTTGGCCACATGGCGGTGCAGATCGGCAAGGCGCTCGGCGCCACGGTGATTGCCCTCACCACGAGCCCCGAGAAGAGTGCGGCCATCGAGGCGCTTGGCGCCGACGCGGTGGTCGATGTAAACGATGACGACGCGATGGCGGAGCACAAGGGAACGCTCGACATGATCGTCAATACGATTCCGTACAAGCACGATCTCAACGTCTACCTCCCGCTCATGGCGAGCAAGAGCACCATCGCGGTGGTGGGCAACTTTCTTGGCTTCGACGAGCTCGACACGGCCACGATGGTGTTTCAGCACATCAGCGTGTCCGGCTCGCTCATCGGTGGCGTCCCCGATACGCAGGAAGTGCTCGACCTGTGTGCGAAGCATGGCATTCGGCCGCAGATCGAACTGATTGCGATGAAGGACATCAACGATGCCTTCAAGCGCATGCAGGCCGAGGATGTGCGATTCCGGCATGTCATCGACATGCAGGCCCTGAAGGACGATGCCGAGGCAGCCAGCAGCGCGAAGTCGGTGGACGCGCCGGTACGTGGTGAAGTTGTTGGAGTGTAGCGGGGCTGATGGGCCAATCCGTCGGCATGCTGTCTACCGCACCATCACCACGATCTTGCCCACCGCCTTGCCGTTCGCCAACTCATCATAGGCCGCACCGGCCTGCGCCATGGGGAACGTGCGGCCAATCACGGGTTTCACCGCGCCCGTATCGATCACGGCGCCCAGTTCGGCCAGCATCTCCCCGTTCGGCTCCATGAAGAACGCCTCGAAGTGCACGCCGAACCCAGCCGCGTCATTCTCGGTGTCCTGCCCCTTGATCGAGATCATCCGGCCGCCCTTCTTCAGCACGGTGAACGAACGCCGCAAGGTCTCACCGCCGATCATGTCGAACACGAGGTCGTAGCCCGACAGCAACTCGTCGAATGCCTGCGTCTTGTAGTCGATCACCACATCCGCGCCGAGTCGCCTGACCAGATCCGCATTGCGGCCGCTGCACGTGGTCGCGATGTGGGCGCCGAGGTGCTTGGCGATCTGGATGGCGAACGTGCCGACCCCGCCGCTGCCGGCGTGGATGAGCACCTTCTCGCCAGCCTTCAGCTTGCCCCGGGTGATCAACGCCTGCCAGGCCGTGAGACCCGCCAGCGGCACTGACGCCGCCTCGGCATGGCTCAACGTCTTCGGCTTGATGGCCAGTTCGCTCCCTTTCACGCGCGCGAACTCTGCAATCGCGCCGGCATCGTCCTGATTGGGCCGCGCGAACACCTCGTCACCGACGGCGCAGCGTGTGACGTCCTTGCCCACCTCGATGACCTCGCCCGACACGTCATAGCCCATCACGTGCGGGAAGGTGAGGGGCGTCCGATCCTTCATGGCGCCGGAGCGCAGGATGTCGTCGATGGGATTGATGCTGGCAGCGTGTACGGCGATCAGCACGGAATCGTCGTGCAGCGCCGGCTTGTCGACCGTTCCGAGCTCGATCGGCGCCTCGTACGCCGAGATGATGGCAGCCTTCATGACGGAGACTGCGACTGCGAATGCGACTGCATGCGCAGGACCTTGCCGTTCCACTTGCTGTCCTCGACCGCATCGGCGAGCACCGACGCCACGTCGCCGCGTGCCGCCTTGGCGTCAACGTCCACGTCGTCACCAAAGCGCATGTCACGAGAGCCGTCCGCCTCCGTGAGGCTGACCGGGCGGAGGATTGCGTAGCTGAGCCCTGATGCCTTGAGATGCTCATCGGCATCGTGCTTGGCCTGCAGATAGTGCGCAAGTTTGCTCTTGGGGTCCGGATCGCCGGCGCCCACCGAACTGAGCATCACGAAGCGGCTGACCTTTGCCTTTGCGGCGATGTCGACCAGACGCTTTGCTCCGTCGCGGTCCACCGCATCGGTCATGTCCTCACCCGTCGAGCCACCGGAGCCGGCGGCGAACACCACGGCATCGCATCCGTTGCAGACGTCGTTGCCGAGATTGGTGAGGTCGCCCTGGCGCTGCTCGGTGTTCGCCGGCAGCGCGCTGGTGTCGGAGCTCTCGCGCACGAGCGCGATGGGATGGTGGCCGCGCGCGGTCAGTTCCTTGACGAGGCGAAGGCCGGTTTTGCCGGTGGCACCGGCGACGAGAACGTTCATGGGTAGCTCCTGTGGTTTGATCCGTTCATGGCATATAGATCGCTTTGGTGTTGACGAACTCTTTCATGCCAAATCCGCCGTGCTCGCGGCCGTAGCCGGAATCCTTCACGCCGCCGAACGGCATGTTGGGATCGGCCGTGCCGAACGCGTTGATACGAACCATGCCGGTATCGAAGTGGTCGCGCGCGAGCTGGCGGGCCTTCTCCA
>JBBSPE010000138.1:0-11326 GCA_038259155.1 Gemmatimonadales bacterium
TCTCAAATCGAACGAGAACTTCCTGCGCCTGCAGGACGAACTCACGGGCACGGAGAATCGCGTCGCGGTTTCACGCACCGACTACAACGGAGCGGTTGAGAAGTACAACGCCTACATCCGGCGGTTTCCGGCCGTGGTGACCGCCAAAGTCACTGGCGCGAAGCCCCGCGAATACTTCGAGGCGGACGCGTCTGCGCAGGCGGCACCCGCGGTGGATTTCAGCAAGTAGTCGCTACAGGCGGTTTTTCTCGTACATCAAGTTGCGCGGAGCAACACGCCACTCGTACCACCGATAGACCGGATTTCCGCTGTTGACCGCGGGGTCGGTCCGGTCGGCCTGCACGCGCGCGCGCACCTTCACGGCCATGATGCGATTCCCGTCGTTGGTGGAGTCGCTGTCAACTCCGTCGTAGTAGGCGTGCTCGTAGCCACCCTGAAAGAGCAACGTGGCCTCCCAGGCTTCCACGCCATCGGCCAGGACGTCGCCGAGTGGCGACGCGTCACCCGGTGAGAGCCGTTCCGCCCGCATCACGGACTTCTTGCTGGGCTCGTACCAGTACGCGACCACGTTCAGCTTCTGAATGGCGGTGCCGAAACGATCGATGCGCAGGGAGTCGCTCAAGCCCGCGGCGCGTCCGAGAATCCGCGTGGTGGGCAGGAACGTGATCGAAAAATTGGCACCGAGGTCAGCCGTGGAAGCGACCATGAGCAGGCGGCGTTCTCCATTCACCTGCAGTCGCACCAGGTCACCCGCGTTGATGCCGAAGGTGCCGTTCTCTTTCAGGAAGGTGAGACAGTACGTGCCGCAGTTGCCGCCGGGTGGCAACGGGTTGATGGTGTCGTTGTTCATCGCGTCGAAGCGGTAGGTCGGTGCTTCGAGCGGATCGTACGGGACGGACAGGATGGAGATCGTGTCGCCGAACGTGGCGAGCGAACCGAACACCGGGGTGCTCTCCAGATCAATGCCTGCTTCGGCGGCATCTCGGCTCACGGCCATGCCGATAAAGCGCGCGTTGCGGTCAACGCCCTCCTTGAGCGTCCATCCCCGCCGGGTCTGCCACGACGTCATGGCGAACGCGGTGGCGCTGCTCAGGATGACCAACGCCATCGTGAGCGAGATCAGGAGTTCGACAATTGTGAAGCCGCGTCGCCGGGTGATCCGATGGTGCGCGTTCGCGATGCTGGATCGGTTGCTGGATCGGTTGCTGGATCGGTTGCTGGGCGTGATGCTCATGGTGTCCCCGCGAGGCCGTTGCCCCGGTACTGGTAAGTCGTGAGACGCACCGGCTTCTCAGCGCGTGGAAAATCGACCAGGAGTTCGACCAACAGCAGGTTGTTGCGCGCCTCGCTGACCTGCATGCTGCGCGAATACGGCCCGCTGGCGCTTGGTAGTCCATCGGCGCCCACGGTGATGGCGGCTTCGGAGACCAGGTTCCATGGGTTGCGCACGCGCACCTCTTCGAGGTAGGCGCGTCCGATGGCCACGGCGTTGGTGCGGTTCTGCGCCATCGTCTGGTACTTGATGGTGTTGGTGTTCGCGTTGCCGAGCGCGAGGATGCCCACGGTGAGCAGCACGATCGCGACGATCATGCTGACCAGCGTGAAACCGCTCCGTGCGCGGGGACGGGCGCGGTAGGGCTGCGCGTGTCGTCGCGAGGTTCGGGTCATTGCCATTTGCTCTCCCTCCAGGTCCAGAGCCGTACCGCGCCGCTGCCGGAGATGGCAATGGCAGCCGCGTGGGACGGGTCCGTGGTGCTCGTGAGGTACACGACGCCCGCGGTGCCGAGGGGTTCGGTGAGGCCGCGGGGGTTGAACAGCACTCGGCCACTCGCGAACGTCACGTCGTTGCCGTACGGGTCGTTGGGCAATGCCTCGGCCGAGCCGCGTCCGAACTCCACGCGTGCCGGAAGTTCGCGTCGGCCGATACCGCCCAGCGCCTCGCGCTCGGTCGCGCTTTCGGCGATGGTGCCGTTGCGATCGTTGTCGAGGTAGCCTGCGTAGGCACCGGGGTCGCCACCCGTCTCGAAGACGAAGCGGACCTCGGAACGCGTGGCCAAGGCGCGGGTGCGTGCCAACTCGAGGTCCTGGGCGATCTGCATGCCCGCGAGCTGTACTTCGGTGGATTCGTTGAGTCGGAACTTGGGGCCGACCACGGCCACCATGACACCGATCATGGCCACCACGAGCAGCACTTCGATCATGGTGAAGCCGCGGCGCCGGCGCTGTTGGAATGGAGGGTGCGTCATGGCAGGCATCAGTAAAGCGGGCGGAACGCCGTCTGGATCACTGTGCCGACGCGTGGCGTGCCGGGTGGCAGGAGGCGAGGGTCACGGAAGCGGATATCGAAGCTCCAGTCGCGTGTTGGCGCACTGTAGTAGGCGCCACCGTTGGCGGTGTTGCCCCAGTCACCCTGCGATTGGCGGCTCTGGTAAAGCGCCACGAGCGAACCCGTGTACCGGAAGATTCGCCCGCTTCCCCAGTTCTCGAGAAAGCGGGGGAAGTTCTCAAGTCCACCGCCGTAGACCGGCGAGCCGCAGCCGGCGCGCTGCCAATCGCACGTGGTGGCCGTGTTGCCGGACGCAATCGCGGCGTTCACCGTGGTGGTTGCGGCCGCGGGCCGCTGCGTGGCGTTGGCCTGCTGCGCATCACTCCAGCTGTTCGACAGGAACGTGATCGCATCGGAGAAGAAGCCCGCCGGCTTCCAGTTGATGGTGTTGTAGTCTCCCTGTACGTAGAGCGGCTGGCTGCTGCCCAAGGACAGTCCGCCGGCTTCCACCGCGGACCACGAGTTTGGCAACCGTGTGCCGTTCACCACGCGAACGGCGGGGTAGTCACGATCGACGTTGCCCGCGTTCTGCCCGGTGATGTTCACGAAGAGAATGTCAACGCGTCGGCCGACCGGATCGCTGTTCACCCACGTGCGCAGTGCGCCCATGTTGATGTCCAGCAGATCGGGGCGCAGGTCCTCGCGGCCGTCCCAGAACGCGTTGGGTCGTCCCTGGAAGATTGTGGCGCACTGTGCGGCGTTGGGCAGCGTGCGGCCGCCTGCGCGCGAGCTCGTCATGCTGGCGCAGGCAGTGGTCAGATTCGAGACGTCCAGCTCGATGTACCAATCCGATTTCCACGCCATCTTGACGTCCTGGACCATGGCGTTGTCGCCGCCAGCGCGCGGCTCGATGAGTGTGTATGCGTCAAGGCCGACGGGCAGCGGAAGTTTGAGCGAACGCACGCCGCTCACACCGGTCATGAGGCGATTGTTGAACTTCGCTGTGCTTCGGGCCACGAAGGCCGCGCCGGCATGGCTGCGCGAATCAAAGTCCAACTTCACCGCCGTGCCGGCGGCGTTGTTGATCCACACGCCGTTCAGGCGATCGTTCTTGTCCTTGCGCTGCCAGAAGACACTGTCCGGCGTGGTGAGTTGACTCCGGAAGCTGATGGTGTTCGAGCTGATGTACATGTTGGCGTTCGAGTGCACCCAGCCCACGAAGTCCATGGGAGCGCCGGGAAGCATTTCAAGGTCTTCTTCGTAGAACACGCCGAACTGGAAGAGCGGAATGGACTGCGCATTCACCGACAGCACCACGGTGCTGCGGTTCTGCATGGAATCGCGCGCCGTCACCTCGATATCGATGGGCTGGTTGAGCGAGATGAGGCCCGCGAACGCACCCGACGTGATCGTCTTTGCCACAGGGACGCCCGTGGTCTGCGTGTTGGTCGTGTACGCGAACCCAGACATCTGCGGCGTCTCGAGGCCGAGGATGTCCTCTTCGCCAATCACGCCATCCTGCATGGCGGCATCGAGCTGCGACATGATGTCGTCGGCCCCGCCTTCGGCAGCGTACGCGGTCTGGCTGCTGCGATAGTCCACGACGGACGTGCGCGACAGGGTGTTCACGGCGGTGAGGCCGGCGGTGATGATGATGCCGAACAGCAGCATCAGCAGCAGCACCGCTTCGAGCGCGAAGCCCCGCCTGGTGGGGGCGGTGCGTCGGCGCGATGTAGGACGAAGGAATGGACGGGTCTTGGGCATGCGAGCTCTCCGGTGAGAAGACACTACTCCTGCATACCAAGAAACGACCGACCAGCGTGTTGGTGACATCCAGCGCGGGACACCTTCAGCACGCTGAAACGACATGCGCCCGTCGTGTGACGGGCGCAGCGGGAATCAATTGGTCGGCGCGGGGGTGACGGGCCGCGGAAACAGCGGGTCGCCCTTGTGCACCCGCCATCCGCCTGGATCGAGCGCCGGCAGGAGGTCGAAGCCCATCTCGTGTACACGTCCTGGCGCCCCAAGCGTAGACCAGAGCATGGCGCACCGCTCCGGCATGTACGGCGCCAGCTGCACGGCGTGGCGGGCAAGCCGTCGTATGAGAGACGCCAGCACGCGATCAAGCGTCACGGCGGCCTCCGGGTCCTTGGCCAGCTTCCACGGTTCGCTGGCCTGCGTGTATTCGTTGGCGCGGGCCACCTGTCGGGCCACGGCGGCGAGCCCTTCGTGGAGCAACCAACCACGCGAGCCGTCAAGCGCCGCGTGATAGTGTGCGATGTCGGCGAGGTCGAGCGGCTCATCGTCGGCCGGCGCTGTTCCGGATGGTACCACACCGTCGCGATACTTTTCCACCATTGCCACGGCGCGACTCGCAAGATTGCCAAGCGCATTGGCGAGATCGGACGTATAGCGCTCTTCGAAGCGCTCCCAGGAAAAATTTCCGTCGCCGTCGAACGGCACCTCGCGCAGGAGCACGTAACGAAACGCGTCGGCACCGAAGCGATCAATGGCCTCGTGCAGGTCGAGCTTCACGCCGGCGCTCTTGGAGAATCGCTCGCCCGCGAGTTGCACGAAGCCGTGGGCCCACACCTGTTGTGGCAGCGGCAGCCCCGCGGCCTGCAGCATGGCCGGCCAGATCACCGCGTGAAAACGTGTGATGTCCTTTCCGATGACGTGCAGCTGCGCGGGCCACTGCTGCTCCCACTCACCATCCGGGAATCCGGTGCCCGTGAGATAGTTGGGCAGCGCATCAAACCACACGTACGTGCCCTGGGTCTCGCCCGTGGACAACGGCAGGGGAAACGGCACCGCCCACGACAGCCGCGCGCGACTCGCGGACACGTCTTCGAGCCCCGAGTCGAGCAGCCCGAGAATCTCGTTGCGGCGGCTCGACGGTTGGATGAATGCGGGGCGCTCGGTGATCAGTGTGCGCAGAAAGTCCGCATACCGCGACAGGCGGAAGAACCAGTTGCGCTCCTCCACTTCCTCGAGCTCGCGTGTGGGGTGCAGTTGGCAGCGTCCTTCCGTGATGTCGGCGGGCTGCTTGAACGCTTCGCACCCCACGCAGTACAGTCCCGTGTAGCTGCGCTCGTAGAAGTCGTCGGGACTGCGTTCGGCGATGCGTCGTATGAGCGCCTGCACGCCGACTTTGTGGTGTGGCGTGGTGGTGCGGATGAACTGGTCGTGACTGATGCCCAGTTTGGTCCAGGTGGCCTGGAACCGTTCGGCGATCATGTCGGTGAAGGCTTGCGGTTCGGCACCAAGCGCGGCGGCCGTCTGCGCGACCTTCTGCCCGTGTTCGTCCATCCCAATCATGAAGTGCACGTCGTCACCGGCGGCGCGCTTGTAGCGCGCGATCACGTCGGCGCCGATCTTCTCGAGCGCGTGCCCGAGATGCGGGTCGCCGTTGGCGTAGTCGATGGCGGTCGTGATGTAGAAGCGCGGCACGGTCAGGAATCGGAGGGTGGAGCGGAGGACGGATCATCGCCGTCACCGCGCGACGTGTTGCGGTCGCCACGAAGCCGACGACCACCTCGGCGACCGCGACGACGCTTGCGCCGTGCCTGTTCGTCCGAGGTCTCGGCGTCGTGGTCCGCGACGGTGTCGGAGATGGCCTCTGCAGCGCTCGGCTCGGTGGACGGTTCTGGTGGCGTGTCCTGCATCAAGGCCGGCTCTTCGTTCGGTTGTGCTTCCGGCTGGCCTTCTGAAGGTTCTTGCGGCAGTGCCTCCGGAAGTGCTTCAGATAGTGCGTCCGGGTGTGCTTCCGGGTGTGCCTCCGGGTGTGCTTCCGTATGATCGTCCGCAGCGCGAACAGATGCATCGCCCGATGACGCCGACAGCGGCCCGCCGCCGGCCGCATTGACTTCTTCACGCAATGCCGCGAGCGCGACAATGCGCGTATCGCCCTCTGGCGAACGCAACGTGACGGTGTCCCGGAAGATGTCGCTCGACATGACCTTTTCTTCGCCGGTCGCCGTGCGCAGAATCTTTCCGTCCTTGGGGAAGCGTCGCCGACTCTGCACGTAGAACTCGTGCTCGTAGCGCAGACAGCACATGAGACGGCCGCACGCACCCGAGATTTGCGTGGGATTGAGCGAGAGCTTCTGGTCCTTCGCCACGCCAAGGTTCACCGGCCGCAGGTCGGGCAGCCAGCTCGCGGAACAGTATTCGCGACCGCAGCGACCAATGCCTGACAGACGCTTGGCTTCGTCGCGCACCCCGATCTGCTTGAGCTCGATGCGCGTGCGAAACAGGCTCGCGAGTTCGCGCACAAGGTTGCGAAAGTCGATGCGGCGCTCAGCCGTGAAGTACAGCGTGAGTTTGCGCCGATCCCACTGCCACTCGGCGTCCGAGATCTTCATGGTGAGCCTCGCGGCGCGCGCCCGCTCGTGAGCGGTGCGGCGCGCGGACTCGTTCTCGTCGGCAAGTGTGGCTGCCTGCGCCAGCTCCTCGGGTGACGCGAGTCGGAGCGCCCGGTCCGACGGTGGCGGCGCCGAACCGCAGCCGTGGCTGCAACCACGGCAGCGCGTCTCGGCCAGCTCACCGGTGGCGTGCACGTGGCCGAGATCTTCGCCGCGATCGGCGTCCACGATGATGGGCGCTCGAAGCGGCGGCGGTACCTCGCCGTGCCACTGATAGAACGCCTTGCGATTGCCCCCGAATGCAACCTCGATGAGGTGCGTCATGCGCCCCTCACTCGATGAACTGCCCCATGCGCAGGAACTTCTCGCGTCGTTTCCGCACGAGACGTTCCGGCTTGAGCTTCCGCAGTTCGTCGAGCTGTCGCACGAGCGCCTCCTTGAGCGCGGCGGCGGTTGCCTCGTGGTCGGAGTGTGCACCGCCCACGGGTTCCGGCACGATCTCATCGATCACGCGCAGCTCGAACAGATCCTGCGCGGTGATCCGCAGCGCCGTCGCGGCTTTCTCGCGCATCTGCTGGCTCTTGCCGTCCTTCCACAGAATTGCCGCGCAGCCTTCGACGGTGATGACCGAGTACACGGCGTTCTCGAACATGAACACGCGGTCGGCCACGCCAAGGGCCAGCGCACCACCGGAGCCGCCCTCGCCAATGATCGTCGCGAGAATCGGCACCTGCAGCTGGCTCATTTCGAACAGGTTGCGCGCGATGGCCTCACTCTGCCCGCGCTCTTCGGCACCGAGCCCTGCCCAGGCGCCCGGCGTATCGATGAGCGTGATGACGGGCACCTGGAACTTCTCGGCCAGCTTCATCAGGCGGAGTGCCTTGCGGTATCCCTCGGGGTGCGGCATGCCGAAGTTGCGCTTGAGGTTCTCCTTGGTGTCGCGTCCGCGCTGGTGGCCGATCACCATGACCGTCTCGCCGTCGAGGCGCGCCCAGCCGCCGACGATCGCCGCGTCGTCGCGAAACGCGCGGTCGCCGTGGAGCTCGGTGAAGTCGGTGAAGGCCAGGCGGATGTAGTCGAGCGTGAACGGGCGCTTGGCGTTGCGCGCCACCTGCACGCGCTGGAGCGGCGTCAGATCGCGATAGATGCTGACGCGGAGGTCGTTGAGCTTCTTTTCGAGCGGCGCCAGCTCGGCGGCCACATCGAGGTCGCGATCATCGGCCACGCGGCGCAGTTCGTCGATCTGCCGTTCAAGTTCGGCGATGGGCCGTTCGAATTCGAGCGTGGGAGCAGCCATGAAAAGCCCGGAAAGCCCGTCCGGCATGTACGCCGGCGTCGAGCGGAGGAAAGCGTCGTGTGATCAGGCGCGAACGAGCCGCACCCGTTCGGGGCCCAGCAGCGCGCGCAAGTCGGACAGCGCGAGCGGCGTGGCCGCGAGGGTAAGAGACCTGGACCGCAACCGCACCTCGGCCCCGCGCTCATCCTGCCAGCGCAGTTCCAACGGGGCCGCGCCCAGATGGCCGTCCAGCATGCGACGGACATCATCCATGACTGCGGGTGCCAGGTCCGTACCGCGCTCGAGGTCGATGGTAATGGCCACCTCCCCGCCGGCCCGCAACTCCGCAAACTTCGTGACTCCATCTACAATGAACGTGGGGTTCTCGACGTCCTGATCCCGCCGTGAGTAGCTGCCCTTGATCAGCAGCGGGATATCCGGGCGAACCCGATCCCCGATGGCAGCCCAGGACTCCGGGAACACCAGTATTTCTGAAGATCCGGAAAAATCCTCAACTGTCAAGCGCGCGAACTCCTGGCCGGATCGTTTGCTCACCTGCCGTTTGATCGCCGTGACCACCACACCGATGGTGACGGCTTGGTCGGTCCAGACGCCCAGGTCGGCAATCGTGTGGGAGGCGAACAGTTCGCACTCGGTCCGGTAGGGGTCAAGCGGATGCCCGGAAATATAGAAGCCCAGCAGGTCCTTTTCGCGCTGGAGCCGCTCGGTTTCGGTCCATTCGTCCACATTGGGGAGGGTCGCGTGTGCCGGCAGGTCGGCTTCGGGTGCATCGGCAGGCAAATCCCCAAAGAGCGACACCTGGCCGGCCGCCGCCTCGTCCTGCCGCAACGAGGCTTCATTGAGAGCCACGTCGAGGCCGGCGGCCAGCTGCGCGCGGTGCCCGCCCAGACCGTCACAAGCACCAGCGCTCACCAGCGCCTCAAAAAAGCGCCGGTTGCACAGCCGGAGGTCCACCCGGGCGCAGAGGTCGTGCAGTGAGACAAACGGGCCGTCGGCGCGCGCCGCGATCAGCGAGTCAATGGCGCCGCGGCCCACGTTGCGGATGGCCCCCAACCCGAATCGCACCCGCTTCTGCTCCACCACGTTGAAGCGCCAGCTGGACTCGTTCACGTCGGGTGGCAGCACCTCGAGGCCCATCTCCCGCGCCTCGGCGATGTACTTGATGACCTCTTCGGTCTTGCCGATTTGTGAGGACAGCAGCGCGGCCATGAACTCGGCCGGGTAGTGCGTCTTGAGCCACGCCGTGTGGTACGAGAGCACCGAGTAGGCGACCGAGTGCGACTTGTTGAAGCCGTACCGGCCGAATGTCTCGATCTGACCCGCCAGCTCCTTGATGATGGCCGCGTCGTGCCCCTTCGCGACGGCCTTCTCCTCGAACTTTCCCAGCTCCTTCTTGATGAGGACCGCGTCCTTCTTGCCCACGGCCTTTCGCAGCACGTCGGCTTCGGCCAGTGAGATGCCGGCCAGCACCTGCGCGATACGCATCACCTGTTCCTGATAGGTGATGACGCCGTACGTGGTGCTGAGGATGGCCTCGAGCTCCGGCAGCGCATAGGAGACTTCTTCTTCGCCGCGCTTGCGCCGGATGTACACGTTGTGCATGCCCGCGTCGAGCGGGCCCGGACGCAGCAGCGCGTTGGACGCCACGAGGTCGTCAAAGCGGTCGCAGCGCATGCGCTTGAGCACGTCGGTGGCCAGCGCCGATTCAAACTGGAACACGCCGCCCGTCCGACCCGCGCGCAACACGCGATACGTATCGGGGTCGGTGAAGCCGCGCGTCTCGAGCACCACGTCCACGCCGCGCGTTTCCTTCACGAGCTTGACCGTGTCGGCAATGACGGTGAGCGTGGTGAGCCCAAGGAAGTCCATTTTGAGCATGCCTGCCCGCTCGAGACAGTTCATGTCGTACTGCGTCACGATCACGCGCTCTTCGTCACCCGCGCCGGCGCCCTTGGACGCCTGCGTGCAGATAGGTACGAAATCCGTGAGCGGCCCGGGCGCGATCACCACGCCGGCCGCATGCACGCCGGTGTGCCGCGACAGCCCTTCGAGCTTGATCGCGTAGTCGAGCAGCTGCTTGTAGCGCGGATCGTCGGTGTAGAACTTCTTGACCTCCGGTACCTGCACCACGGCTTCCTTGACCGTGAGCGAGTTGTTGGGCGCGTTGGGCACCAGCTTGGCCAGCGCATCCGTCTCGGCTGGCGTGAAGCCCAGCGTACGGCCCACGTCCTTGATGGCGGCGCGCGACTTCATGGTGCCAAACGTGACGATCTGCCCCACGGAATCCTTGCCATACTTCTGCCGCACGTACTCGATCACCTCGCCGCGGCGCTCAAAGCAGAAGTCCACGTCCACGTCGGGCATGGACACGCGCTCGGGATTCAGGAATCTTTCGAACAGCAGGTCGAACTCGAGCGGGCACACGTCGGTGATGCCGAGTGAATACGCGACAATCGAACCGGCCGCCGAACCGCGACCGGGGCCCACGGGGATGTCGCGATCACGCGCTGCCTGAATGAAGTCGGCGGTGATGAGGAAGTAGCCCGCGTAGCCGGTGCGCGTGATGACATCCAGCTCGTAGTCCAGCCGCTCCTGCACCTCCGCGCGCAGCGGCGCGCCGTAGCGCATGATCGCGCCGTCGGTGGCCAGCGACACGAGGTGCTCGTTTTCCGTGGACACGCCATCTGGCAGCGGAAAGGCGGGCACATGATACTTCTTGCTGAATTGCACGTCCACCGACTCGGCGATGGCAAGCGTATTCTCCAGCACATCGGGCCGGCCGGGAAAATGTCCCGCGATTTCCGGCGCGCTCTTGAAATACAGGCCGTCGTCATAGCGCATGCGATCGCGGTCGCTACGATCCTTGCCCAGTCCGATGCACAGCAGCACGTCGTGCGCATCGTGATCGTCATGCGTGAGGAAGTGCGCGTCGTTGGTGGCGACCACCGGCAGACCAAGTCGGTCGGCCAGCGCGAAGACGCGGCTGTTGAGCGTGTCCTGCCCGTCGCTGCCGTGCGCCTGCACCTCGAGGTAGTAGCGTCCCTTGAACAGCTCCGCGTACCACGACGCCACCTCGGCGGCCTCGTCATCGCGGTTCTCCAGCAGGTGCGACGCGACCTCGCCGGCCATGCAGGCAGAGGTGACAATGAGCCCTTCGTGATGCTTTGCAAGCGTCTCCCGGTCCACCCGCGGCTTCCCATAGAAGCCTTCGGTGTACGCGAGGGAGGACAGCTTCACCAGATTGCGGTAGCCCACCATGTCGCGGGCCAGCAGCACCAAATGATAGTTGGACTTTTGCCCAGGGGCGGCCTTGGCGCGATGGCGGCGGTCACCGGGCGCCACGTAGGCTTCCATGCCCAGAATGGGCTTCACGCCCGCTTTTCGCGCCTGCTCCTGGAA